>NZ_CAKLBB010000010.1:0-152696 GCF_920939515.1 Sphingomonas sp. Leaf4 | reverse complement strand
GCCCGCCTCGGCTTCCTTCAGAATGCCAATGATCTGCTCTTCCGAAAACTGCTTCCGCTTCATTCCGTCCGTCCCTTCAAGGACCGGTCTCTAGTTCCAACTGGATGAAGAAACGGGGGTCACGTCAGTTCGGATAGGTTTGGGTTGCGAAACTTAACCGACGGAGATCCCGATGACCGACGATACGATGAACCTACAGGCGCTGTTGGGAAAGAGCGCGGACGCTGGTTTTCTGCGCGAGATGATCGGCTTTGCCGCGCAGCGGCTGATGGACCTAGAGATCGGCAGTCTAACCGGCGCTGGCTATGGCGAGAAGAGCAGCGACCAGCTCGCACAGCACAACGGCTACCGCGAGCGCGACTGGGAGACGCGGGCCGGCACGGTGGAGTTGCGCATCCCCCGCTTGCGGACCGGCAGCTATTACTTGGCCTTCCTCGAATCGCGCCGACTTGTCGAGAAGGCGCTGACCGCGGTCGGCAGGAGGCTTACATTCAGGGCATCTCGACCCGCTCGGTCAATGATCTGGTCAAGGTCATGGGGATGAGCGGTATCTCGAAGAGCCAGAACCTGAATAGCCCCTAGATTTCTGGACGCCTTCAATCCTAATTTTGAGGATAGGAGGCGACGATGGGGAAGCCCAATTTCAGCGATGAGTTCAAGCGTGACGCGGTGGTGCAGATCATGGAGCGGGGTTACCCGGTAGCGGAGGTTTCGCAGCGCCTCGGCGTCAGCCCGCACTCGCTGTATGCGTGGAAGAAGCAGTTTGCGAAGGTGGCGTCGGGCGATGCCAATAAGGACGCCGAGATCCGCCAGTTGAAGCGCGAGTTGGCTCGGGTGACCGAGGAGCGAGACATCTTAGAGACCGTTTGAGAATGGTCAGGGATGTACGATCCGGCGCAGCATGAGGCTACCGAGGGCGACATGGATCATGGCCTCGGAGACGTCGAGGCGCTGTTCGTAATCGCGAACGAGGCGTTTCCATCTGGTCATCCATCCGAAGGTGCGCTCGACGACCCAGCGCCGGGGCAGGACCTTGAAGCCGGGATCCTTATCGGTGCGGCGGATGATCTCGAGGACGAAGTCGCGATACGCAGCGGCATCCATGAGGCGGGTACGGTCATAGGCACCATCGGCGAACAGATGCTTGAGCCACGGCCACCGCTTTCGAATGGTTGCCACGATCGCCTGAGCCCCGGCGCTATCGGAAATGTCGGCGGTGGTGAGATTGACCATCAGCAGCCTGCCGTCGGTATCGACGGCGATGTGTCGCTTGCGGCCGACCACCTTCTTTCCGGCATCGAACCCACGCTTTTGCGCCGCTGGCGCCTTGATCGACTGGCTATCGACAACGGCGGCGCTCGGGCTTTGTTCGCGTCCTTCGCGCTCGCGGTCGAGCATCAGCGTGACGTCGTGGATCGTGCGGAACAGCAGCCGGCGTACGAAGCGGCGGAACCACCAATATACCGTTTGCCACGGCGGAAAGTCGTTCGGCAACATCCGCCAGCCACCCCCCGTCCGGGCAAGATAGCGTAATGCGTCGAGCACCTCGCGAAGATCGGTCTTCGGCTTGCGCCCGCGTTTTGGAACTGGCGGCAGGAAAGGCTGGACGAACCGCCATTCCTCGTCCGTCAAATCGGTTGGATAGCGCTTCGCTCGTCGTTCAAATCCAGCCATCCGGCCGCGGCTTTCTCGGGTCCACATCCCAACTCTGAATCATGCCGCAGAGCGTACTTCAACCCATTCTCAAACGGGCTCTTAAAAAAAGCCACCGCGTATTTCGCCAGGGATGCCAAGTGAGATACGCCTTTGTCGCGGAGCATCAGAACCAGTTTGGCGTCCGCGCGATGTGCCGGTGCCTGGCGATCCAGCCCAGCGGTTTCTATGCCTGGCGCAAAGCGCCGCTGAGCCGGCGAGCGCAAGAAGATGCTCGGCAGATTGCATTGATCCGGCAGGCCTGGAGCGACAGCGGCAAGGTCTATGGGTATCGCAAGTTGCACGACGATCTGCTCGATCAGGGCGAGACCTGTTGTCCCAATCGCGTTGCCCGCCTGACCAACCTGGCAGGCATCAAGGCGCAGATCGGCTACAAGCGGCGTCCAGGCAGCTCAGGAGGAAGGCCTTCGGCCGTTGCTGCGAACACTTTGGATCGCCAGTTCGACGTGCCGCAGGCTAATCGCGCCTGGGTGACGGACATCACTTATATCCGCACGATGGAAGGCTTCGCCTATCTGGCGGTCGTGCTCGACCTCTACTCCCGTCGCGTGGTGGGCTGGTCGCTGCAAAGCCGTCAGACAACCGATGTGGTTTTGCAGGCCCTGCACATGGCGGTCTGGCGGCGTAAGCCGAAGAACCGCGTGCTGATCCATTCGGATCAGGGTTCGCAGTTCACCAGTATGGACTGGTCTGCCTTCACCCGGGCTCACAATCTGGAGCACTCCATGAGCCAGCGGGGAAACTGCCACGATAACGCCGTCGCCGAGAGCTTCTTCAATCTCCTCAAGCGTGAGCGCATCCGGCGACGCACCTGTAAAACGCGCGAAGAAGCGCGGCAGGACGTGTTCGATTACATCGAGATGTTCTACAACCCGATCCGCAAGCATGTCAGGAACGGGATGCTGTCGCCCGTCGAGTTCGAACGGCAGCAGGCTTTGATGGCTCAAGGCGTCTAGAAAACTAGGGGCTATTCACCTCATGCTCCGCCGGATCGTACATCCCTGACCATTCTCAAACGGACTCTTAATTGAAAAAGCATCTCCGTCCCCGCTACCGAGTAGCCTAATTTATAATTACTTTGAACGCGTGTGCTGTTCGTACAACGCCCAAGCATCTTCAATAACCACCCCTTGAGTAACACCACGCCGCTGGGCCTCCTCTGCAACGCCATCGGCGACGTCGGGGAGTACTTTGGCGTGAATCTGACCTGTTCTCGGGCTTGGACTCCGCCCTCCCCGTCTTCTGACTGGGTCGCGAGGCAAAAACCCATGCTCTGTTGCTGCGGCGTCGGCGGCAGCAACAGAACGATTGTCAGCTGGCTTGTTCTTGGAGCGAAGCCCTCCAATATCAATTTTGAATGGGGCGCTATCAGACATTATCGCCTCCTTGCATGAGACGGTTCAAGACCGCTTGGGTAAATTTTGCAGCGTTTTCGCGGGCTGCGTTCGCATTGCCCTGCGCTGGCATTGTGTATAGGTCGCCTCCGAACTCGAAAAGTGCGGAGAATGCTGACCGTTCAAGCAAATCGGGTTCAATTACATCGACGCCGCTTTCCTTAAGAGAAGCTACAATTCCAGAATGTTGTTTCGAACGAATAGTTTTCGTCATAGTAAAAACAATTGCCATAGGAATATTTCGACCGAGCGCTTCTTCTTCCTCTGCTATCAGGCCAATCGTTCTAGCACCAACGGTTGCGTCTAACGTAGTCGCTCGCATTGGAGTTAGTACGAGGTCTGCTTGAGAAATGGCTCGCGACATTAAGCGCGACGCTACGCCCTCAAGATCAACAATGACGATATGCTGATCACGGTCATACTGCTTTATCGTCTTAATGATGGTCGATTCGGATACGTCGACGATCACCTCAATCTTTTCAGGGAGTTTGCCGCGGGAAGCCCATAGGCTCACCGACCGGTTAGGATCGCAATCCAAGAGGGTCACTGGGACACCAGCATGAGCAAACTCGGTCGCGAGGATCACTGCAGTCGTGCTCTTCCCTGCCCCTCCCTTTGGCGAAGCAATAGCAATCGTCGGCATACACAACGTTCCTTTACAACGCCTCAGTCTAATCCGATTGCAACGCCAACCCGATTGTAACGCCAACCCGATTGTAACGCCAACCCGATTGTAACGCCAACCCGATTGTAACGCCAACCCGATTGTAACGCCAACCCGATTGTAACGCCAACCCGATTGTAACGCCAACCCGATTGTAAATATAACCTGGTTACCTTGTTAACCCAATTGTAATCGTAACCCGGTTGGAATGCCAACCTGATTCAGTCCTTAACTAGATTAGATAACCAACCCGGTTTGAAGGCCAACCGGATTGAAGGTTGTATCTGGTCATGCAACCAACTTACGCGGTGCCTTGGCCCGCCGCGCACGTGCAAGGGGGGATTAGGGATGACACTGTTACATCACTAAAGTTCGAGGCCGAGATTGCGCTCAGGGATAACGGCGGGTTTGACATCGCCGCGCTCGAGCGTGCGTTGGCTAAGGAGTGCGGGATCCTTGCTGGGTTCCTTACCTGCTATCGTGCCGGGCAGATCAGGCAGCCCTTTCAGCTCATCGATTATGACCGCCATGCCGAGACCATCGCCATGGTCCCAGCGCGAGCGATCGCCGGCAGGCATTGCGGTCAGATCGGCGGGGTCAGGCAGGTCGCGCAACATGATCGGACCGTTCGTCGGCTGCTGACCTAAACTTGTGGCTGGAGACGCAGCCATTGGTGGCAAACCAGCGGGCAGCGGCGGCAGGGCAGGGGAGGAGGCAAGCCCCGCACGCGCAGCGGCGCCATCGATATCCAGCTTTCCGGTCGCCTCCAGCGCGGCGGTCTTGTCGCCGGGGTTACGGTCGAGCTGGGCAATCAGTTTGCTGAGATTGTCGACGACCATGGTGAGGCCGTCGCGGACGCGGGTGACGCCGACGTTGAACAGCCGCTGGTTGGACAGGTTGGTCTCATAGCTCGCCATCATGGTGATCGCACGGTCGGTCGTGACGCCCTGCGCCATGTGCATGTTGAGCGCATAGGCCAAGTCGATCCGCGACAGCATCGGATCGCCCTTGGCCAGCGTCACGACGTCCTTCGACGCCAGCTCGACGGTGACGGCCCCGTCCTCAATCCCGACGATCCGCGCGATTGCGGCGTTGAACAGCCCACGTTCCTTGTCGTTGGCGGTCCAGCGGATGCGATCGCCGGCATGGATCGCGACGCTCTGGAGCGTGGTCAGCTCGAGACGGTTTTTCCGGTCTAGCGGATCGATCCTGCTCGGAGTGATCTTCTGCTTGCGACCGTCCCGCTCGATCTCGACGTGACCGTTCTTCATGACCCTGGTGACGGTATAGTCGCCGCGCTTGAGGTTCAGCTCGGGGACATGGCCGGTAACGCGCAGTTGCTGGCCGGGCTGGTAGTTATGCGCGTAGCGCAGTTCCTCGCGGGTAAGGTTCACCCGGTCATGGACGGTGACGTCGAGGCGCTCACCGGTCAGCGTCCCCTCAGCCGCCAGGCCGTCCTGAATCCTTTGGTTGATATGGCCGCGCGTCTCGCGGCCTGACGCGAACACGGCCGTCGCCTCGCGCTCTTCCTTGGTCAGACCCAGCCACAGGTCGGCGGCCTTGTCGGCGGGGTTCTTGTCCTCGATGACACTGTCACCGAGGACCCGCATCGCCTCGCCCGCCTTGCCGACGTTGGCGAGCGCGGCGACGGTGCGCAGCGTGTCGGTCCGCTGGCGGATGTTCTCGTCCATCCGCGCGGTGGCGATCCCGCCGGCCTGGGCCATGGCGAACGCCTTGCCGGCATCGATCGAGGACAACTGCTGGCGATCGCCGACCAGGCCGACGCGCTCGACGCCGAGCACCTCGGCGACGCGGACCAGTTTCAGCATATCGTCGCTCGACACCATCGAGGTCTCGTCGACGACGATGATCGTGTTCTTCAGCTCGTCCCGCCGCACCTGGGTCGCCTCGCCCTTGGGGTCGGCGAGATAGCGATCACCGTTCCACAGGAACGACGCGATCGTCTGCGCCTCGATACCGGCGCCCTCCTTCATGTCGGCGACCATCTTGTTCTGGAAGGCGAGACCGAGCACGCTGCGGCCCTCGCTCTCGGCGACGCGGGCGACCGCCTGGAGCATGGTCGACTTGCCCGCGCCGGCGACGCCCTGCACCGCAACGACGCGGTCGCTGCTCGCGATCATCAGCGTGGCGGCGGCAAGCTGGCCGGGGTTGAGGTCGTGCGGACTGGCGGCCTGGAGCCGGGCAGGGGCCTCGGCGGGGGCGACGACCGGTGCGACCTGCCCCTTGCCGGCTTCGATGCGACCAAGGATCTGCTGCTCGGTAGCGAGCGCCGCGCGGGTGGTGACGCCGGCGTAGGCGACGCCCTGTTGGCGCACCTCGCCGGGGAGGAGCAAGCCCTTGTCGACCAGCCTGTCGATCCGGGCGGAGACGTGATCGACGGTGACGCCCTTCAATCCAAGATCGAGCGCGGTCTTGGCGAGCCGGTCGGTACCGAAAGCCGCCTCGCGCTGGGCATGGATGCGGACAGCAGAGGCGACGGCGAACTGCGCGCGCGCGGCGGCAGGGCTGGCGACGATACGGACGATCGCGCGGTCTACCAGCGGGTCGGGCGAAGCAAGGAGATGGCCAACCAGCTCGCGCGCGCCGGCGACCGCGCCGCGGATGGCATCGACGCTCCGGGTTACCGGGTTTGCATCGGCCGGCCGTTCGGCACCACGCAGCGCGGCGGCGAGCTGCTGTTTGCCGTCGAACCCTAGACCCGCTGCCTTCTCGCGCCAGTCGCGGACAAGGGCATCGCGGTCTTCGACCGACAGCTTGGGATCGCGGGTGCGGTTGGTGACTTCTCGCAACCCCTGCGCGCTCCTGATCCCGAGCTTGTCGGCGGTGGCGAGGATGTCCTGACGGCGTTGGCTGAACGCCTCGATGACCTTCGTCGGTACGCCGGCGATCTCGAAGGTGCCGTGCTTGCCGGTGGTCTGGGTTTCGTAGCCAAGCTTCTCCAAGCCTTCGCGCAGGAAGGCGTGATAGACCGAGCCGATCACGGTGTTGCTCGCCCAGATGCGATCTGCATGAAGCGCCTGCCATTTGCCGTCGGGCATGCGGGTCATGTTGGCGACGATCGCATGGACATGTGCCTGCGGGTCGAGCGCGCGCGAGGTGTCGTGCTGGAACAGCGCATAGGTGAGGTTGCCGGTCTTGACCGGGACCGACTTTCCGCCCTCGTCGCGGCGGCCTTCGACGAGGTTCTTCTCGATCCACGCCATGGTCGCGCGGACCGCCTGCATGTGGACGCCCTCAGGTCCGAGGATGCGTTTGTCGCCGGCGATATAGGCCATCAGCGACACCGACTTGGGTGCCGAAAAAGTGAGGTCGAACCCGGCCCGCCTGCGCGCCGGGTCGCCGATCTGCTGGCCGTCGGGAAGACGGCCGTTCAGCACCTGCTCGAACGCCTCGCGACGCACCTCGCCGGTGAGGCCGGCGGCCTCGGCACCGGCCCCGCCCCACAGGCTCACATCGCCGTCAGCGGTGTAATATTCCCCGCTCTGGAAATCGTCCTTGGCGAAGTAGCTGGCGGCCCCGCTGGCAGAGCGCACCGATGCGATCGAGTGCATCGGCGTCAGTCCCCCATGCCCAGATCGTCGTCACCGCGATCTGCCCCCAGACCGTGCCGTTCCTCGATCGTCGCCTGGTCCTCGACCGGGGGTGGGGCAGGGGGCTTTGCGTCATTGCCCGAAGTCGCCGGTTCGCCCGTTCGATTGCCCGCGTCGCGGGCATGTTCGTCATCCGGTTCGTCATCGCTCGCAGGCTTGTCAGCGCCTGCACCGCGCGGCGCGAAAGGATCGAGCCGATCGGCCGCTTGGTGGTCCTCCTGACCGGGTGTCGCGGTGGACAGCGGATCGCTCGACGAAGGTGCAGGCAGTGCCGGAATTTCACGAGCCGTCACATCCTCGGCTGCATCGTCCTTGAGCAGTTCCGGCGCACCGTTGCGACCACCAGCCTCACCCGACGTTTCGCTTGATCCTTCTTCTCCGCGCCCTTCCTTCTTCTTCGTTCTGGGCACCCGCACGAAGCCCTCGGCGACGGTCGGATAGGCGCGCCATTCGAGCTTGATGTCGGCGGCGGGGAAGCCCTCGGCGAACTTCACGAACCCGTGCATGCTCGGCAGGTTGACGATGTCGTCGGGCAGCACCAGTGGCTCGACCTGGGTGCGCGGGGTGATGGTCGAGGCGTCGCGGGTCGAATTGTGACCGTAGCTATAGGCCTCGTCCATCTCGCGGACTTCGCGATTACCGATGTAACGGGCACACTGCTCGGCGGTGTCGAGATCGGCGGCGGCGAGGATCAGTTTGGTGCGGGCAAGCGACGACAGGTTGCGCGCGTTCTCGGGGCCATAAACCTGCACCAGCTTGTCGAAACTGTGGAGGCCAAGGATCATCGCTCCGCCGAAGTTGCGCGCGGTCTGCAAGCCCTGCTCGATGGCGGGGAGACGGTGCAGCGCACCGATCTCGTCGAACATGAACCAGGTGCGAAGCGACCGGCTGTGCTTCATCGTCATCAGCGAATGGATGGCGAGGTTGGACCACAGGGTCAGGAGCGATTTGTTCATCTCGAGGTCGACGTAATTCGAGGTGATGAACAGCAGCCCGCCCGGCGCCTTTTCCTGCGTGACCCACGAGCGGATCGAGAAGGATTTGCCCTTGTCGGGCAGTGCCCGCAGCGCCTTGGCATTGGTGTTGAAAACGGCCCGGATCGATTCCGCCATGCGGGCGGCTTCGGGGGCGGTGAGCGGGTCGGCGATGGTGTTCTGCAGATAGGTGTGGACGTCGGTGAGGTCGGCCATCATCAGCTTCTCGGCGAGCGCCCGGGTGGTCGCCTGACCGTGCTCGATGAGCTTGAGGCACATCTCGATGAAGAGGGTGCGCGCGGCCATGACCCAGAAGGGGTCGGAGGCCCCGCCATCGGACGGGATGAGGGCGGCGGCAGCGGCGGTGAACTCGCTCTCGGTGTCGCAGTCGTCGAAGATCGACCACGCCGGACAGCGCGTGTCGAGAGGGTTGAGAATCGTGTCGCGGGCGGGATCGTAGAATGCCTCGACGTAGGAGCCGGTCAGGTCGAAGATGACGGCATGATCGCCGCGCGCGCGCATCTGGCTGATGAGGTCGCGCAGGACGGTGGTCTTGCCCGATCCGGTGGTGCCGATGAGCATGGTATGCGCCTGCTCGGTCCGATACGGATAGGGCAGTCCGGCCAGCTTGTAGGGGTAGTGCAACCCGGCGGCGGCGAGCGCTTTCTGGGTGAAGGTCGCCACCTGTTTTTCGGTGAGACCGTGGCGATCGCGCGCTTCCTTGAGGAACTGGGCACGGTTGTACGCGCCAAGCTCGGTGCGCAGCACCGCATGCTCGACCAGCGCGGCCCCGCGCTTGTGGCGCTCATCGAGGATTTCGCGACCGCGTCGCTGCGAATAATCAACGAACCAGATCGCGAACGGAATGGTGGTGAAGGTGGCGAGCAGCAGCGATCCGATGAGGCCGCGCACCGCCTTGTTCCAGGCGCGGATGACCTCACCGACATACGGCACGAGGCCCATGACGGTGCGGCGGCGCGAGCCGTCGGGCATGAGCAGGTCGACCGCCTTGGTTTCGTCGAACCCGATCCAGTGCCACAACCATGCGAGGACGCGCATGCAGATGAGCTGGACGTTGTTCTCGTTGAGCGTCAGCGAGAGGATGACGCTGTAGGCGAGGAAGAAGAGCAGCCCCCAGGTGATGATGGGCACCTTCGCGCCCGAGTACCACATCCGCACTCCGTGCGAGAAGAGCTGCGAACCGCGAGTAAAATTGCCCGAGTTGCGCGGCGGTTTGCCGCGCCCGGAGCGGTGCTTGAGCTTCAGGGGGCGGCGATCGGAGCGGATGTCATTCGGCATGGTATTTCTCCATGCGGCGGTCGGTTTCGGCAAGGATGCGCGGGCGCAGGTCGGGATACTGCTGGGTGATGATCGCATCGATCGCGATCTGCGAATATTCGCTGATACGATGGTGACGCAGATCACCGGCTTTCAGAGCCGATCTGTTCGACAAAAACTGTGCGACAGCGATCCTCAGAACATCAGATACCGACCGCCCCTCCGCTCGCGCGATGGTTTGCAGCTGTTCGTGATGCTCGGCACCGATGCGATACGCACGCTGATGCGATTTTGTATTCAACCAAACCTCCTAGCAGGGAGGCTGGTGGGGTCTCGTAAAGCAAGAACTCGCTAACGAATTACTGCCTCCGCTTCAAGAACGTATTTGACTCCGTACAATCAGAGCTGATCTCGCTGGGTCTCGTCCAAGCTATTGAGATACATTGCTCTTGCAGCAGGAAATGGGAATTTTCCGTGCCCGAACCCCACTGGGACTTATTATGTAGTTCGCTGGGACTATGGGGTTCTGCGCTGCTAACGGTCTGATTTGATCGGTAAATACCGGCGGCGCAGCCGCGTACGGTGTGCTACTCTTCTGTCCTGTCCCATGTGTTGTTCTATGCCTTCTCGTTCTTCACGTTCGAGGCTTGCGGGAACCGGATTCCGACGGGGCACGACGTCGCCGTAAGGCGGGATGACGCGGGCCGAAACAGGTCGCGGGTGAGGGTCGGCCGATGCCGGGACAGATGCCGCATGGTGGTGCTTTCGTCATGGGGCCGAAGGGGGTAGGGAGGGCCGTCCAGAACCCGATGAGCCGACATGAAAGGTTCAAGGAAATGGCGAAGTCACTGAGTGAGGAAATGACCTCGATTCTAGCCGAGGAGCGCAGGCTCGCTGAGCGTCGCAAGGCGCATCTGGTGAAGGTGCGTGAGGCTAGTATCGCGAGCATCGAGAAGGCGGGTCTGCTCAAGCTGCCGCTCGATCGTCTCGAGGGTCTGATGAAGGCGGTGAAGACGCTCGGGGTGGAGGAGACGGAACGTCGGTTGCAGGCGAAGGCCTGACGCGACGATACCGTTCATCCGGCCCATGGCCGCGTCGGGGTTCGATGCCCCGACGCGGCCAATTTTTCGGTGGCGACGGTCGTCCTTCAGCAGCCGTTTCCGGTGGCCCCGGTCTTGGCGGTATCAAGCAAAAAAACGGGACGTGGCAGCGGGTGCTGCGACGTCCCGATAGGGTGTCGATCAATGCGCTGGTGAATGGTCCGGCGGGGGTTTCAGCTCCACGCCATCCGGGCGGTGGCGGGCTCCTTCACCGCACGTCCCATGGCGAGCAGATCGGGCAGTTTTCGCGCGAGATAGGGGTCGGCATCGATGCGTCGCCGGATCGTCGGATTGGTCAGCCGATCGCGCAGTTCGGAGAGGGGAACCGCACCGACGCTGTCGGCCTCGATCCCAAGGGTTTCGAGCAGGGCATAGGCGTTGCCATTGGCCAGATTCAGCTCGGGCGCTGCGTCGGGATTGTCCGCCAGTTCGAGCCGGATCGAAGCGCCCTGACGGGTGCGGGAAATGCGGACGCGGCGGCCGAGATACTGGGCTTCGTCGACCACCGCGATGACGGCCGGATCATGGTCGAAGATCGCGGTCACGACGGCCAGTGCGAGCGGGCAGACGCGTGCCTCGAACGAGAAGATCGGACCATCGATCGTACCGTAATCGGGGTATAGCATCGGGGCGGAATCGCACCCTGTGGCGTTGGTCAGTTCGGCGACGAATGTGGCGAGTTGATCGGCGGTGACAGGCGCGGCAGGGATGGTGGTGACATTGCCGTCATCGATGCGGAACGTGATGGTCATCTCGACCTCCTTCATGAGAACCGCACCCCTCTTTCCCTCTTCTCTCCGGCGATATGCACGCCCCTTCGATACTGACGCCATGGGGGCCGGATTTTGCCGATCATGGCAGTGCCGGCGAGGCGTAAGCGGTGCCCGATCCATCAGGATCGGTGGACCGCGAGCGAGGCGGACCGGCACCGGTTGGGCATACGACAAGGGGCCGTGCGGACGATCCGCACAACCCCTCGATGTCGCGTTATAGTGACGGGAGCCGAAGCCCCCGCCGAGACCTATTTGATGAACTGGGCAACCATCCCGAGCAGCGTCGTGAACAGTGCGCAGATGGCAATGATGCTGGTGATGATGATGAGCCACGTCCGCATCTGATCTACACCGGATTTGATGCCGTCCATGCTCGTCTTCATGCCGTCGAACCGGGCATCCATGCTCGACTTCATGCTGTCGAGTTTGAGTTCGAGAGCCTTGTTCGCCTGTCCGACCGCCATGTCGATATGCTCCTCGACCGCATCCACGACCTGTTGTGCCGTATCGGGGTCGATATTAGCGTCGGTCAGAGCCCTGAACAATATGACTTCCACGGTGGTTCCTCCTTCGTCGTGATGACGATCGTCCTCGCGTCGGGCGGGGTGGTGAGGGTCAGGGACCGCGAAGCGGCCGCGTCAGCGGCGGTGGGGGCAACGATTTTGCGCAGCAAAATGGTGGGGCCCCGCCGTCCTTGAGGCTCGCCGCGCCACCCGACAGACTGGGAAGATTCGAGAGAGAGTTTTTCCCCGCGGCAGCAGCACCGGGCGGGCTCGATGCCCGCCCGGTGCTTGGCACGGCCGATGCGTAGCCAGGGGAGGCCGAAGGGCCGGACCGAAGCGAGCGAGCCGGGCGCCCGCCGCCCCGTGGCAGCCCCCTGGAGGTTTGCCGGACGGGCGTCGCTGGATCGCGGCAGCGCGATACCGGAGGGGGGAAGGCGATCGGGTGCGGCATGGGCGGCGCGGCCCCGTGCCGTGGCGTCCATGCCGCACCCGATCGCCTGGCGTGGGGGGAACCAGTAGGGTTTCCCCCACAAGCGCTACGCTGGCCGAAAAGGGGACCGGCTGCGGGGCAATTCCCGCGCGCCGGTCCAGTCCATTCCTGCCAAGGAAAAGGGGGGCGGCGTGGGGTTCGCCGCCCGTGTTCGGATCAGCCCGCCCGGCGCTGCTGGGCGGGGGCCGGTGCCTGTGCGTCGTAGCGAAAGGCATGGGTCGCGACGTTCGCCTTTTTCAGCACGGCGAGCAGGTTGGATTGCAGCCCCGACCCTTGGCAAACGATCGCCTCGACCGGATGAAGGTTGACCAGTTGTTCATTGCGAACGAACCCGGCGCGGTTGCCGTAACGCGCGATCTGGGGCACGAACCCAACCAGCGGAACCTTGCGGCTTGCGGCCCACGCGGCGGCAATGGCGTCGCAACCTTTCCGCTGTGCCGTCGTGCAAAGCGTCATGTGCGGGATGCGCGCCTTGATCGCGTCGAGGCGGTCGTAAAGCTGCTGGAAGTCGTGCCATTCCTGCCCGCCGGAAAACACGACGATCGGACCGGTCGGCGCGCGCTGTTCGCGGTGTGCGGTGGCGCGGGCCTTCAGAAAATCGGCGGCGGCGATCTGGCTGGCGGTGGTCGCGCTGGATACCGTGGTTCCGCGCGCCGCGCTCCATGGCCGCCCGGTCATCACCCGGTAGCAGTCGGCGGCATAGTCGCGCATACATTCGATGGCGGCGCGTTGCTCCATCTTGGTCTGACAGCGCAGTTGCAGTTCTTCGAGTTCGACCGCGTAAATCTCCGACGGATCATAGCAGCGGGTCATTTCCAGCAGGTCGCGGGCGAGCGTGTCTTCCTCGCGCGCCAGTTTCTGCGCCTCGTAGTGGAAGCTGTTTACGAAACCCCATGCGATCGCCTGCGCGGACGGCTCAAGCCGGGTATCGCGAAACAGGTCGAACAGCGTCGTCATGATGGCGCGGGTGTCAAACTCCGCCTCGACCGGTTCGGGCATATCGAGTTGTTCACGCTCGCCGCCCGGCTCCATGATCTGCACCTCGCCGACGTCGCCGAACGCTTCGCGGAAACCGGCGCTGGTGGTGTCGTCGCGGATCGCGTCGTTGATTGCCTCGGTACGGAAGGCGGCGCGGATTTCGGCGTCCAGCGCGGGGTTGCCGGTGGTGCCGTCCGCCGTCATGTCGTCGGCCGGGTCGCAATCGGGGGTGTCGCCCCGCGCGGCCTTGGCGCGACGGGTTTCCCAGCCCTTGCGGGCGGCGGCGGCGCGACCGTTCAGGGCTTCGCCCATGTCGGAAAAGTTGCTAAAGCGGCGGTCAGTCGTCGGCTTGGTCATTGCATCACTCCATTGGCAGGGCAGGCGGTCAGGGTCGGGGGAGCGTTTCAGCCGCTCTCCCCGCCCGTCTCTTTCGTGGTTTACATCGTGAAATCTTCGGCCAGCTCGCGTTCGTCGGCCATCATCCGGCCGTCGTTGCCGACGTTACCGTTGCCGAAGTCGTCGTCACGGCGCGGACGGCGGTTCTGGCGGGTGCCGTCGAAGTTTTCGCGGCGCGGGGTCGGACGGTTCCAGACGACGCGGTAGCCATCCGTTTCGTCGCCGAACAGCATCACCGGGAGGGGTTCAGCCATGCTCGGGTCGTCCAGACGCCCCTGATAGAACACCTCGCCGCTCGCATTGCTGGTGGCTTCCCACAACGCGCCGATCTGCACCCACCGCTTGCCGTTGAACGCCATGATCTCGAACCGCGGGGCGCGATCGTTCTCGCTTTCGGTCGGGTTGAGGCCGAGGCGGGGCAGGTCGATGCTGACCGTGGCGACAGAACCCAGCAACTGGCCGCGAACCATCTTGAACTCACCGATGTTCATCTGACTTCTCCATCCTGTCGGGGGCCTTTCCCCCTTGCCACCGGTCTTTGGGGCCTCTCCCCGTCCGGCATCTTTCTTTTACCCCCTCCCCTTCAAGTATTGAAGCGCATTGATTTCTTGACGCCAAAGTCATCGTACACGGTGAGTCCGAGCATCATGAAAACTAATCAAACAACGCATTGACCGTATTTCGGTCAATACTATTGCCAGACTGCCCCGTTGGGCGAAGCCCCGGCCTGTGATCTCATCGCACCCGGAGCCGTCCTCGCAGGGGCTCAAGCGGCGGGCGCGGCCGGCGGGGTCAACACGAATGACGGAGGCTCCGCCCCGCTTGCGGGGTGGAAACCGTAGGGCCGTCAGGCCCGGTATTCTTGTTGAGGCGTCTTCAAACGAACAAAAGCATCGCCCGCACATGCGGGCGATACCGCATTGACGCCGACCCCGCCGGACGGGTCTGCCACGCAGAGACACTGAGAGGCGGCGAAGGGTGCGATGAGATCATTGGCCCAAAAGGGGCACATCATGCGCACGAGCGCATGATTCCACAGCCGCAGGCTGCCGGCGGCGAACGTGGCGCCAGGTGTGACGGGCCAGACGGAGAACGGCCGTCTGGCCGGATCCTTCGCGTTCAGGACCGGGGACGGCGCTTGTGATTGCCGGTGCGTGCCGGACAAGGGATCGTTACCCGCCAGGGCGGAGACGCGCTTCAGCGTGGCTCCGGTCGGCCTTGGCCGACTAGAGCCCGGCCCCGCCCGTGGGCGGGGTGGCCCCGATCTCAAATATGACGTTTGGGTACATAGCTGTTGCATTAACGCCTTACGGCTTTGCAAACGCCGCTACCGTTATCCGCGTGTGGGCCGTAACCTAGCCATCCACGACACAAGTGGAGGCTCCAGCGCCTGTACTTTAGTGCAATTGCAGTAGCTGTATATGAAGTTTGGCGGCCGGACATCTAGCGACATGGTCGCCAGTACTCACCACCGGTTTTTGCCAACCCTTTTAAGCGATACGCATGAACCCGAAGGGGGAGGGGAGGGGGAAGGGAATAACGCAAATATATTGATGCCGCTCTGCCATACTATGGAGGATGCGACGCTAGCAATCCCATATACGCTTCTACGTATATTGCTTGATTAAACGATTTTCCGTATATTGCACCTAGATACGTAAAAGCGTATGGGGAACAAATGCGTACGTCGGTTCGATCATCGAAGCTATTGGGCGAAGCGCTTCGTCGTGCGCGACGCAGCGCCGGACTCACTCAGAAGGAACTTGGTCAACGCACCAGTTTGCGACAGGCCACTATTTCGGCGCTGGAGAACGGTGAAGGAGCGACGCTCGATACAGTATTTTCTGTGCTGACGGTGCTCAATCTCGACCTGCAACTAACAACACGGGCCGATATGGTACCCGCACTTGATACCTTGTTTTGATATGGCGGGTCGCTCATCTGCACTCGACGTATTACTGAACGGCCGACGGGTAGGGCTGCTGTCGCGCTCTGCCAATGGCGCGATCGACTTTCGATATTTTCGCGACTGGCTCGATTGGGAACACGCGATACCCGTATCGCTGTCACTGCCGCTAGACACGCTGCGCTACAGTGGTGCCGCGGTGAACGCGGTATTTGACAATCTGCTACCCGACAACGAGGATATCCGCCGCCGTATCGCCGGCCGCGTGGGAGCGGCAGGAAGTGACCCGTATAGCTTGCTAGCAGCGGTTGGACGCGATTGCGTTGGCGCGCTCCAGTTCCTGCCCGAAGGGGAAACTGCTGCGCCCGCCGGTACTATCGACGCTGAATCGCTCGATGAAGCCGAGGTCGCAATGTTGCTGGCTAATCTTGCACGAGCGCCGCTTGGTCTGACCCGAGATGATGCGTTTCGTATTTCGATCGCAGGAGCACAAGAGAAGACCGCATTATTGTGGTGGGAAGGGAGATGGCATAAGCCGGTCGGGAGCACGCCTACGACCCACATCTTCAAACCACCGATCGGCAAATTGCCGAACGGCATCGACCTGTCGCACAGCGTCGCAAACGAGCACTTGTGCCTTACTTTCCTTCGCGAACTGGGCCTGCCAGTCGCCGCGACCCGGATCGAAACGTTCGGTAATCGCCCGGTACTGGTCGTAGAACGGTTCGACCGGATGATCGCCCGCGATGGCCGCCTACTGCGCGTGCCGCAGGAAGATATGTGCCAGGCGCTGGGAGTATCACCGGTGCAGAAATACGAGGATCACGGTGGTCCAGGCATCGTCGACATGTTGCGGCTGCTTGCCGCCAGCGATCACCCTGAACGGGACCGCCGAATGGTGATGATGGCAATGATTGCGTTTTGGCTGATCGGCGCGACCGATGGCCATGCCAAAAATTTCAGCATTCATTTGCGGCCGGGTGCCCGCTTCGTCGCAACGCCGCTATATGATGTGCTCTCAGCCGAACCGAGCCTTGCCGCGCAGCAGGTCGATCGACGGCAGATGCGGCTTGCGATGGCGGTGGGCGATAAGCGGCGCTATCGTCTCGATGAAATCGCCCCGCGACATTTCCTTCAAAGTGCAGCACGCGGTGGATACGGTACGGCAACAACGCGGGATGTTTTTGGCAATCTGAATGCGACTGCCGAAACGGCATTCGAGCGCGCGGTCCATCAGATGCCAGCGGGAACACCGGCGGCACTGATCGATCCGATCGGTATCGCAATCCGTGCCCGTATTCGACAGATCGAATTACTCTGAACAACACCTAATCGCATCATGTATTTTACATAACATTTATTATCAGACCGACTCAATAGAAAAGCGGAGTAGGCGCTCGACAACGGGAACGGATTGTAGACGAAGTAAAGTCCGTCAAAGCAACATTACCGCCTAATGGGTTCGCAAGCGACGCCATCACCGTCACCATCCATGTGCGGCCCATAGCCCGGGGTTCCGCGGCGCAAGGGAACCGCGCCGGCACGTCGTGCCTCGGCGCAGTTGCGGTAGCTCCAGGTGGCACCCGATTGCGTGGCAGGCGGTTGCGCCGACCGGCGCGGTCCCACAGCCGCTGGTACCCGGCCGCCGAGTTTGAAGAGGCCGCAGTCGGTCCCGACGAGGGCAAACTGATCCCAGTCGGGCCGATAGATCGCGTGACCCGCCGCGATCTGCGAGCAGGAGAGGTCAACGCCGTTCACACGGATGCGGGCGAGGGTACGGTCATAGACGTCACGGCCGACCCGCTCGATGGTGGCCATGCCGCGGCTCGCTGTTTCCAGCGCGACCTTGGACGCAAACGGATCGCCGGGTGCGCATTGGCGGCCCTCAGCGCAGTGTCCCGGCAGTTCGGGCGCATCGATGCCAAGGAGACGGATTCGCTCCTCGCCACAGCGAAGGGTGTCGCCATCGACGGCGATAAGCATACAGGCAAGGGTGACGAACGGCATGGCGTGGTTCTCGCAGCTTGGCATTTTCGATGAAAGGCGATGTCATCATCTGACAAAAGTCGTAGGCTCGCGTCAAAGCTTGCACCACCGAGCGGCCGGCGGTTAATCAGGTGGCAGCTCGACACCCACTATCTTGCTGAGGCGGAACAATGAACGATCGCGTGCGGATGGTTGTGGTCTACGTGACCATTATTCCAGTAACGGTGTTCATGCTGTTGTTGGCTGTCATCGCATTACCAAATCGGGACCTGGATGCTTAGGACGATAAGCAAGGGGCACATCGCTACGCGAACAATCCCCACAGGAATGATAGCCAGGACGCTACGGTGATAAGCACGAATACCGTCAGTTCGATATACAGCACCCATTCCCGCCGTTTCATCTTGCACCCTTGCGCAACATTTTGTCCAAATGCCCTGCCACCCTTAGGACCGATCAAAGCGAGGTCTAGAGCGAATCCTTGTCTGCGGTGCGCGCAGGATGGATACTCCGGGCGCCCATATGGGATCTGGAGGGTTGCCATGCTCAAGTCAGTATTGCTCGCGGTGTCGCTTGCGTTGATCGCCGCTGTTCCTGCCAACGCCGCCCCGTGCCGGGATACGAAAGGCAAATTCATCAAGTGCCCGCCCGCTCCGCCTGCCAAGCCGGTGAAGTGCAAGGACGCCAAGGGCAAGTTCGCAAAATGCGGCACGTCGGGAGCAACACCTGTCAGGTGATCGTGATCGGTGCCGTCGCCATGACGGCACCGTTTCGGATCGCCAGTCGGGATTGGCGCAGCCGCGTCGAAATTAGGAGTAGCGCGGACGCTCGACGGGAAATCGAGCAGGGGGAATGCCATCGAACACGCAGACACGATGCCGCCCGCCCCGGTAGATGCAGGAATCGACGGGGAGCTTGTAGCGCTGGAGCCGATCGAGGAGACGGTTGGCACGGGCCATGACGCGGAGCGCGGTATCCTCGCTGGTATGGATGGTGATCGCGCGGACGAAGGTGCCGCAGTCGAAGTACCATCCGCCTTCCTCGGATCCACCATAGGCGCGGTCGGTTTCGTAGAAGGCGAGGATATGGCGCATGGTTCGGTTGCCGTTGGGGGACAGGGTCACAATGACCCGCCCGCCCTGCCCTCCCCGCCCCCTCTTCTCCTGTTGTCGAAAGCACGAAAGGGAGATCGGACGTGAGGAAGTCAGGCTGCTACCAAAAAAATAGGACAGCCCTATTGACCTATGTTCCCGTATTGTTCTAGCTGGGGTGTACCGACCGAAGGAGGCTGCCGCGATGAAACCGACCGATTTCCTGCACGACTATAATGTCGATCTGCCGCTGATGGACGCGATGAAGGACGAGCAGCTTTCGATCACGCGGCGGTTGCTGGCACGCGCGCTAGTGGGCAGCGGCTATGACGAAGCCTGCTATTCGACGCAGGAGCTGTTGGAGACGTTCCTCGCGCTCCAGAACGACCGTCGCAAGAAGATCACGCATGGCGAGGGCTACCTGATGGCGGAGGCAGTCCTCGATGCGCGCAATCCGCTGCAGATGCGGCTGTGGTACATTCTCGACCGGCTCGAGGTCGGCAAGGCGTTCGTCGAACTGGGCTGGCTGAAGGGGCTTGCGCTGCGTCGGGCGGGCATGGTGCGCCAGATGCACGAAGCGGGCATCGCGGTGCCGCGGGTGCCCTCGCCGCACGGCGCCAGCGGATCGGTGTCGGAGATGATGGCGGTCGAATCGCCGTTCGACGCCTGATATCGGATCAACCGACATTTTCACGGCCGCGCAGGGGGACCTTGCGTGGCCGTGTTGCATTTCGGGCTGTCACGCGACGTGTGCGAACAGGGATGCCGTGTCAGCCGGCGGTGTCGCAGTGACCCGATGAGGCTGGACCGGATCGCCGGTGCCGATGACGAAGCATTCCTCGCCACCGTGACGGCGCTGCTGGACGGCGATGGCATAAGCGTGCTCGAACGACGCGAGCCGGGCGCGAATGGGTGACAAGGGCATGGGTTATTCGTCCTTTGTTAAGGATGTTTGTGCCAAAGTGGCTTCAGACGGACGCTACCGGTGCCGGTGGGTGAAACCCCGACAATATCGGATGCGTTACGGTTCCCGGTCTCATGGTGACATGGAGACCCTTCGAGGGCGGGATCGTGGCGGCTGCTACCGCTGCGATCCCGTTTTGATTCAGACTGCGTCGCATGACCTTGCCGCTCGGACCGCCACAGGTGGTCGATACGGCTACGGGTCGTGATCTTCCTTTTCAGCTATCGGCAACCCGGGCGCGGGCGGCGGCGGCCTCATCGGGCCAGGCTGCCGTGAGGTTGCCATGCAGGGTCGAGAAATCGGCGACGGGAAAACTGCCGTCAGTGGTAGGACGCGTCACCAGCAGCGCGGAGACGATGACATCGCGCAGGTCGCGCACGGTGACGGCCTGGGACCGGGCATCATATTCGACCGGTGCGGTAAGTCCGACCTCGATCCACGAAGCAAGTCCGCCTTCGACCTGTTCGACATAGGCGACGACGGTTTGGTCGTCTGCCATCACCGGATCAATGGACAGGACCAGGGTGCGATAGGTGCCGAAGTCGTGATGGTTATCCTGGATGCCGAAATGGCAGCCCTCGGGCGGCGGGCCGAAGCATGCGATCAGCGCGGCACGGTATGCGACCAGTTCCAGGCGGTTGAGGCGAGCGAAGTCGTTGGTACGGCCGAGCTGGGCGCACGCCTCGCTGGCGGGGCCGGCGCCGAAGTCGATACGATGGGGCATGAACATTCTCCCGGATCATGTGTGATCCGAAATCTGTTCGCCCCCTCCTCTCCATACCGCTGTGACCGCACCTTAACGATCCAGAAGTTCGATCTCCCCTGGAAATACGAGAATGGTCCCCGCTCCCTTCCCCGGCGCCGGGGTGTCGAGCCGCGCGAAGAAGCCTGCCAGATGGGATTAGACGATCGTGCCCTCGACATCGGCTTGTCCCTCACGCCGGATACGCACCCGCCTGCCGACCAACGGATGCGATGGCGGGCGGATGGGTTGTTCGGCGAAGTCGCGTCGCAGCCGGGCGGCAAGGTCGTCGGGTATCACCGTAAACGGTTCTGCCAGCGCGATCGCGGCCTCGGCGGTCGGGATCTCCCCCGGCGCGGTGCCTTGCCAGAAGATCACCCTTTCCCTCGATCCTTTCGAGAACACCTGAACGAAATAGGTGGCAAGCGGTCTGTCCCATCCGATCACGGCATGGGACACCTCAGGTCGATCGGGATGGGCGGCAAGCTGGTGGCGGCTCATGTCCAGTCCTTCAGGTTGGGCAACGATAGCAGTTATCGTATACCGATCGGAATTGTCAGGGTGGGTGCAGTCAGGCGGCGAGCGCCACGGCAGGCAGTCCGGCCTCAAAGCGATCGAGCCAGTCGCGCATCGTCGGCCGCTCGCCGAGCGGTATCGTCGCAGCAACGTCCTGGAAGCGGATCAGCTCGGTCGGAGCATCGCGCACGATGCGGTCGATCTCGTCTGCCGGCAGCAACCGTTCGTGGCGGATGAACAGCGTCATCGATCCCGGACGTGCCTTGGTCGATCGTCGCCATAACCCCTCGACGGTGTGCAGCCGCGGCGCCGCGCGCGCCTCAACCAGCACGATGAGCCGCAGGCAGCATGCCGGCAGCGCGCGGATCTCCGCCGGCCTATTGGCGATGCACAGCCAGCAAGCCGACTTCGGCGGAACCGGCAGCCCTTCGGCCTCGATCCGGGTGGTGCAGGCGTCGCGGTCCCAGCGCCAGTCGCGCAGCGGATATTCGCAATCGTAGAGCGGGTCGTCGATCGAGAGCGCGTGGTTCGCGCGGAGCGTGTCGCGCGGCCCGGCGTCATAGCCGATCAGGCGGACGACGCGTTGTCCCCGCTCCCACGCCGCGATCGCCGGTGGCCATGAACGCAGGAAGGCATCCTGCGGTGCCTTCTTGTATTTGAGGCTGCACGAGCTGCCGCCGAGCGATTTGCTCGGCAGCGTCGCGTTGGTCAGGCACATTTCCAGCAGCCCGTAATAGGGGGGCCAGTGTTTGAATCGCTTGGGCTGGTACGAGACGATCTCATGGTGGATGCCCCTTGCCCGCATCCACGGCCCGATGACGTCGAGATAGGCATAGGTTTCGGGCTTCTCGACCGCAGTATCGGCCGTCAACACGAGATCCGGGGTTTCGCCCCGCGCCACCAGCTCGACCAGCAGTGCGGTGCTGTCGACCCCGACGCCATAGGCAAGGACACGGGGCGGCGGGATCATGCTGTCGCCTCGTCGACCGGGTGGGTGTCGAACGGTGCGTCGACCGCCTCGAGCCATTCGTCGGAAAGCTTCAGCGCCGCGATGCGGGCGAACAGCGCGGCCCGGAGTGCCATGGGGGTGAAGTCGAGACCGTTCGGATCGTCAGAGATGACGCTGAACGCGATCGTGACCGCGTGATCGTACCGCGCCATCTCAGGCCGCCGCCAGTTCGACCGGGGACAGTGATACCGCAACTTCGGTCGCATCGAGCCGGATCGTCACCGCGCGGCCCTTGGGGATGAACCAGCGGCATTCGAGCATCAGCGCGCGCAGCCGCTGTTCGATCGCTGCGTCCGCGCCGACCATGAGGGTGGTGATCCGTTCCGCCGCTTCGGCGCGAAAGGCACTGCTCTGGGTCGAAGGACTATCGCAATCGCTGTCGGTGTTGGCCGAGAAGATGGCACGTTCGAACAGGTCGAGCACGTCGCTCGGATTCGCATCGCAGCCCCGCACGACGAACAGGCCGACCTCGTCCAGCTCATTGCCGCCCCAGCAGTCGCTGGCAAAGGCGACGTCGGTTGCGGTCACCGTCGTCACGCTGGCACCGGCATGGGACAGGGCCATGACCAGCTCGATCGCGTCGACGAAACCGCTATCGAGGCGCGTGTCTGCGTCCCCGCCGATGTCGATCGTCGCGACCTGGCCGCCGAGGGTGACGCGAAAGGTGACGTCCTCGACATGGGCCAGTGTGTCGTACCAGTGATACCCGGCGAACCGCGCTTCAGGGTGAACCAGTGGCGCATCGACCGGATTATGCCGCGTCAGGCAGCGCGCGACCGGTTGCGCGATAATCGCATCCAGCTCGGGCATCACCGTCATCGCCAAGCCGGTGATGCGCGCTCCACCCTCGTAGGAATCGCCGTCAGCGATGGCCGGTCGCCAACCCTCGAGATAGGCGTCCGCTTCGGGAAGTTCGATCCCCATGCCCTGCGCAACGCACCAGTCAGCATGGGACAGGCGGTGCGACCCCAACGCCGTGATCGCGCGGAAGATCGCCGCATGGGCGGCAGCGCGAAGCGCCGTCAGCGCGTCGTTCTGGACCACCTCCTTGCGGGCCGGCAGCACCAGCTGCAAATCCGGTGTGTCGAGGATGTCGACCCGTACCGTCCAGTGGCGACCTCGATCGACCTCGGTGACGATGGGCATCGCAGCACCGATGATGAGGCCATGGAAGTTCAGCCGCGGATCGACACTGCGATAATGCGAAGGCATCTCACGCATCACCCCGATGCGGCTACCGTTCCATTCCTCGACATGGACCGCGTTGGCGAGCCATTCCTGCTGCTCGACCTCACGGCCATTCCACGACACCGGCAGCGGATAGTAACGCGCGACCCGGGCGACCGCTTGGGCGAGTTGCAGGTGCCAGTGTTTCGGCACTGCGAGCGAGATCTCGGTTCCGCAGGCAATCGGATCGGTGAGGACGGTGATCGGCTGCCCGCTATCCCAACCGTCGGCCGGTATGTCGGCACGCCATCCAGCGCCGGCGGTGTTGGAGAACGAGCGGACCGTGACCGCGCGCCCGGCAAGCGAGAACACCCCCATGCCGGCGGGGTCCTCGCGACGCCGGGTATCGTCGGACCAGTCCGAACGGCCGAGCGTCAGGATCGAGGACGGGTCGGTGATGCCATGACCGTCGTCGGCGATCGTCAGGATCGGGTCATCGGCCGTCAGGTCGGCGGTGATGGCGATGGAGGTGGCACCGGCACGACGGCTGTTCTGGAGCAGCTCGGTCAGGATGTCCTCGAGCGAGCCGTTGAACAGGCGGCCAACCTTCGAGATGGTTTCGGGCGCAACGCTGGCATGAATCGTGAGCGGCAACATGGGGCAGGTCTCCGGCAAGGCCGGGACTATTCCCCGGCGACACCTTCACCCCTCCCCCCTCTCCTCCATCGTCAGGCGCGGCTTCAGACTGGATCGGAGCGGCTTCCAGACAGCTTCAGGCAATCAAAAAGGCGGAGCTGGCGTCAAACCAACTCCACCTTCAATTCACGCCCGACGCTCCTCGCCGCGCGGGCCAAGGTGTCGATCGTAATATTATACTCGTTGGGATCGAGAATTCTGTCGAGCTGCTGACGGCTCGTCTGCATCCTCGCGGCCATCGCCTTCTTCGTGAGGCCGTGATCGATCATTGCCCCGCGAAGGGCGTCCGCGATCACACATTTGATCGCCATGGCGGTGACTTCTTCACGGATACCGTCTTCGTCCAAGAGGTCGTCGAGGCTCGTAAGATCGCGAGGATCGACATGACCCTGCTCGTCTACCATGTATACATACTCCTTGTTCGTTCTATCGCTTCAGTGCCAATGCAATGGCGGCTTTCGGCGTCGTTCGAGTTGTCTTGATAAAAGCATGAACGACGACAATCTGCTGCGTTTCGGCCTCAAATCGATAGAGCAATCGCATTTCCCGTTTTGACGGTAGCGAACTTCGAAGCTCCCAAACCGGAGGACTGATCGGTTTACAGAGTGGCGGCCCCATCGGATAGCCGATCTGCAAGCGCATCAAATCTCGTCCGACGATCTTGCGATCCTCGACAGGAAGCGCCCGGATGATGTCTGCTACGACATCGTTACCGTTAGCTGTTCGCCAAAACCTCACCTTTATCATAACGCAATTCCTTTCTGAATTTTTGTCTCATAAGGCGGTCTCCATTGTTACAGAGAGCATGATGCCCTCGATGGTGCCCCGCGGGGCGTTACCACCGGACAGCCGTCCGGCATGGGTGCCATGCACCATATATGGTACATGGTCAAGGTGATGTGTTGCCGAAGGCATGGTCACGCGGTGAGACCCATCAATCGGGTCGAACCGGCAAATGCGCGCAGCCCCTGCCCCATCACTTCACGCAATCGTGCCTTGTTCATCACGACGATCGTCGGATCGAGCGGTGTACCGTCCGGCAAGGCATATCCGTGCGCCAGCTTGCCCGATGCAGTCTCGATCCGCACAAGATGCCCACGCACCGGCGCTGGCCCGACATGGCGGGCGGTGAACTCGCCGAGCCTGCCACTGAGGAACGGCAGCGTCTTGCCCCAACGGATGTGACCACCGCCGATGCTGTTGCCGGCGCCGCGCCCGCGGCCCAGCCACAGCCGCAATTGCGCGCGCTGCTGGAGCACGGAATTGCGGGTGCGCTCCATCGTGCGACAGAGCGGGAACACGTCCGCAATGGCGTCGACGATGCGCAGCGCCTCGCCACTGGCTGCGACCAACACGTCATCAAATTCACGACCGGCTATCAGGGCTTGGAACGCGGCACGATGACGCGGCTTCCCAAGGATCGCGTCGGCACGAACAGTCGTCAGCGGACAGGACAGGTCGGCGACGCCGCCAGCAACGAAGCCGTCGGTCCCAATCGCGACGACTGTCATTCCTGCCGTGCCCGCGTGATCGAGCACGCGCTCAAGCAATGCCGGATCGCCGATGATCGCGAGCCGGCGCGACCAGGACACCGGACGGGCACTGTCGCCGGGCATCGGCCAGTCGCTCGGCAACGGCCGTGCCCGCACGGGCGCGATTGCAGGGCGTGGGGCATTGTCCGTGCGCAACGCAGCGAGGTTGGCGCGACGCGCGGCATCGAACGGGTCGGCGACGTCACCCCCACCGTCGACGAAGCCGAGATCATAGGCAGCAACACGACAGAGGTTGCCTCGACGGTCGCTACGCCATGGGCGCGGATTATGGACCCATCCGGCATGAGCGGTGTACCAGCCATCGGCAAAGGCGACCGCGTCGTCCCAGTCCAGCCCATGGCGGTCGCGGGCGGTGAGGATGGCAAGGTCATGGTCCGAAATGGTGCCTTCGTCCGCCTTGGAATCCATGAACGCGAAGTTGGTCGCCTTGCGCTTCGCCTCGGTGGCGGCAGCGATCGCATCATGGAACGGGCGCAGCGCCTCGACCCGCTGACGGGTTCTGGTCTGACGCGCATCGAGCGGCTGATCGACGGGCAGGTCTGGCAATGAACGCCAGATCGCAGCCAGTGCGTGCGCCTCGTCCATCGGACGGCCGCGGGCAAGCCAATGGTCGGGGTCGCCCGGCCGGAAGGTTTCGGTCGTCATCGCGTCACGCCGCCTGGGCAATGACGCGGGTCGATACAGATACCGCCGGCAGGCAAAGATCATTGATGATACGGTTCGCCAGTGCGGGGATATCGAGCAGGTCGCTCAGGCCGGTATGATACGGACGTCCGCCGCAGTCATCGCGCTGCCCGCGGACTTGGCGATAGCCGATAGTGCAGCGGTCGCGCGTGTAGCCGAACCCCAGCGTCACGCAGATGCTGTCTCCATGCAGAACCGATCTACCGGTAAGGCCGACATCGAGGTGTGTGCGCACCTCGAACGCCCCGATCGCGCCGCCAAGCGCCGAAGCCAGGCGGTACAGCACGAGGCGCGCCTGTTCGTGAAAACGCTGGATGATACCATCGTCGGTCAGACCGGCCTCGGCGATCGCCAGCAGCAATCGTTCGTCGACGCTGGTGGCGATCTGGCGACGACAGTCCTGCCGCGGTATGGGTTCCGCCAAGTCGCGCGCACCGATGCGGCCGAGATGGCGTGCGAGCAACATGGTCGCCGGGTCGTGCTCGGGCATGACACCGACACGGTCGCAATCCTCGACCGCGCGGATCAGGGCGCGCAGCGTGGTCGTGATGCTGGTCAGCGCGGCGGGATCGAGCGACTGGCGATGGCGCTGGACGGTGTCGAGGATCATGGGGACTGGCTCCGATTGCTCCGCGCGCTTTCCCGCGCGTGCAATCTCCCTTCCCCCTCCTCTCCTGGCCGATCGGTTCAGGAGCGGCTCGATGGTCTGTCGAGCTGTATCGCTCCAAGGCTCTCGAAGGTGTCGCCGTCTACGCGATCGGCATAGCGAACCTTGTCGACCAGGCCCCACTTCTCCCCCGCCGTGTACGTCGCATGCCCAAGTGCATCGACGCTCTCGACTTGACGAAAGACCACACCGACCTTGCCCGCCGGCACCCAGTCCGCCCAATCGCCCCACGCGGCCCCGGCGACATACTGCCCGATCGCCGCCTGGTACGCGGCACGCCGGCGCAAGACATCGCTGTCGCGGGGTGCAATCGTCTCGCCGGTGAACGCGCCATAGGCGTCGGGCAGCCAGTTACGCGCGATCTGATGTGCGATCGGCAACTCGATCGACAGGAACGGATCACCTGCGGCGCGCCGCTCGGCCTCGAACGCCAGCACGACCCGCGTCCACTCGACGTCTTCCTCGTAGAACACGCTCATGCAACGCAACGCCACCGGCATGGCCGCCTGGCGCTCATCGGACAGGACGAAGCCGCCATGGCTGGCGGTGGTCACGTGCCAGATACCGGGAAGGCGTTCGGTAGTGGTGTAGGGCGGACCCCAGATCGTGAAGGCCGGCGCGGAGCTGTGCTGGAAACGGGGAATAGGGATCACTCCTGATCGGGTTGCACCCCCTGCCCTCCCTCTCTCCTCCTGAAGCCGGATCGCTCAGGCGAACCGGGTCGCGTGGACCTGCGTCACCGGGACCGGCTGCCACGCCAGCTTACGGACGTTGCCGATGCGATAGGGTCCGCCGCCCTCGGGTGAGCGGAACGTGATCTGTCGGCCACGTTTCGCGACGATGAAGTCGGTCCCGGAATAGCCGTTGGTGAACGAGATCGGGGTGGCGAAGCGGATACGCATGCCCTCGGTCATCGGCCGCGCGCGCAACCGCAGGTTGGCGAGGCAGCGCCGGCGCCATTGCAATGCCGATTCATTGTCGGTCGGGGAAAGCAGCTTCATAATGCGCTCGGGGCATTCGTCCTCGAACGGCCCCATCGTCTCGTCGAGGTCCTTGTACCCGAAATGCTCGCCCTGAGCATTACGCGGGTTCCAGCGCACCAGGCACACCACTGCGAAGATCTCACGACCCTCGCCGTTCACGGTGGCCTGTACCGCGGCGTAGTAGGTCCGCACGCCGACGACAGCGGAGGCCAGTACCCGCAAGCCCGTGCTGCCCTCGGGCGTATCGCGCTGATAGGTGAACTGGTCGTCGAGATACGCCTTGGGGCTGTCGTGCCCCTTCATGGCTCCGACGCTCATGAACAGCCATCCCATTGCATTATTCCTTTCATTTATGGAGCTAAATTACGCGGCGAGCGCAGGCGGCGTCGCCGCGGCGGAGAAGCCGCGCAGATAAGCGAAGGCCTGTTCGGCCTTGGCGGCGGCGAGGAAGATCGCGGAGGTATCGGCGCGCAGGACGCCGAGCCAATGGGCCAGATACCCCGCATGGTCGTCACGCAGCTCGGTCGGCAGCCCAAGGTCAGCGCAGATTATCGATGCACCCAATTCGGCGCATAATTCCTCGAACGCATATGCCCGGTCGCCGAAGCGCTTGCCGAACGTACGGTCGAGGCGGGTCCGCCCGCCCGACCAGTGCAGCGTCTCGTGCGCCCGGGTCGAGGCATAGGCATCGGCCGAGCGGAAGTGATGCGGCCGGGGGAGCTGGATGTAATCGCCGAGCGGGCTGTAATAGGCACGATCACCGCCATGGCGGACATCGGCGGGCACTGCGGCGAAGAAGGCATCGATCCGCTCCTGACGCTCGGACAGCAGCAAAGGCGTCGGCAGGATTTCGCGCGGATGATACCAGGCGGGCAGGCCATCGATATCGTCGGCGCTGTAGATGACATAGTGGCGCAGGAAACGGATCAGCCGGCCGGGCGTGCTGCCACCACCAAGAGCCGGTTGCCCGGACTTACGGAAAGTCGAGGCATAGACCGACAACGACGGCTCGGCCCCGGTGCGGACCTGCGCGCCCATCGCCTCGGCCTGACGCCGGGTCATCCAGTAGCGGCTGCGGACGCCGCGCATGTCGCCGATCGCCCACAGGTACAGGCAGTTCACCCCCTGGTAGGGCGTGCCGTTGTGGCGCAGCGGCCGCCCGCCCTCGCCGGTGAGCGACCACGGACGCTGCCAGGGTACTGTGCCCGCCTCGATCCGGGTGATGATGGCGCGCGTCACTTCGGCCGCGAGATCGCGGGTGCGCGGGGTTGGGGCTAGCATCGCGTGAAGCCTTCGGGTTCGGAAGAGAGCAACGGGTCGCCGGCACCACGGTCATTCCATGATGCCGGCGACGTTCCAGCGATGCCGGCGCTATTCGGCGGCGACCGCCTCGTATCCATGGTCGTGATGGTCGTTTGCAGCCACGCCCTCTTCGTCGATCGCGGCCAAGCCGGCGTCGTCGGCATCGAGCAGCAGATCCTCGCCCATCAGATAGATATCGGCAGGCAGGTCGAGGTCATCCGCCAGCAGATCGTCCGGCACCGGCAGATCGTCATCACCCACGATCGCCGTGTCGTCGAACCGCATCGCGGCGGGCACCCAGGCAAGCGCCGCGTGCTTGACGTCGGCCTCGACGATCGCCTCGCCAGAGAAGAGCTTATGGCACGATGCCGAGATCTCGGGCTTCTTGGCCGCGGCATGCCGCGACGACAGTGCCGGGCCGCCGACATCGTGGAGCAGCGTGATGAGCGAGCCCTTGGGCACGCGGTCGAAGAAGTTCTCCGAAGTGGGACGCCACCATGCCGCGACATCGAGGTTCAGGTGCGTCGCAAGCCGGGCGTGGAGCCGGTTCCGCTTCGTCGAATAACCTTCCTTGGCCTCGAGCGAGGTGGCGACCAGCCATGCCATCCAGCCCAACTTGGCACCATCATCCAGCGCCCGGAACGCCTCGAAGCGGTCCAGATCGCTGTGATGCTCGCACCATGCGGCATCAAGGCCGGCGCGGGCCTCGTCGAGCAGAACCGCGCCGGGCGACGACGGCATCGCCGAGCGCGCCACCGGATCCTGCGGCAGCCCCGCACGAATGCTGCTGCCCGACCGCGCCCCGCCGGTCTCGCGGCCGTCGGCCATCATGAACAACGCATAGTCGAGCGCCAGCGTCGGGTTGGCGAGAAGGGCCGCACCCAGCACGTCCCGGCGCTGGACCGACAGTTGGTCCTGCAGCGTCTGGCTCAGTGCCTTGCCGCCGGGGGCAGCGGCGACCGGGTCCACGGATGCGGTCTTGTCGGGCGACACCGGACCTTCCTCGATCCGCCACGTCGGCGCGGCTGTGGTTTCATCGCCGGTCGGGGCCGTATCGTCGTCATCCTGTCCGTCCTGCTCTCCGTTCTGGGCCTCCTGCGTCACCGCATGCACGCGCAGTGGGGTTTCGCTATAATAGCCGTCATCGAGCCGCATCTTGCCGTCCTGCGAGAGCGTCAGGAAGGTGCCGAGCCGGGTGCGCAGCTCGTCGGGCAGGATACGCGGACAGGCCGCCACGATCTCACGTTCGGCGGTCAGTGCCTTGATCTCGGTTTCCAGCCCCTCCCAGCGGGTTTCCTCGACGTCCTCCCCGTTCATCTCGCCGGCGATCGTATCGATCCTGAGGTCGATCTCATTCATCCGGGCACGCGCCTCGTCGGACATGGGCTGACGGGGCAGATGAACCCGGTGAACCTCGCGCGCCGCCTCCCAGCTGCTCATCGCCGCGATCGGGCGAATCCATGCGAGGCCGGTTTCGGCACCGATCCGCTTCGCCTCGGCCTCCATCGTCGCTGCCGCGAGCCGCTGGGCGATCTCAGTGTCGATCCACTTGTCGCCACCCTCGCTGAAGAAGTCGCGGTCGATGCGCCCGCCGGCGGCGACATAGGCATCGGCACCGACCAGAAGTGCTACCGGCTCGTTCGCGCGCAACGCCTCGTTGGCGATCACACGGCGGACGGTATCGGCGTTGGCGTAGCTGTTGCGGCCATAGCCCTCCCAGACCGCGAGCTGGCGCTCGTGACTGCCGGTCGAGGCATAAGCCTTGGCCATGTCGAGACTGATCGTGCCGCTGGCGAGAGCGTCGAAGATCGGTTCGGCAAGCCCGGCAAGACGCAGACGCCCCTCGATGAAGCGGGTCGTCACGCCGAAGCGCTTTGCCACCGCCTCGATATCGCCGCTGTCGCCGAGAAAATGCTGGAACGCGCGGCACTCGTCGGCGGGCGACATATCAAGCCGTTCGAAGTTTTCGACGGTCGACATTTCGCTCAACGCGGCGTCGTCACCATTCAGCACCTTGATCGGCACATCATAGTCCTCGGCGACGATCAAGCCACGCTCGACCGCAAGCATCAGCGCGCGATAGCGACGGCTACCGCCGATCACCGCAAAGCATCCTCGCGGCTTGGTCAGCGGCGCTACCAGAAGATTTTGCAGGATGCCGTTTGCCATGACGCTCGCCATCATGCGCTCGATCAGATCTTCGCCGGTCTTGCGCACGTTCTTTTCCGACGGCCGCAGTTTGGAGAGTTTCACGCTCTGGATCATGGCAGGGGTTCCTTGCTTCCTGACCGGCTATTTCCGGACGAAAACCCTCCTTCCCCTCTTCTCCCAAGCCTCGTCCTTTATCGGATCGTTTCGACGTATCATGATTTATGACTATTGCCGTTACGGATACGCAGGCTATGCCTTGCATGACCGTAATGCGGCCAATGATCCTTTACCCGGAAGACTTGATGACCAACGAACTCAGCGCCGTCGAACTGGCCACCGAACTGACCGTCGCCTGGCTCGGCAATGCGAACACGCGGGTTGCCGCGGATGACGTACCCGCCTTCCTGCAGTCGATGTACGCGACCGTCACCGCGCTCGGTAGCGCGGCGGAGGAGCCGACACCGGAGGCTGCTCCTACCGATTACGTACCTGCCGTGTCGGTGCGCAAGTCGCTCGCCAGCAAGGACCACATCATCAGCCTCATCGACGGCAAGCCGTACAAGACGCTGCGCCGCCACCTGTCTGGCCACGGCCTGACCCCGGACGAATATCGCGAGCGCTATGGCCTGAAGTCCGACTATCCGATGGTTGCCGAGACCTACAGCGAGAGCCGCCGCGACATGGCCAAGCGGATCGGCCTTGGCCGCAAGCCCGGCCAGACCAAGGCGAAGGCGGCCGAGGCAGTGTCGGATGAAGAAGCCGCCGCCCCGGCGAGGACGCGTCGCGGTGGCAAGACCGCGGCACCGGCCAACGCCGAGTAGAACAGGACATCCGGCACCAACGGTCACGATGGACGAACACCAGGCGGTGAGGCGAACCCTCAGGCGGCGGTGAAAATCCGGGCCAGCACTGCTTCGGCATCGTCGGCCGGTACGAAGACACGAGTACGATACTGGATGATCTCGGTGAAGCAGCCGAGCGCCTTCAGCCAAGGCAAGCGGGCAGCCGGAGCGTCGACCAGCTCGACGCGGTGCTGCCCGTTCACCAGCGAACGCCGGATCGTCATCGCGAACGGCTGCGAGACCTCGACGCTGCGCCCGGACAGGACGGCCCGAGCGATTGCGGCCGGCGGCATCGCCTCAGCGCTGGCGAGCCCGAGCTTGCCGTAGAGCTGCACCAGATGCTGTTCGAACACGAGGCGGCCCAGCCACGAGCGGCCGTCGCGGTCGACGATGCGGTTCACCGCCATGTGGTCGGAGGGCAGAGCCGACCAGATCGGCAGGAGCAAGCCGGTCGCGAGGCAGATCGTCTCGGTGTCGGTCTGCTCGATCGCCTCGGTTACCTCCGCCGCCCACGCTGCCTCGAAGGTCGCGCGGTCGACGCGTTCCCACGCGCTCTCGAACAGATCGTCGGCACGCATATACTCGCTGCGGCACGGGCGCTGGAGCTCGATGCGCGGTATCGCCAAACCCTCGGCATCCATCCACGGGCGCCCCGACAGCCGCAGCGCCACCATTCCCGAGCGTGCGTTGCGCATCAGCGCGCCAGATCGGCCGGCCTGATCGGCAAGCTTCAGTATCCGTTCGAGCGCGATCGGGTTCTTGCGCCGCTCGATCTCGATCGTCAGCAGATGCGACGTCGCCCCCGTCCCCGGATCGGTGCGCAGCAGGCGGTCCTCGATCACGGTCGCGCGGTCGACAAGGATCGTCTCGACCCCGACATCGAGGGTGCCGGCGTCGCGGGCAGCGGCGATGCGGGTTTCGACCAGTGCCAGAAACTCGTCGAAAATCGCGTTCTGCAGCGCGATCGGCAACGCCAGCAGGCGGTTCAGCCAGCGCTGGATCGGCGGCAGATCCTCAACCAGCACGCCGTCGGCGTCGTGGAGCCGCAAGCCGGTGCGACGGACGAAGTCGGAGAGGCTCGTGCTCTTGAGCTTGCCATCGTTCAGTAGGTGGAACCAGGTGACCAGTGCCGCCCTGGCATAACTGCTCTCGAGGTTGTCGGCAGGATCGAACAACCCCTGCCCGCCGGTCTGGCGTTGGCCGCGCGTCAGCGCGCCCAGCGCGTCGAGCCGTCGTGCGATCGTCGAGGTGAAGCGCAACTCGCCCTTGCAGTCGGTGGTGACCGGGCGGAACAGCGGCGTCGACGCCTGATGGGTGCGGTGGGTGCGCCCCAGCCCCTGGATCGCACGATCGGCGCGCCACCCGGGTTCGAGGAGGAAGTGAACCCGCTGCTGCTGGTTCGCGGCATGGAGGCTGGCGTGGTAGGAGCGCCCCGTGCCGCCAGCGTCGCTGAAGGCGAGGATGCGCTTGGTCCCGGCCATGAACGCCGCAGCCTCGGCCTGCGCTGCGCGCGAGCTGCGGGTTTCGAGCTTCTGCCGTCCGTCGCTGGCGGGCACGAGGCGTTTGCTGCGTCCGGTCACCTCAGCGACCTGGTCGGTTCCGAAATGGGCGATGATCGCATCGAGCGCTGACTGGATCGGCGGCAGCGCGCAGAGCTGCTCGACCAGCGCGTCCCGCGCGGCGAGTGCTTGCGGATTATGGACCGGGTTGCCGGCGGTATCGACCATCGGTCGCGAGAAGGTGTTGCCGTTCTCGTCGCTGTAGGTCTCCATCTGCCGGGTCGGGAAGGCGCGCATCAGATAGTCGATTACGGTTTCGATCGGAGAGAGCGAGATGTCAGGCTCGGCCCGCTCCTCCGGGGTCATCGCGTCGAGCCGACGGGTCAGGATCGATTCAGCTGTCGACACCAGCTGCATCACCACCGACTGCCCGGCGGCGAGGTGCCGTTCGGTTTCCGCGATCACCGACGGCAGCTTCATCGACAGCAGGACCTGGCCGAAGAATCGCTGCTTGGTGGACTCGAAGCGCGAGCGCGCCGATGCCTTGGCACCGCTGTTCAGGGTCCGCCCGCCCATTTCGTCGACGATGCCGGTGATCTGCATCGCCGCCTCCATATCGGCGTGAATGATCGCCCAGGCATCGGCGAAGGCGTCGTAGATCTCGATCTGGAGCGGCGTCAGCTCGTGCCGCAGCACGTCATACTCGACCCCGGCGAAGCTCAGCGCCCGGGCGGTGTACAGGCCGAGCGCCTTCAGATCGCGCGCGACCAGCTCCATCGCCGCGATCCCGCCCTGGCGGATCTCGGAGATGAAGGCCTCACGGTCGGCGAACGCCGTTTCTGGTCCCCACAGCCCCAGACGAACCGCATAGGCCAAGTTGTTGACCTCGGACGCGCCCGTCGCCGAGGCGTAGAGTACACGCGCATCGGGCAGATGATGCTGGAGCAGCACGCCGCAGATTCCCTGTTGCGATCCCTCCTTGGCGAAGATCGAGCCCTCACCGCCAGCGACCCCGCCCATCTCGTGCGCTTCGTCGAACGCGATCACCCCGTCGAAGTCGGGGCCGGCCCATTCGACGATCTGGCGCAGCCGGGTCGCATCGCCGCGCCCGGAGCGCAGCATTGGATAGGTGACGAACAGCACCCCCTCGTCGAGCGTGATGCGGCCGTCGATCTTCCACGTCGACAGCGGTACGACATCACCGCCCATGCCGCCGAGCGCCGACCAGTCCCGCCGGGCGTCCTCCAGCAGCGGTTCGTTCTTCGTCACCCAGATGTGGCGACGGCGCCCGGCCAGCCAGTTGTCGAGGATGCAAGCGGCGACCTGGCGGCCCTTGCCCGCGCCAGTGCCGTCGCCAAGGAAGAAGCCCTTGCGATACGCGCGACCCTCGGGATCGAGCGTCAGCGCGACGCCCTTCTCGGCCACGCGGAAGGTGCCGGGCAACAACTGCGACCAGGCATGGCCGGCATAGACGACGGTTTCGAGCTGCGACGACGACAGCAGGCGTTCGGTGACGGTGCGCTCGGGCAGATGGACGATATGCGAGGGCACCGGGGCGGGGATCGAGCCCATCGCGACCGATTCCACCAGCGCGGTGGGATGCTCGCCGGCGGTCTCGAAGCGGATACGGCTCGGGCGATACGGCAGATAGACACCAACCTGATCGCCCAGCGCAGCGGGTGTTTCGAGCGCGGTATAACCGACCGGCAGCACCTCGTTGCGCGCCGGTGCGCGAAAAGTGCGCGGTGCTACGGGGAGGGTCGAACGTGCCGAACCGAACAGCGAGCCGCTGGCGACGCGCGGGGCGGCCATCGTCTTCGTGCTTTCGGATACCATCTCTGCGCGCACCGGGACGTGCAGTGCGGACACGAACGCCGAGACCGTGTCATGCTCGACGACGGTCGCCGTGGTGTCGCCCGGCACCTTGTCGATGACATAGAGCCGGACCGCAATGCCGGTGCCGTGCTTCGCGTAGCATCCATCAAGGCGTAGCGCGGTGCAGACGGTGGTGCCGGCGAGCACCTTGTCCCAGGTCGCGCGCATCCGTGACGACGGTGTGAAACGGTCGGGCATGATCGCTACCGCCCGGCCGCCGGGGCGGAGCCGGCGAAGCGCTGCGAGCAGGTGACGTTCAGCGGCCAGCGGATCCTCGACACCACCGGCACCGCGCGAGAAGGGCGGGTTCATCAGAACGACAGAAGGACGCGGAAGGTGAGCGTGATGTGCCACCAGCGCCGCGCCGTCATGATGGGTGACCAGCACGCCGGGGAAGATGTCCGCGAGCCGGTCGCAACGGTGCGGGTCGATCTCATTGAGTTGGAGGCCGGCGCATGCCATGGCCTGTGCGATCAGCAGGCCGTTGCCGGCGCTGGGCTCGAGGACCACGTCGTCGGGCCGGATCGCCGCCAGCGCCACCGCCAGCGCGGCGATGTCAGCCGGCGTGCTGAACTGTTGCAGGTCGATCTGCTCCTCGCTGCGCACCGTCTGGGTCGGCAGCCGCTTCATCAGCGCGCTCGCAGCGGCAACGCCATCCAGCCCCGTCACCGGCATCGTCCGCAGGTGCAGCGCGAGCGCATGTTCGAGCGTGTCGAAGCTGTCGCGCTGGCTCCAGTTGCCATCGGCGTCGCTACCGCCCGCCGCCCGCATCGCCGTGTTCAGATCGGCCCGGGTGATGGGTGCGCTGGTCGCGAGCAGTTCGCGCAGACGGTGCGCTGCGACGGGTGCCGGGGTGGACAGATCGAACAGGTCGGACATGGCAGGTTCCTTGGTAAGTCGCTGCCGACATCCGACAGCTCACCCTGCCGCTGTCCCCCTCTCCTCTTGTGCCGCGAGGACCTCGGCCCAGTCCTTGAACCCGACCGGGGGGTAGTCCACGCGGACGATACGCTTGGCCGAACAGTATCGACGGATCGCCTTCACGACCGCCGCGCGTCCGGCAGCGTCGCGGTCAGCGGCGAGGATGAGCGTGGTCACGGTATCGGGGACGTCGATCAGATCGAAGCGGCGGGTGCCGAAGCTGGACCAGCAGGGCACACCCTTCAGCCGGGTGTAGGCGCGGGCGCTTTCATAGCCCTCGCCGAGCGCGATGGTGGCTGCGATCCCGCCGCCGCGCCACGCGCCAGTGCCGAGCGTCCCGAGCGTTGCCTTTTCGGTATAGCCACTGCCGTTGGCGTTCAGGAAGATGCGCTGAAATGCCACAAGGCTGCTGCCCTCGCGGACTCCGACCAGCAGTGCCGGCAGGAAACGGGTCATCGGCTTGGCGCCGAGCGGGCAGCGTGGATGGAACCGCAGATCTTCGTTGGCCGGCAACAGGTGCCGGGCGGCAAGATAGCGTTCGGCGAGCGTGCCGCGCACATCGCGGGCCTCGTTCCAAAGGCGTTCGATATTGGCGGTGCCCCCGGCATGAGCCGGCACCGCCGGGGGCGGTCGACCCGAAAGCGAGATGTCGTCGATAGCACGAAGAACGTCGAGCGGATCGCAGCCGGCAAAGCAGGTGACGAGGATGCCCCGATCGCCCTGCCGCAGCGACAGGCTGGGGGTGTTGTCGGCATGGGCGGGGCAGCGGCACATCGCGGTGTAGCCGGTCCAGGTGCCGCCAAGAGCATCGACGATGGCGCGCAGGTTTGGTTCGGGGGGGCGGGCGATGACGGGCATCGGGGAGTTCCGTTCATAGCGATCAGACCAATGCAAAACATCGGCCTGATAATTGAAGTCAACGGTTGCGGAAGCACACCTTGATGATGAGGTGGACGGCCTGCGCCTCTCTTGTCCACTCCTCCACGGCGAAATCATCGCCAGTCCATGGTTTATCCGCTGGCCACTGAGCACGAACGCGCTGGACTAACGCGTTTCGCGCCTCGGCTTCCGTGTCATGGACACCGCTATGATCGGGATGGTTTGGCTGGCGAACGAATAGGATAAAGTGGAGCACGGGCTATATGCCTTTCGGGTGATGCGGCAGCCTTCCGGCAACCGATTGCCAAAGCATGGAAATTTCTTCCTGCTTGCTCCCCCATTCCCCCCTCTTCCTAAATCCCGATGCCCGCTGGTCCGGCGGAATATCGATCCGTTTTGATTATTTCGGTCCGACCACCATCATATCAGCCAAAGATGTCGGTATATTCGTGCCCGAATTAGTGTGTGTTTAGGGTGCGCTGAGCCAATATCCGACCCTGGCCGCAGGGTTGACAACTTCTCTGCTGGTCCATTCTCCTTTCCCTCGAACGGATTGAGAAGGGTGGACGATGAGAAATCGGACGGTTCTGGGGATAGCGGGCACCATGGCGCTGGTACCAGCCATGGCATCGGCGACCTCGAAGCAGCCGGTCAGGCGGGTCGAATTGATTTCGATGACATCGGTACCGGCCCCGGCGGTCGACGCTACGACCGTTGGCGACGCGGTTCCCTTCCGCGAACACGACCTGAGCCGACGCTATGTCGAGTTCCGCATGGCGCAGGAATTCTCGGTAACTCCCTCATTTACCAAAGAAAGTCCTGTTCGTCCTGGTCCGGCGACTGCACCAAGGATCGCAACGTTGTCGGCGATCGTCGCGCCGGTGTGGATGCGGGGGGGCATTGTAGCCCCCCCGCCAGCGTTTACTCCGGGTTGCACGCCCATGGCATGGCGCCCGAGCGGCTTTCTCGATCGCGCTACGGGGGGGCGGCGTGCCGCCTATTACGGCATGATGAGTGCGATCGCGTGCGAGCATGGAATCCCGGTCGGACTGTTCGACGCGATGATCCTGCGGGAAAGCGGCTACAATTCGCTCGCGGTGTCACCAAAAAACGCCTTTGGCCTCGCCCAGTTGATGCCTGCGACCGCGCAGGGCCTTGGGGTCGATCGCTATGATCCGAGCCAGAACCTTCGCGGCGGTGCCCGATATCTGCGTCAGCAGCTCGATCGTTTCGGCCAATTCCACTTGGCGTTGGCGGCATATAACGCGGGTCCCGGCCGGGTTCGCGGTAAAACGGTGCCGGCGATTCCTGAGACACGCGCCTATGTCTCGAACATCTTGACCAACTGGACGCGGATAAGCGGGGCATCGCAGTCGCAGACTGCAAGCACCACGCTCCCCATACCGATATCGAGAACGGCTGCGAGCGTCCTGACCTTCTGAACAGCCATATCATCCTACCCGACGTTTCACCCGAGATGAGCAACGTGATGCGCACAGCCGGAACCACTTGCTCCCGCCGGGGAGCATTCGCATCGGCGTAGCCGCTGCGTTCCACTGAACGTTTTGCGGTGGTGGCCGTTGGTTACACGTGCCGTTTGCCATGTTTCGTGCTGGTGAATGGCGCGTTGGCCGACTAGGCCAACACTTTTTCAGAATTATTATATGAATCCGTTAGCGGTTCAGGATCAGTTTGAGCCTCACGCTCTTTACGGTCGACGGCAGCCCCTAGCTTGGCGAGTATCTTACCCAGTTGGCCACCGATGGTGACTTCCGCCAGCTCGCGGCAGGACAGCGAGGCGCGCATTCCCGCTAGCTCGACAGCGTGATCGGCGTGGCGCTGGGCTTCGTCTGCGGGAAGCGGCGCCGGGCGCATCCAGCGCGGAAGATAGGACAGGACGCTGGAAGGTAGCAGCGGACGATACGCATTCGACGTCTGCTCGTACCGTGGCCCTGGTCCCTTTGCTTCGACCCGGATGAAACGACGCTGCCGGACAAGGAAGCCGATGGCTTCGAGGATCGCTATCGCTCTGCCGATCGTAGCTCGGCCGAGCCCCGTTGCTGACGCCAGATAATCGTAGCTTGGATACACCTTCCCCCGGTTGAGGCGGCTCAGCGTCAGTATCTCCTCATACACCCGTACGGCACCTGACGTCAGGCGCGTGATGAGGCGCTCCGCCGCGCTCAACGATTTCGCACCCATTCGTTCGTCCCGGCGCAAGCGCCGGGCCGCATCGAGTGTCCGGCGCGCGACGTGCAACAGTCGGTCCGTCTCGCCCTTTGCCGGTACGGCGAAGAACGTTTCCTCGAACGTTCCGGCTTCGATGCTGTCGCGCAGCACCGGCTCGCCGGTCGGGTGCCGCGCACCCGACCTCGCCGGCGCGCGACGCAGCGCCATCCCGGCGATCGCGGCCATTGCCGCGTCCCCTATAGATACACCCATTCACCTTCCTCCATACGGAGGCCGGGACCAGGCAAAAAGATTGCGTGGCGCGAAACGCGCATCCTTGAACCGCAGTTCGTTCCAGCCTATAAGGAGGACACCTACTCAGTGGTGCCGGATCGATGTTTGGCGACATCGCTCCTTCTAGCCTTTGGGACGCCCGGCCTTCGTGCCGGGCTTTCCTTTATGTGGTCACAGCCGAATCCTTGATAATGCGTTCGCCCAACCGATCGGGCGGCATCACCGTGCCTCAATTCACGAATGCCCGAAACGCTATTGTTTCGTGCTATCGCCGACACCAGCCAACAAAGATTCGTGCTATCGGCGACACCCATTCGATTCTTTCGTGTTATCGCCGACAGCTGCTACGTACCATAAATGCACTCAGATAGATGGTTGGGAAGCAATAGAAACCTGTCGTTCAGGTACGATTCTAACAAGCTCTAGTGCCACCTTCCCATTCGGTGATTCAGACGGATCAATAGAGAATCGATACCCAGGAATTGAATTCCGTCTTGCGGCATCCTTTACTTGCTGTTTAAAATGCCGAGCAGAACTTTGATATCCAGTTTGTAACTTGAGATCGCCTATAGTTATACAAAATTCTGTCTCAGAACAGCAAGCTCTAGCAACTTCGTAAAGTCTCCGTTCAACAGGACTTAGTTGAAAATACGTTGGCGCATATTGCAAAACCTGACGATCGCGTAAAATTGCTCGGAACAGCCAATCGCAAAGACGTACCTTAACTGATTTTAGACGCTTATCTCCGGATGCACTTTTGCTATACTGTAGTTTTGCGGATTCTAACCAAGAGAAAAAACCAGTTTCACCTTCTCCACCAGTTTCAATATCGGTCTTTATCTGCGTACCTTGAAGTCTTTCAAGCGCTTCAAAAAGTCTATTATATGATCTAGCAGAACCACTAACCCCAGTAACCCTAAATAAATCGTGCGCAGTAAAATGAAATTCTTGGGTTACAACTTCATTGTTATCTAGTTTGGTTGCCATTATACTTGCGATGTATAATAATACTTCTTTGTCATAAATGTTGGCTATGCCTTTTGGCCCCGGGCCTACTTCAATAGAGACCATATCGGTTTCATACTTCAGCGGCGTCATCCAAGCTTGTTTGGTAAGCGCAAAGAACGGATAAGCCATGAGGGACCGTTCACCACGGACGCTACCGCGCAAGGGGCTATCAAGAGCAAATAGATCGCCTTGGATAACAGTGACATCGCTCATATTCTGTAACCCGTCTTAGCTACACGCTACCACACGCCAAAAGGCATATTTAGCCTTGTGAAACCTATTCCTACGCGCCGACCTTTGATCCGGGTAGAGGTGTCATCGATAACACGAATCGAACTCCGGATCTGTGGAATGGCCACAGGCTACTCGGTGTCGCCGATAACACGAATCGTTGATGTCGCTGGCTAAGCGCCTGCTGGTGTCGCCGATAACACGAAACTAGCCGCCGGTGGAGGTTGGCCATCCCACCCCCCCCCGCCTTTGGACGCCGATGCCTACGGCGCACAAGCATATGACGAGTAAATCCTAGCACGTGTGCCGCCTTGTTCCATGTCCGCGTACAGGGCTTCCTGACGTTCAAAAAATCGACGCATTTCGTGACCCACCAGCTTCGCAAGCCGCTTCCGCATAGCTTCAGCGTGAACAGTTTTGCAGGCACCAAGCACGATCCCGTCGATCGATCGGATCTCGCAAGCAATTTCTGATACTAATCCATTCAGAATATTCGATAGGAATGGAAGTAGTTCTATAATATCTGCTTCGTCTCGGATCATTTCACCGATTTCTTCGGAAACAAGAGCATCATAGCTACTCATACCAATAGCCTTTACAATGCGGCCTAATTCCGATGTTCGAGCCTCATATCGTGCGCTCTGGTCATCAGACAGGATCCGTTGGATACGTGCCTTATTGATACCAGTTAGGCTCGCAATTTGACGCTTGCTGATACGATTTTTTCTAGCATGCAATATTATTGTATCGACTATGCCGGGAATATAATTCGCATCAGTAGCTTCCTTTAAAGCGAAGCTGGCTACCGACGAATTCATTATCTATCTCCAAGGGGGAACCGCCAGATAGATTCTGCATTAAGACATTGGCAACCTTTTATAAAAAAATCTTTCCGTAATCCTTCGCTTTTAATTTCGTTTTATCAATACAGGTATGTTTTGAACCTGCTTATGAAGCAGAGCACTGTTCCTAGCTCTACTAATTACTTTAATTTTGAACCAATCCACCTTAGATTGAACATCGTCTGATTTGTTGTGGTTCAGATATGAACCATTATGGCTCATATCTGAACCGCCCAGTCCATATATGATCCATTATTTAATGCTGCTGGCCAAAAATATTGCTCAAACCACAAAATATTAGCGAGACAGATGTTTTTTATACTGGTTTGAGGAACATCCGTAGACGGCAAGTTTCGGTCAATCGCACTCTTCGAAGGGCGCAGAAATTCCGCGTCCTATTCCATCGAAGGGAACCTCCGAATGAAAACGAAGATGCTCGCGGGCAACCGCAGCGAAACCGCCGCACTGGCCGCCGTCAGCGTGCTCGCGGCTGCCGCACTGTGCGCCGGTCCGGCGTTTGCCGGCACCGACACGACGTTCAACACCGCGCTGACGCAGTTCACCAACTTCCTGTCGGGCTCGGGCGGCAAGGTCATCACCGTGCTGTCGCTGGCCGGCGGTATCGTCGGTCTCGCATCGGGCCGCTTCTCGATCGGCCAGGTCGCGATCCCGGTCGGCGTCGGCGTCGGTGCCGGCACCGGTATCCCGATCGTCACCTCGACCGTAACGGGCACGATCTGATCGCCCGTGAGCCGGCAGTGTAGCAGCACCGCCGGCTCGGCTTCCCGGGTGGTTCGCTCCACCGGGAAGGGATGATCCCGAGCCCATGCAGCCTCGTGGGGCTGCTGGGTTTCTCGAAGGATACCCGCATGAAGAATGACAGTCTCAAGGGCAGCCGTCGCGAGACGGCGGCACTCGCGGCGGTGAGCGTCGTCGCGGTAGCGGCGATGTGTGCCGGACCGGCGTTCGCCGGCACCGATGCCACGTTCAACACCGCGCTGGCCAGGTTCACCGCCTTCCTCTCCGGATCGGGCGGCAAGATCATCACGGTATTGTCGCTGGCCGGCGGCGTCATCGGTCTGGCCTCGGGCCGGTTCAGTGTCGGTCAAGTCGCGATCCCGGTCGGCGTCGGCGTCGGTGCCGGCACCGGCATCCCGATCGTCACCTCGACGGTGACGGGCACGATCTGATCGCCGGTCGTCGGGGGCGGTGTAGCAGCACCGTTTCCCGGCGGCTCCCAGAAGGGTGGCGCACATGGACAAGTACACGATCCCATCGCATCTCGATGATCCCGAACTCATCGGGTTCTGGACGATTGATGAGTTCCTCGCGATGGTGATCCCCTTCGTTTGGGGGATCCTCACCCAGCACATTCTTATCGGTATCGCATTCGCATTTGCGGGCTGGTGGGGTCTGAAAAAAGCAAAAGCTGGGCGCGCAGGGTCGTGGTTGATCCATCTGGCCTATTGGCATCTGCCGGGCGGCTTTCCGTCGCTGCGGGCCACGCCACCCTCCTACCTCCGTCTGATGGTAGGCTGAGATGGACCTGTCGTATCAGCATGCGCAGGGTCAGCGGATTCTGCGCCAGCGCAACATGCTCGGCATTGCCGCGGTGGTGCTCGCCGCTGCCGTAGCGCTGCTGCTGCTCATGTCGGCGACCCGCAGCCGGGAAATCGTCCTGCAACCGATTCTGCGCTCGCCGGTGACGGTGTCGAGCGCGGGTGTGTCGCGCGATTATCTCGAACAGATCACCCGAGACGTCGCGCTACTGACGCTCAACCGCTCGCCGAACGGCCTGGACTATTGGATGGAGTCGATCCTCGCGATCGTCTCCCCGCGCGCACAGGGCAAGGTAAAGGCCGACCTGCTCAAGATCGTCGATGAACAGCGTGGGTCGAGCATCGCGCAGTTTTTCAGCATTCAGTCGATGCAGATCGATACCGACAACCTGCGGTCGCGGGTGACGGGCGAGCTGACCACCATCGCGGGCCAGCAGGTGATCTCGCGTGAGCATCGCACCTTCCGGTTCGACTGGGACTATTCGGGCCTCGAGCTGAAGCTGGTCGGCTTCGGCATGGAAAAGCCCGCTACCAAGGGAACCGCCGAATGACCGGCTATATCGCGATCGGCAGCGCCATGCTCGGCACGGCGCTCGCCTCGAATATCCGCTGCATGCTCCTGCGAATGACCGGTGGCGCGCTCATCTGCGTCGCCGCCGTCGTCGCCATCGAGCCGGCCTTCGCCGCTCCCGATCAGACGCTGCGGGCGTCGGACGGGGCGCAGGTGCTGTGCAACGCATCGGCAAAAGACCTCACCCGCATCAGCCTCGTTGAAGACGCCTTTGCGGCGGTGTCCAAGATCAATTCGGGCGATGCCGCCAGCGACTTCAGCGTCGTCAACGAGCCGGTGCGCGGCGACATCTATCTCTCGGTACCTGAGGGCTATGCGCGGCCGACACTTTCGTTCTTCGCCACGACGCGGCGTGGCTATGTCTACAAGTTCGTCTGCCGGCCGCTCGGCGACGAGGCGGTGCAGGTGTTCATCGCCAACCCCGCGATCAAGGCTGAGGATGGCGACGGGGCCGTAGCGGATCGCGCGGCGACCGGACAGGCACCGGAGGATGCCGCGATCGAGCTGGTCCGCGCGATGTACGCGAACAAGGTCGGCGCTCCGTATGAGATGCGCCAGCGCTCGCTGCGCCCGGTGCATGTTGGCAACCTCAAGGTGCAGATGATCGCCGAATATCAGGGCGAGACGATGACCGGTCGCGTGCTGCGCATCGAGAACACCGGTACCTCCCCCACAACGCTGACCGAGGCGACCGTCGCCCCGGCGAGCGCGCTCGCCGTCTCGATCGCCGAGCCGAACCTTGCGCCCGGCAAAATCACCACCGCCTATCTCGTTTCCGCGAAGGGAAAATAACCATGGCTCTGCGCAATCCCTTCTCGCGGAACCGCCCGACACTCGATGCGCCCGAGGCCACCGGCGCGCCCGATGCCGATGGTCTTGCCGCGAACACCGCCGTTCACCGCAACCAGAAGCTGGTGATGGGCGGCATCGCCGGCGCAGGGTTGCTCGCCACCTCGCTGTGGATGTTCGGCGGCAGCGGCAATGACGCGGCGAGCGACACCAAGGCAGCCGCGACCGACGTCGAAGTGTCAACCAACGACATGGTCAACCGCAACCTCTCGGACAAGGAGTGGCAGGCGGCATCGGAGAACCGCTTCCAGTCGGCCGAGAACCAGCTGAAGGCGGTAGGTGGCACGCAGACGCGGGTCGATGAACTGGCGGCCCAGGTCGCAGCGCTCCAGGCGCAGAACTCGGGCATGGCTTCGGACGGCCAGCGGGTGTTGAGCGCGTACCAGACCGAAAACGAGCAGTTGCGCCGTCAGATCAACGAGGCACCGCCACCCTCCGCCCCGCCACCCGGCCCGGCCGCGATGTACGGTCCGGGGGGGCCGAGCGCCTATCAGCCGTCGCAGGCACCAGCGCCGATGGCCGCCGCCCCCGTTCCGGTCCGTGTCAACGAGGTGAAGCTTATCTCGTTCGGCGATGCTGGCGGCACCGCGACACGGGTCGAGAAGGGCAATACCGTCTTCACCGACAGCATCAACTATCTGCCGCCCAACAGCATCGCGACCGCAAAGGTCATTGTCGGTGTCGATGCCGCAGCCGGTGTCGGCAGTCAGACCGACCCGCTCCCGGTGCTGCTGCGGGTCACCGGCCCGGCGCGCTCGGTGTTCCAGAACGGCAAGCTGCTCACCACGCGCATCCAAGGGTGCCTCATCAACGGTGCGGCGCGCGGCGAACTGTCGAGCGAGAAGGTCTATATCAAGCTCCAGAAGATGACCTGCCCGCAACCCGGCGGCCGCTACGCGGTGTCCGAGGTCAAGGGCTTCGTCGCATTCGGCGGCAAGACCGGCGTGCGCGGACGGGTCGTCAGCCGCGAGGGGTCGCTCATCAGCCAGGCGTTCATGGCGGGCCTCGTCGGCGGGTTCGGCCGCGGCTTCTCGGCCAATGCGCAGCAGCTTCTGACCGCACCGACCGTGTCGGTCGGCGGCAAGCGCCAGCAGCTCGGCCTCGGCGACATCGCCCAGGGCGGCCTCGGCGAAGGCGTCTCGCAGACCGGCGACATGGTCTCGAAATATCTGATCGAGCGCGCCGAACAGTACCAGCCCGTCATCGAGATGCCGACCGGCGTCGATGTCGAGATCATTTTCCTGGAGGGTGTCCATGTCCGCAACTGAGCGCAAGCTGTCGCGCCGCGTGCGCATCGGGATCGGTGCCGTTTGCCTGAGCGCGCTCGGCGTTACCGGGGGTGCGCTGGCTACCAATCTGATCCAGCGTCCCGAGCGCAATGTCACCGAGCTGCTGAAGCAGCGCCTGCCCAAGACCCCGCTCAGCAACGTCGATTGCTCCAAAGTGGATGGATTGTGCGAGGTTACCGCCGGATCGAACCTCTTCTATGTCGATCGCTCGGGCCGCTACCTCGTCGTCGGGCGGGTCTATGACATGGAGACGCGGCAGGATCTGACTGCCGCCCGCCTGCTCGAGATGAGCCCGGAGACGCTGGTCGGCGGGGCGGCGAAGGCAGCCGCCGATGGGGAGGGTGAGGCACCGCCCGCCCCCGGCAGCGCCCGCCAGACGGCACCCGCGCCGGTGCGTCATCTCTCGCTAAGCGGTCTCCCGGCTTCGGGCGCGATCGCATGGGGCAAGGCGGGTGGAGCGACGGTCACCGTCTTCTCCGATTTCCGTTGCAGCTATTGCCGTGCGCTCACCAACACGCTTGCCACGATGAACGTGCGGGTGATCGAGCGACCGATCTCATCGCTCGGCAGCCGCGACGTCGCCGACGCGGTCTATTGCGCGAAGGATCGGGTGAAGGCACTCCACACCGCCTATGCCGGGGAACCGGTACAGGGGTCGGCCAAGTGCGACACCTCAGGGCTGGACGCCAACGAGGCGTTCGCGCGGAAAAACAGGTTGCAGGGAACGCCGGTAATCGTGCGCGCCGATGGCGCGATGATCGAGGGCTATCGTCCCAAGGCGTTCCTCGAACGCTGGATCGCGGGAGACCAGTCGTGATGCGCCGCACCGTGACCATGCTCCTGCTCGGGGGTGCCGTGCTGTCCGGCTGCACCACGATGGGCGGCAATGTGAAAGGCAGCTTTTCCTGCGTCGCGCCCGAGGGCATCTGCGCGCCGTCATCGGTGATCGACGATCGCGCGCTGGCGCTGATCGCGGGCGAGGACGGCGACCGGTTGATCCAGCCTGCCGGCCCATATCCGGCGCCGCAGCGTGAGGGGCGGGCCTTCACCGTAGCCGCGAACGGCGCAGCACGGACCGGCGAGAAGGTGCTGCGGATCGTGTTCCCATCGCATATCGATGCGGCCGGACGGCTGCACGAACAGACTGCCGTCCATGCCGTCGTCGATGCCGGTGACTGGCGTCCGACTGCCCCCGGACAGGTAGTGGCAGCCAATAGCGCGCCGATCGCCGAGGTAGCAGGCGGGGCTACGCTGCTGGCTGCGCTCGATGCCGCCGAAACGGCCATGCCTGAGCCCGGCGCCATCGATCCCGACATGCCGTCGGCCGCCGCGATCGATGCAGCTCGCGTCAATCGAGCGACCCGTCCCGCGCGCGCCGCATCGGTAGACCCGATCGGTGCCATTAAGCGCGAGGTCGCGGCGACGCTAACCCCTTCTCCGCGCCCACTCGTTCGAACGCCTGCCACCAGCACCACGCGGCAAACCTCTGCACCCACCGCTGCCCGCATCACCACATCCGCGCTTCCTGCCCGTACGCCTCAGGGTTCGCCTACCGCCGGCACGATCATCCCGGCGCAAGCTACCAGCGAGGGCCGACAGACGGTCGCGGCGATCGGCATGAACCCGGTGATCCAGAGCGCCGCGGCACAGGTCGAGCGCGACGCGAGGGGCGCGAAACCTGCGCCGACGGTGCGTTCGCCCGCTTTCCCCGGCATCGATGGAGCCGAACGATGAGCATGTGGCGCTGGCTGCAGACCAACGTGCTGGGCGATACCAGCACACCGGATAGTGCGCGACCGACAACGGCGGTGCCGCGTCTCGTCCACTGGCTGCCCTATCGCAGCTATGATGCGAAGACGAAGCTGTTTCACAACACCGCCTCGCGCGGGTTCGTGCTCGATCTCGCCCCCCTGATTGGGGCGGATGAGCGGACCGCCGACATCCTCACCCAGTTCCTGTCGGATGGTATCCCGACGCCCGGCACGCTCCAGTTTCACGGATGGATGAGTCCGCGCGTCGGCGAGCCACTCTCGCGCTGGTACGTGCCCCGCTACGCCGCCGGCGGCGTCTACGAGCGCATGGCCAAGCACCGCACCGCCTATCTGGTCGACGGGGTGTGGACCTCGCTCAGCAACGCGGCACCTTTCATGTTGCGCCAGCACCGCGTCGCCATCTCCTACGCGACCCCGTCATCCGGTCGGGTGACCGCTGACGAAATTGTCGCGGTGATGGAAGGGCTGATCTCCTCGCTGGAATCGATCGGTGTCGCCGCGCGGCCGATGGATCCGACCCAGCTCATTGCGTGGATCGACGACATCACCTCGCCGACCACGGCGCCGGGCGACGATACCATCGGCTATAACCCGTTCGACCCCATCGCCGATCAGGCGGTGCGGCACGACCTCGAAATGCGGATCGAGCCCGACCGTATCCTGCTGCGCACCGAGCGCTTCCGCCCGACCGGCAAGGTGATCGACGACGCACCCGAGATCGGTGAAATCTATCCCGACACCTTCGACGTGCGCTCCTTCTCGGTGCGTAACCTGCCCAAGCGCTGGGCACCGTGGGACATGGCCAAGCTCATCGGCGATATGTTCGCCGACAAGCTGCGCATGCCCTGCCCGATCTCGACCAACCTGTGTCTGGAGTTTCCCGACGCGGAAGGTGAAAGCTCGCGCGCCGGACGCAAGTTCATGCGCACCACCAGTCTTGCCGACAGCAAGTCCGCGCGGATGCTGCCGCAGCTGAAGGACCAGTCGGAGGAGTGGCGCTTCGTCAAGGACGAGCTGGGCCAGGGGCGCAAGCTCGTGCAGGGGTTCTTCTCGGTCACCTCGTTCAGCCCGAAGGGCAAGGGCGACATCAACGAGCGCATCCTGAAGTCGGTGTACCGCGCGGCGGGCTGGGACCTGCTCGACGATCGCTATCTCCAGATTCAGGGGCTGCTGGCCGCCATGCCGATGACGATGGCCAACGGGCTGTCGTTCGACCTGCGCAACATGAAGCGGTTGCGCACGATGCTCACCACCACGGCGGCAAGCCTTGCCCCGATCCAGGGCGAGTATCTCGGCGGCCCGATCCCGCACTTGATGCTGATCGGCCGGCGTGGGCAGCCGTTTTTCTGGTCACCATTCGAGAATGGTGCCGGCAATCATAATGTCGCGGTGTTCGGCAAGAGCGGCAGCGGCAAGTCGGTCGCGCTGCAGGAGCTGTGCTCCTCGCTGGTCGGTGCCGGCGCGCGGGTGGTCGTGATCGATGACGGCCGCTCGTTCGAGCATTCGGCGAAGCTTCAGGGCGGCAGCTTCGTCGAGTTCACCATGGCGTCGGGCTTCTGCCTCAACCCGTTCTCGATGATCGACGCGGGCTTGGTCGAGGCCGACCCGGACTATCTGGTCGACTGCCTCGCGATGCTCAAAGCCATCGTCAGCCAGATGGCGCGCTACATCGACAAGCTCGACGACCTCGAACGCGGCCTGATCGACGGCGCGGTCAACGAGGTATGGTCGGCCAAGGGTCGCGCGGGCGAGATCGACGACATCATCGCCGCGCTGAACGAAACCGGTAACGAGGTTGCGATCAACCTCGGCATCTCGATGCGTCCCTTCTCCGGCGGTGGCACCTATGGCCGCTTCTTCCAGGGCGAAGTGTCGTTCCAACTCTCGGCCGACCTGACCGTATTCGAGCTGTCGGACCTGTCGTCGCGCGAGGAGCTGCGCGCCGTTGCGCTGACCGCGATCATGTTCATGGCGCAGCAGATGATGCGTCGCCTCGATCGCGGCATCCCCAAGGCATTGCTGCTCGATGAGGCATGGCAGATGCTCAAGGGCGGCTCGATGGCCGACTTCATCGAAACCTATGCGCGCACCTGCCGCAAGTACGGCGCGAGCCTCGTCACCGCGACGCAGAGCCTCAACGACTATTACAAGTCGGACGGCAGCCGCGCGGCGCTGGAGAACTCCGACTGGTCGGTCATCCTCCAGCAGAAGGCGGAGACGATCGCGGACTTCAAGAAGCTCGGCCGCTTCGACATGGACGATCATACCGACGCGCTGCTGCGCTCGCTGAAGCGCCAGGGCGTCGAGTATTCGGACGTCATGATAAAGGGACCCGACACGCTGGCGGTCGGCCGCCTCGTCCTCGATCCCTATTCGGCGACCGTCTATTCGTCCTCGCCACGCACTTTCGCCGCGATCCGCGAGCTGGTCGCGCAAGGGCTGTCAATGGACGCTGCGATCGAGCGCGTCGCCTATCCCGAAAACCCCGAGAAATGGAGCGACGCCGGTGGCGATGAACCGCTCTTGCTCGCAGCGGAGTGACCCCTGTGTCGGTTATCACCCAAGGCAATTCGACCTCGCACGATCGAGGCTGGTGGCTATACCTTGCCCTCCATTGGAGCGGCATTTTCGCGTCCAGCCTGCTGATGAGCTGGGGCCTGTTCGCGCTCTTCTTTCTCGTGATCGGCGGCTTTTCGCTCGACGGTGCGATGCTCCACATCGACAATTTCGCCAGTCGCTACGTCGCGGCGGACGCCGACCGGGTGATGCGCTTCAAGGTGGTGCTGGCGGGCGTCCAGCTCGCCTCGATCGCCGCGATCCTGTTCTTTCGCCGGGGCGCATGGATCCCACGCGACCCCAAGCTGGAGGGCCTGGCGCGTGGCTGACCCGACCGAACATCCGGTAACCGGCGACGTGTCCGTGCAGGCCGCGCCGACCGCTCCGCTTGCGCCCCGGAAGATCTTCGCCGGCCTGACCGCCGCGCAATTGTTCCTGTGCGTACTCGGTTTCGCGATCGCGGTCTGGACGCTGTGGGTGACGCAGGCGGTGCTGTACCCGAAGCAGGCCCGCTTCGTGCGTGCCGACCTGTCGCGGATCGTCGGCGACTATGTTCAGGCGCAGGCGCGCAGCGCCGCGCCACCCGAGCGGGTGGAAGCCGAGATGCGCCGGTTCATGGGTGGGCTGGAGCGCGAGATCGCACGGCGCGGCGCGGCCGGTGAGGTCGTACTGGTCGGTGAGGCGGTGCTGTCGAAGAACGTGCCCGACGTCACCGCCGAGATCACCAACTCGATCTACGCATCGGATGTGCCAAGGCCGCGGCCGGTGTCGGCCGCGCAGATGCAGGCGGTCGAGGCGGCACGCGCATCCGCACGGGTGGGTGTGCCGATGGGATCGCCGGTGGCACCAGCACAGGCGGCGCCTACGGGGCCGTTCGGTGCGCCGGTCCAGACCCCGATGGCGACCGGTATCGCACCGACCGCCGCGCCCATGATGCCCGGTGCCAGCTCGACGGCGTTTGGAGGCGGCGATGGCAGCGGTCGCTGACACCCGGCGCGCGCCTTGGCGGCCGCGCAAGCATCTGTGGGGAGCGCTTGGCCTGCTCATCGTCGGTGGCCTCGCCGTCAACGCGATCGCCGACTGGCGCGATACGCATGGCGTGCTCATCAACAGCTCGGACTCGCTGCCGAACTGGGCGTTCGTGATCCATAAGACGCACGTGCCCGCGCGGGGGGATTATGTGTTCTTCCTCGCGCCCACCAATCCGCTGGTCGTGCGCCACTTCGGACCCGAGCCGCACCTGTTCGGCAAGATCGTCTATGGCATGCCCGGCGAAACCGTGGAGCATCGCGGAAATCAGGTCGTCGTCGCTGGCCGCGTCGTCGGGCGGATGAAGCTGCTCACCCGCACCGGCGAGCCGCTCGTCCCCGGCCCCACCGGCACGATCCCGCGCGACTGCTATTATGTCGGCACGCCGCACAAGGACGGGTTCGACAGCCGCTACGGCGCGATCGGCTATGCGTGTGCCAAGAACATCGCCGGCACCGGGTTTCCGGTGCTGTGATCCGCGCGCTCGAAATTCTCGTGGCGGGTGGCCTGCTCTCGCTGTCCACCTCCGCACCGCTCACCGCCAGCGATCATGGTGTCGTCGGCCAGACCTTCCCGATCATCGAGCCCGACTTGTTGTCGACGATCGAGAACCGCCTGCATACGCTCCAGGCCAGCGGCGGTATCGATCGGATGAACGCCGTGTTCCGCCAGCGCGCCGAAGCCCGCATCCGCCGGCCAAAGCCGGTCGAGGGGATCAGCGCCGCGACGCAGCCGCGTATCTGGGCGTTCGATCCAAGCGTCACCATTGACCATGAGGTCCGTGATCCCAAAGGCAATCTGATCGTCGCGGCGGGGCAGACGGTCAACCCGCTGGCGTTCGTCGCGATGCGCCAAGCGCTGGTGTTCGTCGACGGCGACGATTCCGCGCAGATGGCTTGGGCGACCGCGACCCACCGCGACCTCGACGCCAAGATCATTCTAGTGAGCGGTTCGCCGTTCGAGGAGATGACGAAGCGCAAGCGCCGCTTCTACTTCGACCAGGAAGGGCGGCTGACCCAGCGCTTCGGTATCCGCCACACCCCCGCCGTCGCGCGGCAGGACGGCCAGGTCGTCCGCATCTCCGAGATCGTCATGAAGGGGGCAAGCTGATGCCGCTGTGGCTCGACCTGCTGCGCACGCCGATGGCAGCGCCCGAAACCGACCGGCTTCGCGGCATGCGCCGTACCTTTCAAGCGCTATGCGTCGGGACCGCACTCGCGGTTGCCGCGAACCCGTTGCTGGTCGCCCTGATCGGTCAGGTAGCGACGTTCATGACCGTCGCGCTGTTCGTCATGACCGCGCTGCACACCGCCCTGTATCTACTACGCAAGAACCGCGCGGATGAGGCGTGGCTGATGCAGCCAGCGGTCGAGGACGAACGGTCGTGAGCCTGCTGCGCCGGTTGGCGGTGATCCTGTCGTGTGTCGGTGCGGCGGCGTTGCTGTCGCTCGGGCTTGCCGCACGCGCGACCGCGCAGGACGTGTCGGGAGGCAAGGGCCAGTGCCACGGCAAGTTCGTGAATCCGGTGACCGATGTCTGCTGGTCGTGCCTCTTCCCGCTGTCCGTCGGTGGCCTGAAGATCTGGCCTAGCAACCGGCCCGATACCGCCAATCCGTCGCTGCCGGTCTGCGCCTGCGGCAATCCGGTACCGCGGATCGGCATCGCCACCGGCTTTTGGGAGCCGGTGCGGCTTGCCGACGTGACCTCCAAGCCGTGGTGCTTCGTCAATCTGGGCGGCGCGAACATCTCGCCGGGCTTCGACATCGGCCGCGGCTATGTCGGCGGCCCCTCGGCGATCGGCGGGCAGGGGCAGAACACGTCCAAGTGGCATGTCCACTGGTACGTCTATCCGCTGCTCTACTGGATGGAAATCCTGACCGACTTCCTGTGCTTCGAGCCGGCGTCGTTCGATATCGCCTATATCACCGAGATCGACCCGCTGTGGCAGGACGACAGCCTGTCCGCGCTCATCAATCCGGAAGCCGTCGTGTTCTCGAGCAAGATCGCGCAGGCGGCGTGCGCGGGCGACTGCCTCGCCTCGACCGCACGGCTGCCGCTCGATGCTGCCTTCTGGTGCGCCGGCTGCCAGGGACCGATGTATCCGATGAACGGCAACATCGCGTCGAGCATCAGCCACGTCCAGGCGTCGCGCCTCGCACTGTCGCGCTTCACCTTCAAGATGCACCGCCAAGGCCTTGCGTGGGGCACGATGGGATCGCGCGCGCTGTGCAGCAAGTATCTGATGCCGGTGCTGCGCAAGCAGCAATATCGCTACCAGATGGTCAACCCGCTGCCGATGGTCAGCGGTCGCGCCGCCTGCGCGCCGATCGGTGCCTCGGATATGGATCCGCGCTCGGGCCGTGCCTTCCCGGTGAAGGGCGAGGACATGGGCTACCTGGTGTGGCGCAAACGCAATTGCTGCGTGCTGTGAGGATCTGACGATGCGCCGTACCATCCTCCTCACCCTTGCCGGCCTGCTCGGCCTCGCCGGCATCCAGGCAGTCGCCCAGAGCGTCGACGGTCTCGACCTCGATGCGGTCAAGCGCCGCGCAGCGGCCATGGAGGGCGATGCCGACCTGTTCGCCGCGCAGGTCAAGCGGCGGAGCGACGCGCTACGCGAGGAGGCGCAGATGACCGCCGATGGCGGCACCGCCAATCTGCGCCGGATCGCGACCGCCGAGCTGCCGCACGGTCCCGCCGGCGCTGTCGATTTCGATGAGATCGTGCGCGGTGCCGGTGGCACGATGGCCGGTGCCCGAGGCGACGCGCCCCAATTCATCGTCTTTGCCAGCCTGTCGATGCCCGAAGTCGCGCTGCGCCGGCTCATCGCCGATACCGCGACCGCCGGCGGCGTCGTGGTGTTTCGCGGCTTTCCGAACAACTCGCTGAAGGATTTCGGCGCGATGCTCGGCAAGGTGGTCGCGCGCGAGGAGCAGGCCGCCAACATCGGCATCGATCCGCGCCTCTTCCGGGCGTTCAATGTCCAGGCGGTGCCGACCTTCGTCAGCGTCGCCTCCGACTTCGACCTGTGTGCCGGCCTCAACTGCAAGAGCGAGGTCCCGCCGCACGACCGGATGACCGGCAACGTCACCGTCGCCTATGCGCTCGAGACCTTCGCACACGCGAACGGCCCCGGCGCGCGGGTCGCCGGCGTGGCGCTCGGCAATCTGGTGAAGGCTGCCCGGTGAAGCTGTTCGCCGCCTCCTTCCTGCTGTTCGCCATCTCGGTATCGGGCGGCGTCGTCGCCCAGCAAGGCGTGCGCGAGGCCCGCGAGGAGGGCACCCGCGTGGGCAAGGCGATGCGCGCCGACGGCGCGCTGGTGCCCGGTCAGGCGCAGGTGGACGCCGTGCCCGGCTATCAGGGCACGGACCTGCCCGAGAGCGGTTATTTCGACGATCCCGATCGTCTCACGACCGACGGCATGGTTCGGTCGCAGACCGACGATGCCTTCGGCACGGTGATCGACCGCCAGGGAACGCGACGGACCTTCACCAAGGCCGAGGTGCTCGATGCCACCCGCCGCGCCACCATGATCGAGAAGACGCCAGAACAGTTTCTCGAAGGCGAGGGGTTCGGCGGATCGGCGGGGAGCTGCACCCCCCTGCCCCCGCCCGCCGGGGACAAGGGCTATTACGAGGCGACCTGCAACAAGGGCGTCAAGGTCGAGGAGCGACCGCGCTCCTGCACGATCCGCATGGTGCCGCGCGTCACCAACAACGCGCGCTATTTCTACTGGGGGTCGACCAATGTGTCGGGGCTCGCCCCTGACACCTATCTGCGCGCGCAGATAGCGGCGGGCGTCTGCCGCGCCGAGCCGGTGACGATGCACGCCTGCGACGCGCAGATCGAGATGGGTGCCGGCGGGCAGAAAGTGGAGGACTATCGCCGCTTCTGCAAAAGCAAGATCCGGGTTAACGCCTCGCTCTATTCCTGCTCGGCGGAACTGCCGACCGGGCCGCTCGACGGTCACCAGAACTCGAAGACCGGGACGGTCTGGTACAAGCAGGAAGGCACGACGTCGGTCAATGTCGAGCGGGTCGAGAGCGGATGCGACGCGCTGGTGGGTGATACCACGTGTGCCGCGGCTACCGACACCTGCGTCGAACCGAGCGAAACCCGCATCGTGAACGGCGTGTCGGTGACCCAGGCGTGCTGGGCGTGGCGGCGCGAAACGATGTGCCATGCCGAAACCCCGGCCAGCGATTGCAGCGAGATCGAGGGCAACCGGGCATGCCGTTTCCTGCGCGACGAATGTCTCGACGACCCGCAGACCGGGGCCTGCAAGGTATCGCAGAAGGCTTATAGCTGCCCACTCCCTGACACGCAGAACGCGGCCGACAAGCAATATGTCTGTGGCGGCGACGTCTACTGCCTGAACGGCGAGTGTGAAAGCATCGAGCGGGAGGCGTCGAGCGAGTTCAAGGACGCGCTCACCGGGCTGCACGCGCTGGACGAGGCCGGCGGGCAGTTCGATCCGGCCAAGCTGACCGTATTCTCCGGTGAACGCGGAGCGTGCTCGAAGAAGATCTTCGGCGCGTCCAACTGCTGCTCGGGCAAGGGCGTCCCGATCCTGACGCCGTGGCTGTGCAGCGCCGCCGACCGCTCGCTCGACGAGCGCGATGACAAGGGACTGTGCCACAAGGTCGGGACCTATTGTTCGGACAAGGTGCTCGGCGTCTGCATCACGTCGCGCACCGCCTATTGCTGCTTTGGCAGCAAGCTCGCCCGCATCCTGCAGGAACAGGGTCGCGCGCAGCTCGCCAAACCCTGGGGTCGCGCCAAGGACGCGACCTGCCAGGGCTTCTCGATCGAGGAGTTCCAGCGTCTCGATCTCTCCAAGATGGATTTTGCCGAGGTCTATGCCGAGTTCACCGATGCCGCGAAGCTGCCCGACGAGGTGCGCACGATGACCGAAATCCAGCGCAGGATCGAGGATTACTATGCCCGCGGCTAACGATACCGGCCATCCCGGCCGTCTTCCTTCGCTCGTCGGCATGTCGGTGTTCGAGCTTGCGATCTACATGCGCATCTCGCGCGCCACGGTCGCCCATCGCCCCAGCGAAATCACCGCGACCCTGATGCACTGGTTCGATTGCGATATCGATCCGCGCGACGTCGAGGACACGTGTCGCACGATGGTCGGCAAGGGCTGGCTTATCCCCTTCAAGGATGGTCTGCGCGCGACGCTCGCAGGGCGGCGCGCGGGATCGCTGCACCTGCGCGGCCTTGTCCGGATGATGGACATGGGCACGAAGATGCTCGACGTCGCCCATTGGCTGACCTGGCTGCGCATCGCGGGCCGCGAACTCGACGGCGACCGGATGGAAGAGGATCTTGGCGACCCGACGCTGGTCCTCGCCGACGATGATGACGACGATGACGATGAACTTACGCAGGAGGGGCGGAGCGATGGTTGAGGTGCGCAGGCGAGCCGGCGTGGCGGTGCTCGGTCTTGGCGCTGTGTTCGCGGTACTGGCGTCGCAGGCCCCGGCCTCCGCTCAGACCCCGCAGGACCCAGAAATCGCAAGCGAAACCGGCGAAATTCAGGAGGGTGCCCAGCCCGGCGACGACAGCTTCTACTGCCGCGAACGCAAGCTCGGGCAGTGGTTCTACTGCACCAAACCCCGGACGCCCCCGAAGGCACGGCCGCAGGCTTCCGCCCCGGCACCAGCCACCTCGGCGGCCGAGCGTCTCGCGGCGATCGCCAAGCAGCTCGATGAACTGAAGGCCAAGGCGATCCTCGAGCCGACCGAGGCGAACATCATCGCCTATGTCCGCTTCCAGCGCGAGCAGCTCGACCGCGCCTCGACCTTCTCGGACACGTGGCAGCGCGCGCTGTGGCAGAACCCGGACATCGACTATACCCTCCAGCGCCCTGTGGGCACGCTGGGCAAGCGCGCATGGACCGACAACCGCACCGCCGACCGCGCGCGCGTGCTGGCGAGCCTCGGCGAACGCTACGGCATCTTCTATTTCTACGCCGGCTCCTGCACCGCCTGCGACGTCTTCGCACCGATCCTCCGCTCGGTCGCCGATACCCACCGGATGTCGGTGATGGCGGTGTCGATGGACGGCACTCCGAGCCGCCAGTTTCCCGGCGCCGTCGTCGACCGCGGCCAGCGCGCGCGGATGGGCGTGCCGGGCACCGCCAACCCGGCGCTGGTGCTGTTCGATACCCAGACCCGTCAGACCCTACCGATCGGGTTCGGGATCATGTCGGCCGACGAGATCATGGAGCGCATCTTCGTGCTGACCAACACCAAGGTCGGGAGTGATTACTGATAATGCGCGTATTACACGTATCCCGCCGGACACTGCTCAGCGGTGCCGCAGCCATCGCTGTCGTTGGCATCGTGCCCGCCACAGTCGCCCATGCCGCCCCGGCGGCGGGTGATCGCTATGGGCTGTTCTATTTCTTCGCGCAGAGTTGCGCCGCCTGCGAGGCGTTCGACCCGATCCTGCGCATGGTGTCCGAGCGATACCGCATGCCCGTCATGGCGGTGTCGATGGACGGCGGTCCGAACCGCATGTTCCCGGGCTATGTCGTCGACAGCGGCCAGCGCGCGCGCATGGGTGTCGCCGGGCGCGCGACGCCGGTCCTGGTCCTGTTCGACACGCTGACCCGCCGCATCCTGCCCGTCGGCTCAGGCCTAATGTCCGCCGACGAAGTGATGCAGCGCATCTCGCTCCTCACCACCCCTCATACCGGGAGCGATCGCCGATGACGCCTGCCCCCTCACCCATCCGTCGCCTTTCCCTCCGCGCCTCCTGCCGGCGTCTTGCCGCCGGCGTCGCCTGTGTCGCAGTCGCCAATCTGATTCCGATCGGGGTGGCTCAGGCCGATGTCGCCGACAAGATGAACGACTTCTTCCGCGATGCCGGCACCGCCGCCAACGTCACCGGCCCCTCGGCCTATCAGGGTCAGTCGGCCGGCTATTATACCGGCGGTAACCTGTGGTCGCGCTTCCCCCAGAAGAACGTCCAGCCCTTCAATCTGCAGATGCCGTCGGTGCGCGCCGGATGCGGCGGGATCGACGTGTTCACCGGCAGCTTCAGCTTCATCAATGCCTCCGAAATGGTCGCGATGTTGAAGGCCACCGCCAACAACGCGGTGGGGTTCGCCTTCAAGCTCGCGATCGACAGCGTCTCGCCGCAGATCAGCAAGGTGATGGGCGAGTTTTCGCAGGCCACCCAGCAGATGAACCAGATGAACATCTCGTCGTGCGAAGCGGCACAGGGGCTGGTTGGCGGCATTTGGCCCAAGATGGACGGCGCCCGCTCGACGATCTGCGCGGCGGTCGGGCAAAGCTCGGGACGGTTCGCCGACTGGGCGCGTGGTCGACAGGGATGCGGACCTGAAGGCGAGCGCGAGGCGACGCTTGCCGCCAATACTGACGCTAAGACCAAGGATCTGACGCCGGGGACGCCGCGCAATTATACCTGGGAGGCGTTGCGTCGTTCGGCCGCATTCGGGTCGACCCGTGGCGGTGGCAGCGGCTACAACTTTGACGCCGGTTTCTCGGAATATATCATGACGGTCGTTGGCACCGTCATCACCAACATCAACGGGGCCGATGGCAGCGGCATCCGCTACATCGGGCCGGCGGAGGAGGCGGTGGTGACCGCGCTCCTCGATGGCACCGCCGATGCCACTCCGGTCGAGGTGCTGAAGTGCGACACCGAGGAGCTGTGCCTCAATCCGACGAAAACCGCGCTCACCATCCCGGCGACGGTAGCGCTGCGCCAGCGGGTGCGGACGATGATCGTGTCGATGAACGACAAGATCCGCACCGACGGCGTTCTCGACAATGCCGAGAAGCAGCTCCTCAACATGACGTCGCTGCCGCTCTACAAAATGCTGACGGTCCAGGCGATGGCCCATTCGACCTTCACGTCGGACGAACTCGACACGCTGGCCGAGATCGTGTCGGTCAACCTGCTGAGCGCGATCATCGACAACATGCTCGACCGGGTGGGCCAGGCGAGCGTCCATATCCCTGATGCCGACCAGACCACCGCGGAGACCTGGCGGCGGCAGCTGGGCGAGGCGCGCGAGAAATACTCGCGGCGCGACTACCGGATCAAGGACACGGTGATGATGACCACCGCACTCATCAACCGCTCGGTCATGCTCGAATCCACGTTGCAGAACACCATGTCGCCCGGGCTGTCCGCCTCGCTGAACTTCAGCCGCGGCCTGTCGGTCACGGGCCTCAACTAAGGAAGTCGCGATGGTCGAGGTCTTCACGATCGGCGGCGGCGAGTATGTCGTCAACGTCTTCAACGCGGTCGCGGCGTGGACCGGCGGGGGCGGCTATCGCTCGCTGATCCGCGTCGCGATGGTGATCGGCTTCATCTACGCTATCATCAGTGTCGCCTTCACCATGAACGTGAAAGCATGGTTCAGCTGGTATCTCGGTGCCACCGCTATCTACCTCTGCCTCATGGTGCCGACGATCGATGTGAAGGTCACCGACCGGATCAATCCGTCGCTGGCACCCGCGACCGTCGCCAACGTACCGTTGGGCCTGGGCGTCATCGCCAGCTTCACCAGCCAGGCTGGCGACTGGCTAACCCGGACCGCCGAGACGGTTTTCGTGATGCCCAACCAGCTTCAGTATTCGACCAACGGCATGATCTACGGATCGCGCCTGCTCGAAGCGACGCGCACCATCCAGATCCGCGATGCCGAGTACGCAACGAATCTGCAGGCCTATTTCAAGAACTGCCTGTTTCCTGAGATACTGCTGCGTCGCAAGTCGATGACGGTCATCGTGCATTCGGTGGAACTGTGGGAGCATATGGGGCCGGGGTCGGAATCGCTCTCCCAGCCATGGATCTACCGTAACGGTGATCTCCTGAACGCCAGTATCCTCACCTGCCGACAGGCCTACAACCAGCTCACCTGGTCGTGGTATTCGATCGGTGAGGGCCATCTCTTTACCATGGCGAAGGACCTGTATCCGCGGATGCGGCGGGAGGCAGCAGTCGCCAAGCTGCGCCAGGATCTGCCGATCGTCACGCGCGCCTTCACCGGTTACGGTGGCCATCTCCCGATCATCATGCGTCAGTCGAATGCGCTCAACGCCTTCATGATTGCGCGCGACGGGATGGCCAGCGGGAGTTCCTCCGCCGATACCTTCGCGACCACGCGATCCGACATCCAGGCGCGCAATACGTACAATTCGATCGCGGCACAGGCGATGACGTGGGTGCCGATCCTGAACATCGTGCTCACCGTCGTTTTCTACGCGATGTTCCCGGTCATCTTCCCGCTGTTCCTGCTGCCGCAGACCGGGATATCGGCGCTGAAAGGTTACGTCACCGGCTTCTTCTACCTCGCCGCATGGGGTCCACTCTATGTGATCCTTCACATGATCTGCATGTCGCGTGCGGTCTCGTCGACCAACTCCATCGCCGAGAATGGCATTTCGCTCATCAGCTACGCCGGTGTCGGCGCGGTGAATGCGGAAACCGCGACGATCGCGGGATTCATGCTGATGAGCGTGCCCTTCATCGCCGGCGGCCTTGCCAAAGGAGCGATGGGTGTCGCGGGTCACGCGACCTCGATGCTGGCACCGGCGCAGAACGCGGCCGAGCAGGCTGCAACCGAGCAGACGACCGGCAACTACAGCTACGGCAACGTCAGCTTCGCCAACTCGACCGACAACATGCGCCAGACCAGCCAGTGGTCGCTCGCACCGACCATGACCAGCGGCCATGGTTCCTACGGCTATCGCACCGACAGCGGCACGATGTTCACCGCGCACGACAACGGGCGGATGGTGATCGATTCCAACCCTGCGACCGCCAAGCTGCCCTTCTCCGTCACCCGGTCGAGCGGTGAGATCGCAGCCGCTTCAGAAAACGCCACCAACGCCGCGCGGATTGCGAAGTCGAACACCCATGGGTCGTCCGAAGACGTGGGCTTTACCATCGGCACCGGCACCAGCATCACCTCGGCGCTGGCCAACGCCAGCGGGTACGACTCCCGCAGCACCGTCACATCCGGTTCAGATGTTCAGACCTATGGCACTGACGATCGCACCGCCGGGACTGGTATGTCGACCGGCCGGGACGCATCGGATCGGATGACGAATGCCGAACGTGGAAGCCAGCAGTTCAACTTGACGCGATCGCTTGGCGGCGATCTTTCTGCCAAATGGAATTTGGGCGGTAATTCCGGCGGGAAGTCTGAATCCGGTAGTTTCTTGTCCAGCATGCTTCCTGAAACCAGCGTTAGCCTCTCTGCTGCAGCACGAGGCAATTGGCTTAATGAATATGGCCGAACCCAAGGCCATGAGCTTGGCAGAGGTTTGGTCAATTCCGAAGACGTACGAAACGGTATCAGTCTTGGTAGCGGCAAACGCTACAATACCAATGACGGCACCAGCCTTTCCAGCGGGCAGTTCGCATCGAGCGTACTTACCAATACCACCTCAAACACGACGTCACAGCAACTCGATCGTAACTGGCGGGTGACATCGGCCCGACAAGAATTGCAGGAAATATCGGACGGACTGAACCGCGAGATTTCCTATTCGCAATCCAACGGCATGCAGATGAGCGAGAACCTCAGCACGCAATTGCAGGAATGGTACATGTCGGAGCGAGCGCGCAACCCAGGTATGGGGATGCCCGAACTGCACGATCAATATACCTCGCCCGAACAGGACATGGCGCGCAACGCGGCGATCGGGCGGTTCATGTCCCAGCGCAACGACGCGGTTCGCGGCCGGATCAGCGAACTGGAGCAGGTGATCGAAACCAAAGGCCTCGCCGACGTCGCGCCACGCGGTGTCGCATCACGAGAATCGGTTATCGGCCGGTACCATGGTGGCGGGGTTGGGGGACCGCAGCCGGTAGCCGTAGCTGCACCTGATCGAACTGCCGCCACGCAAGGAATTGTGGGTATCGCCGGGGTTATACGCGGCGCTCGCGCAAATCAGAAACAAACGGTTCGTGCTGCTACTTCCAGACAACTTGAAGCGCCTAAAGACGTCGATGTTATCAAGACACTCTCCCCGTTTTAGCCTTTTAGACCTGACATTAGAATCCAAACCATGCCGCTGATTACGATAAAAAGCATGGTGAAATATCGCCTTTTACTTACAACTCTACCACTGTTCATTCTATTAAAATCAAGTGATTCTATCCCACCATTTTCTACTGGATTGAAAGAATATGGTCGCGATCCGGGAGAGATATAATGGGGGCTGCCCGGGTCGCGGGCATCGAACGACGTTGGTTTATCAGAACTCAGGCGCGTTGAACCGGCGTCAATCGATGAACTGTTATTGTAGTCCCACGAATTAGATGAATTCTGATAACTATTCGATGGGTCGTTTGGATTGTACATGACAAAACTCCATCTTGTAACAGTATCAGGCGGACTCGAATGAGGCAAACAAAAGGATTGGCAGCATGATTTTCTTGTCACGCTATCAACGGCTTCGATGTCTTGATCGGCCGGAGCGAACGGCAGGGCAAGTCCCTATAAGGGATCTTCTTTTACTTGCTTTTTCATGGGCGCTGGTGATGGCCGTTGGGCTTATGCCGCTGGCAGATGCGGCTTTCGGAAGTAAGCCATCAATCGTAACGCCGACTGCTGTCAGCTTCGCGATTGCGATCGGTAGTACTATCGTGTTGCGACGGCGATACTCGTGGGTTGGCTTGATCCTGCATATCTACGGCCAGATCGCGATCTGGCTTTCGATCTTCGCCATGTCATCGACCTTGGCACTGCTCATTGCAGGGCGCACATGATCCCTGTCTGTCTCATCGTCGGTGATAGCATTGGTATCGGCGCGGCCACCCCGCTTGCCGCCGAGGGCGCGCGATGTGCGATCCATGCCAGGGTCGGTGCATCTTCCAGCGAAACTGTTCGAACCTTTCCTGGGCACGCACCGGTCGACCATGCGATCATTTCGCTTGGATCGAACGACGCCGACAACCCAAACCTCGCGTCCAATTTGATGGCAGTGCGTCGGAGGATTGAGGTGGTCCCGCCTTCCTGGACAGTTTGGCGGCTGAGCTAAGCTATACCCGGTTGGTTTACGCCGCCATTCTGGTGAACGTCATATCCGGGGCATGCCCCGGATATGACGTTGCGTCGCCCCGCCCATACACCTCGTCCGGCGTTTGGCCAGCGAAGCGGGAATGAGGCCGCTGCCCGTTGTAATAGCTGATCCACCGGCCGAGCCCGTTGCGCAGTTCGGAGCCGGTTTCGAATGCGTTCAGGTAGACGCATTCGTACTTCAGCGACCGCCAAAGCCGTTCGATGAACACATTGTCCATCCAGCGGCCGCGTCCGTCCATGCTGATCCGCACCCCGGCATCGCGCAGGACGTCGGTGAAGTCGGTGCTGGTGAACTGGCTGCCCTGATCCGTGTTGAAGATCCCGGGCCTGCCGAAGCGCGCCAGCGCTTCCCTCAAAGCCTCGACGCAAAACGCCGCGTCCATCGTATTCGACAACCGCCAGGCGAGCACCTTGCGCGACGCCCAGTCCATAACGGCGACGAGGTAGAGAAAGCCCCGCCGCATCGGTAGGTAGGTGATGTCCGCACACCAGACCTGGTTCGGCCGCGTAATCTCCAGATCGCGCAGCAGGTACGGATATATCCGGTGCTCGGGGTGCGGATCGCTCGTCCGCGGGCGCTGATAGATCGGTGCAAGCCCCATCGTCGTCATCAGCCGCCGCACCCGACGACGCCCGACTGCATGGCCAAGGCGCCTGAGGTGCCGCGCCATCTGCCGGCTGCCATACCAGGGGTGGTCGAGGAACGTGGCGTCGATCACCGCCATCAGCGCCAGCGTCCCGGCCGTCGCGGGCACCGGCGCATAATAGAAGGACGACCGGCTGATCGACATCAACCGGCACTGCGCCGCGATCGACAGGTCGGCATGCTCCCGCTCGATCATCTGCCGCCGTCGCGCGACACTCATCGCGCGAACCCCTTCGATAAAAAATCCCGCTCCACCACCAGTTGCCCGATCTTGGCGTGCAGCTTCTCGATCTCGTTGTCGCCCGCGGCCTTCGCTGCTTCGGTCGCGCCCGAAAAGGTCGCCGCCATCCCCTCAATCGCCTGCCGCTTCCATGTCGCGATCATCGTCGGGTGAATGCCGTGCTTCGTCGCCAGCTCCGCCAACGTCAAATCCCCACGGATCGCCTCCAGCGCCACCCTGGCCTTGAAATCACCCGTATACCGCTTCCGCGTCGTCTTCATTGCCCTACATCCCTTACGCCCGGGATAGCTTAGCCTCCTGTCCAGAAAACCGGGACCACCTCAGTAGAGACCGCCAGTCAGGTTAAGGCTGCCTGCGAATTCAGAATGGATGCTTATTCCTCGCAGCGCACTGAATGGAAAGATCATGTGATACGGCCGGAGCGGATTGTTCGCGTATGCAGCATTAGCCGCTGATTCGAACACACTGAAACTGGGTCCCGAACAGTTATCCGGTCTCCGCAAGTCCCTTTGCGGCTACTCATCATCTTCGTATCGGCGGGTCAGAACATTGCGATCCCGATCGAAACAATATGTGGGCACTCCACCAACGGAACCTTGCTTCAACATCAAAGATATGCAGAGCTCTTGGCCAACATAGATCGCTTGAGCATACCGGAAGCTCATTGCCTGCGGTGGCTTCTCGTTCACCCGCTGCGCCCAAAGACTAATAGCTTGATCAACATACCTCTGATCGCTTTTATAATAATGTGGTTCCCCGCTGTCTCGGGGATAAAACCACAATATAGTATTAAAGAGTACCGATATTAGAAGTCCCACAGAAAGGACCTTTATCTTATAAGATGCGCTCACTGGTCACCTCGCGTGCAAGTCAGGCGACCAGTCCGGTCCAGAGCTGCCACCGGAATACGTAAACTTTCTGCGGATCCACGATCACCGCGGCCGACTGAGGCTCCATTTCTGTTGTTGGGGTGAGTATGTACAAACAGACTTGGCGTATAAGTTCCTTGGAGCGCCGATCCAATGGGACCGGGACGGTTTCTAGCAATGACATTCCCGTTGATTTCACGCTGATTATAAGAGGTGAAAATTGGGCCTGCGGCATAGCCGTCTAAGAAAATTCTCTCGGATGCGAAGAAGCCGTATTCAGCCACTCCGGACGAATGTGGCTGCAGAGATCGAGACATGGCGTCCAACGCAGCGCTATGTATGCCCGGATCATAAGCTGCCGCTATTCCCTTGCAGCTTTTGTCAACCGTTACCTTTTGCGGCATCTCCGGAGCCGTATTACCACCGCCGCCACTGCCAGGCGGCCCCTGATAATACTCAGTCGAGCCATCTGGTATAGGAAATTCGCTACATCTTACTGATGGCGCTCCCCGAGTAGATTCATTTTTCCACTGCTCATCGTCAAGAACACTAACAGTTGGCTTGCATATCTTTATGGATCCCAACCCGCTAGGATCCCGTCCGTTCACGGGATCGCCACCGACGTAGTTGTACCAATTGAGGCCGTCAGCGTAGCCGATGGGGTCGGTCTGCATAAAGCGTCCGAGGGTCGGCGAGTACATGCGGGCCTTGTAGTAGTACATGCCCAGTTCCGGGATCCAGGCCTGACCGGTGTACTGAAAGCGACCGATGTTGCTCTGCCCCGGAATGCCGTACTCGTCGTAGGTGTTGATACCGATCAGGTTCCAGCCAAGCTGGGTCGTCGCCACGATCGACCCTTGGTGGTCGGCGAGCAACTGGCGCGGACTGGTGCTGGTGCCCTCATAGGCAAGTACGGGCGTATCGACGCTGTCGGCATGGACGTAGCGCCATAGCAGGCTGCCGCTCGCATTGTACTCGGCAACCAGCGCATCGCCGTCGTAGAGGAAGCGGGTAATGTTGCCGCCGTTGGTCGACGTCTCGAACAGCCGCCCGAGCGGGTCGTAGACGAGGCCGACGCCTTGTGAGTTGCCGATCAGCCGGTTCTCGGGGTCATAGCGGTAGCCGGTGGTGCCGCTGGCGACGAGGTTGCCGTTGGCATCGTACTGCATGGTAGCAGGGCCGGCGGCGGTGTACTGGTTCAGCCCGTTGGTCGTGTAGCTGCGGTCGACGTTGAACGCGCCGGTCCAGCCATAGGCATCGTTGTTGCGGAGCTGGGTCTTGATCTGCGATGCCGGGTTATACTCCAGCGTCGTGTTGTCGCCCAGGATCGAGCCGTTCTGGTTACGCTGGATATTGTACCCGCTCACCCGACCGAACTGGTCATAGCCCGCGCCGATGCCGTTGGCATATTGCCCGAGCCACTGGCGCTCGCCGGTGTTGTAGTACGCAAGGTTGGTGATGCCGCCGCCGCCACCGTCCTTGATGTCCCTCAGCCGGCTGAGCGGATCATAGTCGTAGCCGAACGCGGTACCGTCAGGATGGGTGATCCGCGTACGGTTGCCGGTGATGTCGTACTGGTAGCTCAGCGTGCGCGGCGTGCCGCCCATCGTCGTCGTCGTGCTCGTCATCCGACCCAGCGCGTCATATGCAGCGCTCACCGCTTCGGTAGTGCCCGAGAAAGTCGCAGAGGTCAGGCGACCGGCAAGGTCATAGACATAGTCGACATCGCGCGTGGCAGACGCAGGCGGACAATTTACTGTTTGTCCCGTAGCGCAGCCATCAGGCACCGTCTTCTTCGTGACGCGGCTCAGGGCATCGTAGGTGAAGCCAAGCGACTGTCCATTGCGCAGGCGGCGCGACGTAACGTTTCCTGCCGCGTCATAGGTCAGTTCCTCGTAATCGCTTCCCGAGCTGGCCTTCGCGCCGCGTGTGCCCACCGGATAGCTGGTCCGCTTCAGTCGACCGTAATTATCGAAGGCGTAGCTCGTCTGGTTGCCCTCGCCATCACGGACCCAGTCCTGCCGACCGTTCGCATCATAGTGTACGACCTGGGTCAGCGCTCCGGTCTGACCGTGACCGCTCGTCACCGAAACCGTCCGGTTGGCAACACTGTACTCCGTCAGAGTGATCCGGTCCGGCCCATCGCTACCCACGGTCTTGGCGGTGCAGGCGTCTGAATACCCATCGTTCAGCTTGCCGGCATTCATCCGCTGGGCGACGCACTTGACCCGCCCGGCAGTGTCATAGCTCGTCTCGGTCAGGCTTACGGTTGCACCGCCACCACTCACCCGCGACTGAACCAGACGGCCGTCGCTGTCGTATACATTCTCCTGGCCCGACGATGGCTGGAACGTCGACCAATCGCTGTCCGCCTGCCCGTCGACCACGCCGCGCTCGGTCCGCCGCAGGCGGCCGGCGGTATCATAGAGATAACGCATCGCCATCGGTTTAGCCGTATTACCCGTACCGGTGCCGTCCGGATCGGGTGCTACCTGCCCTTTCACCCGGCGCAGCGCCAGATCGTACAGCGTGCGCACGCTGTCGCCGGTACCGGCAAGCGGGCCATCAATTGTGTCGACATCACCGACTGGCGTGTAGGTGTAGCTGGTGGTCGCCGACAGCGCGTTGTCGCCCGCCGCCACCGTCACCGATGCCAGCGCGGCGTTGTTCGACTGGACCGTGCCATAACTCATCGTCACCCGGCGCTCGTTCGCCGAACCGGAACAATCCGTTGCCGTCAGGCAGGTCTTGATGCTGGTAAGCCGGGTCACCCCGTTGGTCGTCGTGTAGCTGAATGTCGTCTTCTGACGATCACCAGTACCGCCAGGAGCAGGCTGCAGAATGCTTGTTACCAGCCCCGTCGTGCCTTCATAATAGTAATTGGTTTTATAAGCCAAGTCTTCGGCGTCAGCGTTCCCCCGCGCATCCTTGGTCCAGTTAGGCAGGTTGCAGGTCTTGGCAGTCGTTGTGGTGCAGCTCGTATCATAGCCAGCACGCGAGACGAGGGTCGGTTCTGAGGACCCAGGCTTGGGCACAAGGCTGGTGGTTTTGGCATTGCCGCGATCATCACGGTCATACTCGATCTTGCTGCCATCGGGCATGATTACCGAAGCTAACTGGAACGATGCGTTGTATTCGTACTGGGTCGTCACGTTCAACAGGTTAGTGTACTTGCGCAACTGCAAACTGGTCGCGTCGTAGCGCCAGGTTTCGGCACCGGCAGGCATGGACGCGGCGTTTTGCGTCGAGGCTTTGAGGGAAGCGCTGGCGCGCTTCGGCAGGCCCGGGATCTTCAACACGGATCAGGGCAGCCAGTTCACCAGCACCGACTTCACCGACGTCCTGCGCGATGCCGGGGTGCGGATCAGCATGGACGGACGCGGCCGCTGGATGGACAATGTGTTCATCGAACGGCTTTGGCGGTCGCTGAAGTACGAATGCGTCTACCTGAACGCATTCGAAACCGGCTCCGAACTGCGCAACGGGCTCGGCCGGTGGATCAGCTATTACAACGGGCAGCGGCCTCATTCCCGCTTCGCTGGCCAAACGCCGGACGAGGTGTATGGGCGGGGCGACGCAACGTCATATCCGGGGCATGCCCCGGATATGACGTTCACCAGAATGGCGGCGTAAACCAACCGGGTATAGCTTAGCTCAGCCGCCAAACTGTCCAGGAAGGCGGGACCACCTCACTGAGCCGCAGCCCAGTCGGCCAGCGTCGCGTACGTAGATGCGTTCGAGTTCGTCATTCATCGTTCCACGCAGTTCATGGTGGCGTAACCTCCTCGTAGCGGCCAGCCTTGCGCAACTGCCGCACGATTCCGTTGAAAGCCGCGGTGACGCCCTGTGCCCGCCCGATCTCGTTCTCCTGCGCCGCTGCATCCCAGTAAAGTTCGAGCGGCCAGCGCTCCGGGCAATGCGGCAGCAGGCAGCGCAGCGCGAGACGGACCTCGGCGACGTCGACGCGGTCCTCCGAGCAACGTGAAACAGCGCCGCGCAGGATGTGCAGCGACAGCGCGATTAAGATGCGCTGGTGGCGTGGTAGACTCGCCACGGCTCAATGGAAGTCGTGCGACTTGAACCGCACCGCCTGTTCGGGGTCCATGCCATCGGCATGCGGCGGCCAGTAGCAGTCGCGCGGCTCCGGCCTCCAACCCTTGTCGCCTCGATCCGGCGAACCGGGATGCTGACCGGCGTCTCCCCTGCCGGTGCGATGCGGAAAGGACATATCACCGACCTGGGTGAGTAGATCGCCCTGATCGATGATCCGGTCGCAGATGACGTGGATGACCTCGCCTTCCTTCTGGACGCGACCTTTCAGGCTGACCATCGACGCGGACATCACGGTACGACGCTGCGCCTCGAAACAGTCGGGCCACAGAATGCCGTTGGCGATGCCGGTCTCATCTTCGATCGTGATGAAGAGCACGCCCTTCGCCGAGCCGGGCTTCTGGCGGACAAGGATGATGCCGGCGACCTCGACGTGGCGACCGTCGCGGATGCCAGCGAGATCCGCGCAGGGGGTCACACCACGGCGGGTGAGTTCGTCGCGCACGAACGTCAGCGGATGCGCGCGCAGCGATAGCTGGAGGTTGCGATAGTCCTCGATCACCTCGCGCCCGTCGGTGAGCGATCGGAGCGCAACGACGGGTTCGATTCCCTCAGCGCTGAACGTCTCGGCCGCGCGATCAGCGGCGGCGAACAGCGGCAGCGGTACTTCCCCCAGTCCCCGCACTTTCCAGAGACCCTGCCGGCGATCGATTGCGAAGGCATGGAAGGCGTCGCCATCCGCCAGCTTCTCAATCGCCGCGCGCGGGACGCCTGATCGACGCCAGACGTCCTCGACGCTCTCGAACACGGTGCGTTCGCGTGCGCCTACAATTCTCGCGCCGTCAGCGTTGGACAGCCCGCGGATCTGGCGAAGTCCCAGACGCACCGCCAGGTAGCGACCGCCGTTCGGCTCCAGCGTGCAGTCCCAGCGGCTCGTGTTGACGCACGGCGGCCGAACCTCGACACCATGCTCGCGCGCGTCGCGCACGATCTGCGCCGGCCCATAGAAACCCATCGGCTGCGCGTTCATGAGCGCCGCGCAGAACACGTCGGGATGGTGGTGCTTCATCCAGCTGCTCGCGTAGGAGATTTTCGCGAAGCTGGCGGCATGGCTCTCGGGAAAACCATAGGAGCCGAAGCCCTCGAGTTGCCGGAAGGTGCGTTCGGCGAACTCGCGCGGGTAGCCGCGCGCGACCATTCCTTCGACCAGCTTCTCCGAGAAATGGCTGACCCCGCCGGTGAACTTGAAGGTCGCCATCGCGCGGCGGAGCTGATCCGCCTCGGCAGGCGTGAACCCGGCGCCGACAATCGCGACCTTCATTGCCTGTTCCTGGAACAGCGGCACGCCGAGCGTCTTCTCCAGTACCGCACGCAACTCGGGGCGGGGGTACTCGGGCTTTTCCAGTCCTTCGCGGCGGCGTAGGTAGGGATGGACCATGTCGCCCTGGATCGGTCCCGGCCGCACAATCGCGACCTGAATCACGAGGTCGTAGAAGCGTCGCGGCTTCATGCGCGGCAGCATGCTCATCTGCGCGCGGCTCTCGATCTGGAAGGTGCCGAGCGTGTCGGCCTTCTGGATCATCGCATAGACGCCGGGGTCGTCGTCCTGCAGGTCGGCCAGTCCGATGCGGATTCCCTTGTCTGCCTCGAGCATATTGAAGGCGCGGTTCATACAGCCCAGCATCCCGAGGCCCAGCACATCCACCTTCATGAACTTCAGGGCATCGATGTCGTCCTTGTCCCATTCGATGATCTGGCGGTCCTCCATGACGGCCGGCTCGATCGGCACCAGGTCATCGAGCCGGTCATGGGTGAGGACGAACCCGCCGGGATGCTGACTCATATGGCGCGGTACCCCGATCAGCTTGCGAGCGAGATTGAGGGTCAGTCGCAGCCGGCGATCGCCAAGGTCCAGGTTCAACTCACTGACCTGCTTCTCACCGACGCCTTCCGCCGACCACCCCCAGACCAGACCGGCAAGCGAGGACGTCAGGTCCTCCGGCAGCCCCAACGCCTTGCCGACGTCACGGACGGCACCCCGAGCACGGTAGCGGGTGACGACGGCGGTCAGCGCGGAATGGTTGCGACCATAGGTCTCGTAGATCCACTGGATGATCTCCTCGCGGCGTTCATGCTCGAAATCGACGTCGATATCCGGCGGCTCGCGGCGCTCGCCGGACACGAAGCGCTCGAACAGCAGCTCGTGCTTGATCGGATCGATCGAGGTGACGCCGAGCACGAAGCAGACGCACGAGTTAGCGGCCGAACCGCGGCCCTGGCATAGTATTCCCCGCCGACGCGCCTCGCGGACGATCGCATACACGGTCAGGAAATAGGGTGCGTAGCCAAGCTCGCCGATCAACCGCATCTCGTGCTCGATCTGGTCGGTGTATGCCGCTGGCACTGCACCGTCGAACATCTGTTCGGCGGCATCCGTCGTCAGTTGCTGGAGCGCTTCCTGCGCGGTGAGCCCGTCGATTAATCGCTCGTGCGGATATTGATACGCCAGCTCACCGAGATCGAAGGTGCAGAGCCGGGCGATATCGACGCTGGCCTGCAGCGCATCTGGATAGTCGCGGAAGCGACGCACCATCTCGTCGGGCGATTTCAGTGCGCGATCGGCGTTGACCTCGCGCGCGTAGCCGAGCTCGTCGACGGTGCATTTCTCGCGTACCGCCGTCACGACGTCCTGTAGCAGTCGTGCCTCTGGCGCGTGGTAGAGGACGTCGCCAGTCACGACGGCACGCACGCCTGCCCCGCCCGCCTGGCGCGCCAGTGCATCGATGCGGACCGCGTCGCCCGGCCGGCGACGCTGGACCAGCGCTATATATCCTCGCTGCCCATAGACATCCTTCAGGTCACGAAGCGCAGCCAAGTTCTCCTCGTCCGCCTCGTGCGGCAGCAGGATTGCGATGATGTCATCGGACCATGGCCGAAGGTCATGCCAGTGGAGCAGGCAGCCGCCCTTCCCTGCCCGCTTCTTGCCGATCGTCAGCAACCTCGTGATGCGCGACCAGGCCGGACGGTCGGTCGGGTAGAGCAGCAGCCGTCGGCCACAGGACAGGTCGACACGCGTGCCGGCGATCGAGCGCACGCCGGTCGCCTTCTGCGCCTCCCATGCACGCACCACCCCGCCGACGGTGCCGATGTCGCTCACACCGATCGCCGGATAGCCGAGCAGCGCCGCGGCCGAGAACATCTCCTCGGGTGATGACGCCCCGCGCAGCAGCGAGAAGTGGGTGAGCACCTGCAATTCGACATAGTGCGTCATCCGAAGACCCCGTGGATCCACCATGACAGGTCGCCGGTCTCATCCTCGAAGCCATCACCCCGGCGGAAGACCCAGAACCGACCACCCTCCTCGTCTTCGACGCGGTAATAGTCCCGGATCGCCCATACTTCCGCGTCGCGCCGCCACCATTCGCCATGGATACGTTCGGGACCGTCGCCCGCGACGATCCGATACGTCCTGCCCCGCCATTCGAACCGACGCGGCGGACGGTCGGGCATCAGCGCGATCACGTTGGAGAGCGGCTCGGGCCGCACGAACATCCGGATTGGGCGCTTCCACGCCGGCCACTTGCCAGGCAGCCCGATCGGATCGGAGCGGATGACCGCTCGCTCCGGCACATGGCTTTCCACCGGTGCAATCCGGTAGACCCATTGCGGCCCGATCCTGCCAGCGATGACGTCGACCAGACGTGATGGGTCGCGGACCTGCGTCTCGCCGGCAAGCACCGCGCCGAGATCGACCGCGTCGAGCGGCTCGGTATGCGGTGCGATCAACCAGAATCGTTCGAGACCCATGCCAGGGTCGATCCGCTCGATCCGCAGCTTCAGCAGCCGCAGCAAATGCGGCACCTCGCGCGTCGGCCGCGAGGTACCGACCGCCACGATCTGTTCGGTCCCGTCGACGCGCAGCCCGGTCAGCCGCAACGAGCGGGCGCCCAGACCCCGCGCTTGAAGCACGCCGGCAAGATCATGCAGCAGGTCGCGCATGACCTGCTCGATCGCCTCGGCCGTACCGATCGGCTCGAGGAGCCGACGTTCGGCGATCGGCACCTCGGCGTCCTCGCGCGGCGTGATCGGCTCTGCAACCGCGCCCAACGCCTGGTCAAGCCGCGTGATCGCCGGCAGCCCCAGCCTGCGCGCCAGTGGTCCCCGCGCCACCGGCAGGAGATCCGCGATCGTCTCGAAACCAAAGCGCCGCGCCGCGCTGATTGCGGTTGGCGTGAGGCGAAGCGCAACGATCGGTAGCGGCGCAATGGCACTGGCGGTCGCGCCGGGCTCCACCCGGATCAGATCCGTCCTGCCGTAACGCGCAAGCGCATAGGCCGCGCCAGCGGTGTCGGCGACCGCGACCCGTGCGGTGAAACCGGCACGTCGACAGAAGGCAAGCAGGCGCCGACAGAAGCGCTCCTCACCGCCATGGAGATGGTCGCAGCCGGCAAGATCGATCCAGAGGCCATCGGGTGGGGTGACCGCAGCGATCGGCGACCAGCGCCGGACGGCCAGCAACGCAAGACGATCGAGCAGCGCGGCATCGCCCCCCGGTTCGGCCGGGCGGAAGTCGAGATCGGACACCAGCGCGCGGGCATGGCTTGCCGCCATGCCGGGATGGATGCCGAGCGCCCGAGCGCCATCGCAAACGGCCACAACCTCTTCGCGCCGACCGACCTTGTCGATCAGCGCCATTGGTGCGTGCTGGAATGCCGGAGCGGGCGCGCTCGGCCGACGCACAGGCACTGCCGCCTTGTACGGATGGCTGGCGGCTTCCAAACGCCGGCCGAGCTCGCGCATGGGTGGCTGCGCGTGTATCGGCAGCGCCGCGATCTGAGCCTCGACGTCGGTGCGAGATGGCATGCCTTCTCGCGCCCAGCGTGCTCCTGGTCGCCATCCGCCGCCCCGTGGCGCCGAACATGCACCGGGTTCGTCGTCGATCGGGAGCTGGAGGACCGGGCGGTCAGGCTGCCGCGAAGCGGACCGGTCCAACCGTCTCAGCCGCTCCACGGCCAAGTTCGGCAGGACCAGCGAGACGACCCGTCTCATCGCTGCCCTCCATTATCAGGGAAAACCCCTCCCCCCCACGTTGGCGAGCGCATTCCACCGACCATCGCGCCCGCCCTACACCCGCGACATGGAGCCGTTCGGAAGGGGCGACGCCGATCCGCCAGCGTGTCCACGCGGCCGAGGGCTCGCCGAATACATCCGGATTTGCTCGTCGGCCACGACGCAGCAGCAGGACGGGTATGTCTGCCTCGGCAGCGGCAAGCTGCAGGCGACGGGTCGCCACCATCGTGACCTTGCTTGCCTCAGCGACGATTGCAGCCGGCGTACCATCACGCACCGCATCCTCGATCACGGCCAACAGCGCTGCGTCGTCACGCGGCTGCGCGTAGATCACGTTGGCGGACAACAGCCCGACTTGTTCAAGCGCCGGCGCATAGAGATCGGTGCGACAGGATACCCAGAGCACCTGTCCACCGGTCGCAGCAGCCTCCCGACCGGCGATGCTGGCAAGGAACAGCGTCGTCGCCGCGTCGTCGACCATCGACGCGCTGCGCGCAGTTGCCTCGTGGAGCGCACCTGCGCGCAGCCCTCCTGCCCCAAGGCGGCTGTCGATGGCTTCGACCCCGAACGGCATGACCCGGTAATCTGCCGCAGGCGCAGCGATCGTGCGCAGATGCGCTATGCTCGGCGTGCAGGATTGGAGGGCAACAGACATAAGGGGCAGACTCTGATTGTTCCCTTTATGTTCCGTTAAATACCCCCATCGGTCAAGCCGCTTTCGAGGTTCGGCATATTGGTGGGTTCTTCGTCAGCCTTGATCTGCGTTCGTAATTGTAACGACCGTCCCTTCGACCGATATCAGGCCTCGTCCGCGTTGTTTGGCCTCGCGCAGCTGATCCTGCACGGCTTCGATGACGGCGTGAGCCGCTCGGCTTCGTACGGCAACTACACCGGCTGACAAGCTGATACCGCCCAAGGGCGCATCGCTTTCACGCACCTTCATCTCTCGCGCCCCGATCGCTTCGCACGCGCTGGAGATCAATTCGGCCGCAGCGCGCAGGTCGGGTGTCTCGATCAGCACTGCGAACGTACCGCCATCCCATCGTCCGACAAGCTGCGCGGAACAATGGTCTGTGAGCGAACGAGCGACGACCTTCAGCAAACGATCACCAACCGCGACAGAATGACTCCCGTTGATCCGTCGGAGTCCATCGATATCGATCAGCGCGAAGCAGGCCTGACTTCGTGAATGGTCCGCGAGCCGCTCTTCCAGTCCCGCTCGATTTATCAGACCGGTGAGAGGATCGTGTTGCCCGATCGCTTGAAGTGCAGCCAGTTCGCTTCTGATCGAACGCGCCCGGTGCGCAGCCTGAGCAAAACTGGCTTCCGCCTCTTCCGCACGACACAGCAGGGTCGCGAGCAGCGGCCCGACGGCGTTGCCTGATGCATCGAGCAGGGTCGCCGATGCCGTGACCAGTTCGCGATTCAGATCGGTCGTGATCGCCATTGCGTCGCCTACGACGTCGAGCACGCGCAGCGTGATATGGTCGATTTCGGGCAGCAACGCGCGCGGCAAAACCGACGGACGTAGCCGTTCGACTTGATCGGCCGTCAGCCGAACGCCGCCATCGATCTCGCCGTCGATCCTGGCGCGAAACTCCGCGTCATCGCCGTTCAGATAATCGTGCGCGAAAGCGAAGTGGTCGGGTGTGTGTGGCAGGCGGTGATGATCGAGGAATGCCAGTACCTCGTAACCGTCGCTGCAGGATTTCTTGCGGTTTGGGATCGTCTATCTCCGTCGTGGCCGGTCAGGCGACTTCGAAACGACGCCGGTCTAACGCCTATAGATCTATGTTACGATCCTGCATGGCATCGGAGGCAAGATCGCCGATCGCCCCCTGCCCTTCTACCGTCTGGAAAACCTTGGTCACGTCGCGGTCGCTGAGCCTTTCGAGCATGAATCGGACGGCTGCAACGCCGGTTGCATCCAGAACGGTCGTTGTCTCGTCCTTCGCCATCGGTATTGTCCCGCCGGTTTCCAACGAAGGATCAATAGCATGAACATCACCGAGCTGGCCAAGGGCGTTGCAGCCGCGACCGAAACGAGTGAGGCTGCTGCAAAGAAGGCGATTGCCGCCGTATTCGATCAGATCGCGGAGGCGGTCGCTAAGGGCGAAGAGATTTCGTTGCCCGGGTTCGGCAAGTTCAGCGTCAAGGATCGGCCGGAGCGTGCAGGCCGGAATCCGGCGACTGGCGAGGCGATAACGATCGCTGCGTCGAAGAAGGTTTCGTTCACGCCGGCAAAAGGGCTGAAGGACAGGCTCTGACGCAATGCGCCGGTGATCGTCGCCGGCGTCGACAGGAGGCGCGAATGTGCAATCGGTATAGATTGATGTCCAATGAGGCCGAACTGGCGGCTGCGTTTGGCATTCGCACTTCTGTTGGGATGGTCGAACCATTGCCGGTGGGAGACATATTCCCCACCGGCAAGAAGACGCCGGCCTACGGGGCGGTGATCGTCCAATGCGATGCCGATCGGCGGGTCGAGCGTATGGAATGGGGGGTGCCGACGCACGTCCCAAGCAAGCGTGACCCGGAGGTCAAGCTAACCAAATATGTGACGAACGTACGCAACCTCAGCTCGAACTTCTGGCGCTCCATGCTGACCACGCCATCGCAGCGTTGCCTCGTTCCCTTCACGTCCTTCTCGGAATACGCGCAAACCCCAGACGCTGCTGACGGCAAAAAGCCGCTTCATTGGTTTGACATCCCCAGTCAGCCCATCTCGGCGTTCGCCGGCATCTGGCGGCGGACCGAACGTGGCAACGCTTATGGCTTTCTGACCACCGAGCCGAATGCGGTCGTCGGGCCGATCCACCCCAAAGCGATGCCCGTCATTCTTCATCCGGAAGATTATGATCGCTGGTTGCTATCACCGTGGGATCAACTGAAAGAGATCGTATCGCCTTTCCCTTCGCAGCTAATGCGCGCCAACGTTTGATGTGTCATTGGCTGGGATATCTTGAAATAACACCTCAAAAAGGAACGCCTTTTGCACCGTCCTAATCTGGCGTAGCGAGGCATCATGCGATGCTTACCATGTTAGAGCTCAGGAGCGCCTGATCTGCAAAGTCCCACCCGACACGTCCGATCGCGTCGATCAGGTTGTGGCGCTCGACCGGATACGGGATTCATATTGTAAGACTTATATACTCGTACTAGTTCTGCATTGGCATCGTAGGCCAACCGAACAGAAGGCACGGCGACGACAGGGTGACTGAACCGGAATCGAACATTTTCGGGCGCTGGAGGAGGTCAGGCGTGCGGCCATAGCCACGAAACTGAACGACCCCCGACGCATCGTACAAGCAATCCTGTTCGCACCCGATGTCCGTTCTTGCGTCCTGTCCCACCATCACCTGTCAGGATATATGCCATGCAGATCGATCGTCGTTCGTTGCTGTCTGTCGCCGCCGCTGGAGCTGGCATGGCTTCGCTGCCGGGCGGTACCGCGCGGGCAGCCCCTGCCGCGTTCCAGTCCAACTGGTCCTCGCTCGTCGGCGGCTATCACGCACCTGACTGGTTCCGCGATGCCAAGTTCGGCATATGGGCGCACTGGTCGGCACAGTGCGTGCCCGAAGCGGGCGACTGGTATGCGCGCGACATGTATCTTCAGGGCAGCCGCGCCTATCGCCACCATGTGCGGCATTACGGCCATCCGGCGGATATCGGCTTCATGGAGATGTATCCGCGCTGGACGGCGGCACGCTGGGACCCCGAACGGCTGATCGATCTCTACCAACGGGCCGGTGCGCGCTATTTCATGGCGCTCGCCAATCACCATGACAATTTCGATACCTATCCGTCGAGCCATCATGGTTGGAACGCGACGCGCTACGGCCCCAAACGCGATATCGTCGGCACCTGGGCTAAACTCGCGCGCGATCGGGGCATGCGCTTCGGCGTGTCCAATCATTCTGCGCATGCGTGGCACTGGTATCAGCCCGCCTATGGCTATGACCCGGAAGGGCTGCGGGCCGGCCAGCGGTACGACGCATCGCGGCTGACCCGCGCCGACGGTATCGGCAAATGGTGGGACGGGCTGGACCCACAACAACTTTATACCGGGCGCACGATGCCGATGCCCGACGGCATCCGATCGATCGCGGACGCCAATGCGTGGCACGAGGCGCACGACCGCGTATGGACGGAGGAACCCCCTGCGCAGAACCCCGCGTTCGTTCGCAATTGGCTGTTGCGTTGCCGGGAGCTGGTCGACCTGTATCGCCCCGATATGCTGTATTTCGACAACTTCACGCTGCCGCTGGGTCAGGCGGGGCTCGATATGGCGGCGTATATGTACAACCGGTCGATGGACTGGCACGACGGACGCAACGAAGCGGTGGTAACGGCCAAGGCGACGCCTGCAGAGCGCCGCCCCGGCATCATCGACGTCGTCGAACGCGGCACGCACGATTCGATCCAGCGTTACCCGTTCCAGACGGAAACCTGTCTCGGCAACTGGCATTACGATCGCGACCTGTACGCGCGGGACGGCTACAAGACGCCGCGCAAGGTGCTGCACACGCTGTGCGATGTGGTTGCCAAGAACGGCAATATGATGCTGTCCGTGCCGATGCGCGGCGATGGGACAATCGACGAGAAAGAAGAAGCGATCGTCGAGCGGATCGCCGCATGGATGGGACGTTATGGCAGCGCGCTATACGGTTCGCGGCCATGGCATCTGCTGGGAGAAGGACCAACCGCGTCACGCTCCGGCCAGTTCAACGAAGGCGGACAGGACACGCCCTATACCCCCCGCGACGTCCGATATGTGCGCAAGGGAGCGGCAGTGCATGCCTTCACGCTGGGCTGGCCTGAAGACGGCGTGGCGCGTTTCCCGGCACTGGCGCGAACCGGCACGCCGCGACGCGTGACGATCCCGGGCGACGCCCAACCGTTGACCTTCCGCCGTACCGCGCAGGCACTGGAAGTCGATCTGCCGTCCGGCTTGCGCAACGATATCGGCGTTGGCCTGGTCGTCGAGGGTGACGGATTGACCCGGGACGGATAACCGTTTCCGATACTGTGCGTTATGCTTTCCGTCCCGCGCGAAGCCAAGTTTCGGCGTCGGCGACCGTTCGAATACCTTTACCCTCACATCAATTACGTCGATCATCGCGTCTCGAAAGTGGTCTGCATCGGCGACGACCACAACGTGCCGCTCGGGTTTCTTTCGTTGACGGAGGCTGTCATGACGGTCGCGATCGTTATGTCGGTGATGGCGGCACCCCCGTTTCCCGCCAGGCGTTGAGCCAGCCTGCGCGCCAAGTCCTGATTCCTAGCCCATCGGCGGCCAGCACAAAGGGACATCACCTTCCAAGATCAGCGGACGGTCAAGCCGCCGCTGGGTCTGGGGCGGATGGCCGAAATGGCGCAAGAATGCGCTGCGCATCCGCTCCGCGTCGACGAATCCCACAATCCGAGCGACCGTCGCGACTTGTTCGGTGCCATCGCGCAGGCGGATGCGAGCGGTTTCGCACCGCAGGCGTTCTATCGCCCGCGCTGGCGTCTCTCCGGTTTCCTTACGGAACAGCCGTGCGAACTGGCGCACGCTCAGACAGGCGGCTTCGGCAAGGCGATCGATCGGCAGTGGCTCGGACAGATGATCGCGCGCGAACGTCAACGCCTTGCGGATGCGGTCGGTCTGTGGCTCCATCTGGGCGATCGCCGCGTACTGCGACTGTCCGCCCGGTCGACGGTGGTACACGACGAGCTCGCGCGAAACCGCCTTGGCGATTTCGGCACCGTGATCGATCTCGATCCGGGCCAGCATCAGGTCGATGCCGGCCGTCATGCCGGCCGACGTCCAGATCGCACCGTCGTTGATGAAAATGCGATCCGCATCGACCGTTACCGTCGGATATTGCTCCTGAAGCCTCGCCGCGAACTGCCAGTGCGTGGTTGCCCGCCTGCGATCCAGGAAACCGGCTGCGGCAAGCAGGAATGCCCCGGTACAGATGCTCGCGATGCTGAGGGCACCGGCAGCGGCTCGTCGGATGCCCCCGACATTGCCGGTTTCCAGCATCGGGTCAATTCGCCCGCCGACCACCACGACCGTCTCGGCTAAGAACGATCCGGCGGCGCGCGTCGCCAGTCCGAACCCTGCGTCTCCATGAACGACCGCTCCGTCGGCGGATACAAGATCGATCCGGTAGTGCTCGCGTTCCAGAAGGCGGTTCGCCGCGGTCAGGGCGGCCGTTGGACCGGCCAGATCAAGTAACTGGAACCCATCGCACAGGTAGAAGGCGAAGGACGTGGACATGACACTACCTTGGGAATTGCGACAATCGGTCCCTAAACGAACCATCGACCGGTGCACCTGCAAAATCCACCAATGGCCGGAATCAAGGGATCATTGCCCTACAGCCACGGAAGGGGAACGGTTATGCCGCCGCGTCTGCACAGTCCGCACAATGGAACGCGCCATGAAAATCACGTCATATGACGGCATGCTTGCTGCCCTCGCACCCGAAGGCGTGCCGTCCTTTCACGTCGGCATTCTCATCGGCCCCGGTTTCGTACCGATGGACATCATCGGGGTTCAGACGGTGCTGGCGATGATGCCGGGATCCCGAATCCATTTCATCTGGAAAAATCGGGACGTGGTCGAGGGGTTCCGGTCGTGGCCGACTGTTCCAACGATGACGTTCGACGACTGCCCGCCGCTGGACGTCTTCGCGGTCGGCATGAACCCGCCGGAGGTCCAGAACGATCCCGAGGTCATCGCCTTCACGCGCAGGGCCGCGGGTAGTGCGCGCTATGTGATCGGCGTCTGCAACGGCGTCGCGCTGCTTGGCGCAGCCGGGCTGATCGCGGGCCGGACGGTGTCGAGCAATTTCGCCGCGGAGCAGCTTCTGCAGGAACTGGGCGCAGGCCAGGTGCTTGCGTCGGGCGACGGCCCGGCGGTGGACGGCAACCTCTACACCGCCGGACCCGGCATCGGCAGCTTCGAGGTGGCACTGCTGGTCGCGGCGGACGCTTTCGGGCGCGAGGCGGGCGAACTTGCCGAATTCGCCATCGAATATGATCCGCATCCGCCGTTCCACACCGGCACCGTGGCGACAGCCACGCCGCAAATGATGGACGCGGCCCGCGGCATGATCGGCCCGATCATCGCGCAGTATCGGCGTTGAACCTCATCCTCCATTCAGACGCGACAATGGATCGACGCGCCTTTCAATCCGCACATGGAGTTTCCCCGATGTTCAGGTTCCTGTTCTCCGTCATGCTCGGCCTTGCCGCGATCCTTCCGGACGCCGCCAATGCGCAGGACGCGAGCTTCTATCAATGCCAGAATGACCGCATTCGGATTTCGATCGCCGCCATGCCGCTGGAAAAGGCGATCGCCGGCTTTACCCGGGCCACCCGCTGCCCCGTGTCGCTCGACGTCGATGCGATGAAGGGCCGCCCGACACGCACCATGCGCACCGCGCGCGTCGCGGGACGCCTTACCCCTGAACAGGCACTGACCCGGATGTTGCGGACCACTCCGCTCAAGGCGCGGATGATCCATGGCGGCTTCTCGGTGAACAAATGACCCTGGCCGGCATTCCCCTTCCGCACCGTGCCCCGCCGGTGGAGGGGCAGGATGTCGTCCGCTATCCGTTGTCGCTGCGGCTGCTGCACTGGACCCGCGCGCTGCTGGTGATCGGAATGCTGGTGGCGGGCTGGGTGATGACCCGGCTCGGCGATGCGGTGCCGGTGAAGTACGGTACGCTCTATCCGATGCACAAGTCGTTCGGGCTGCTGGTCTTCTGCCTCGTCGTCGTGCAGATCGCGATCCGTTTGCGTACGGTGCTTCCCCCGCCCGCCGCTGCCGTAGCATTGTGGGAAGCTCGGCTCTCGAAGCTGGTCCATGCGGTGATGTACGTCCTGCTCGTGACCGTCCCGCTGATGGGCTATGCCATGTCGAGCAGCTACAGCCACAGCGACGGCGTCACCTTCTTTGGCGTGCACGTCGCGGAACTGCTGCCCAAGGACGATGCGCGTTTCGCGGTCTTCCAGTGGCTGCACCGGATCCTGGCCTATACGTTGCTGGTCTTGGTCGGGCTGCATGTCGCCGGCGTCGTGAAGCACCGCTATTTTGACAGACGGCCCGGCAGCGACGTCCTGCCGCGCATGCTGTAGCCCGGACCCTGCCGATCCGCTTCCCGTCGGAGCCGGTCCGATATCCCCGTTCGATCGATAAGGAGTATTCCATGCCCTATATCATTCACGGTGCGACCGGGGCGCAGGGTGCGCCCCTGCAGGCACTGCTGCTCGCCTCGGGTCGGGACGCACTCGCGGCGGTCCGCGATCCGGCCCGTGCCGAAGGCAGGCCCGCGATCCAGGTCGACAATGCGTCAGTGGAATCGCTGACGGCGGCGTACACCGGTGCGGACGGCGTGTTCGTGCACCTGCCCCAAGCGGCAGAACCGGCGCGCCTGCAGCAGGCAAACAATATCGCGGATGCCATCGCCGCCGCCCGACCGGAGCGGGTCGTGATCTCGACCAGCGGCGCGATCATCGATGCGCCGGGCAGCGCGCTCCAGGTATCGGCCAACAGCGCGATTGGCACGCTGATCCGTCGCATCGCCGACAGTGGCGTTTCGCACGCCGTCATCGCACCACGCCTGTATCTGGAAAACCTGCTGCTGCCGATGGTGATCGGCCCGGTACAGGCCGACGGTCGCCTGCCCTATCCGCTGCGGGCCGATTTCGTCGTGTCGTGGAGTTCGCACCTCGACGTGGCCGTCGTGGCGGAACGGTTGCTGGCCGACCATGCCGTCACCGGGATCGTCGGCGTCGGCCACCTGCCCGGCCTGACCGGGCCGGAACTGGCGCGGGTCTTCGCGGCGCATCTGGGGCGCGAGGTCCGGTTCGAGGCGCTGTCGCCGGAAGCCTTCGGTACATCGCTCGAAGCGCTGATCGGGCCGGCCGCGGCATCCATCGCAGCCTTTTATGCCACGATGGCGCAGCTGTCCGACAACGTGATCGCTGCGGACACCGCCGCGCAGCACCGGCTGGGCTTGGCGCCGCGCGGCGTGGGGCAGTGGCTGACGGACATGGGCCTGTAAGCGGATCGGTCGGCGCGTCAGCCGGTTTCGGCGATACCTCGCATGACCTTCCAGCCATGGGTGATGCCCGCACCCGCGCGCAGCACGGGGCGAGCATCATCGCCTCGGCCACCTGCTCCTTCGACACGCCGGCCTGGACCATGAACCGCTTGCGGGTGACGAGGTCGAAGGTGCCGATGTGCGCATCGAACACGGCCTTGTCGAAGCCGAAGCAGACCGCGACCATCTCGGGTGCCGCGTGTCGCAGGCAGGGGGTGTAACGGAAGTCGTCGTGGCTGTGTATCCGGGCAAGGCTGACCCAAGCAGGGTCAGGCGCCCAGCAGGTCAGACGTCGACACGACCCTGGCATAGGCGAAGGCCAGCGCCGCCATGAACGCGGCGTGGACCTGCGCCGCGGGTACCTCGACGCCCTCGTGCGACAGGGCCATCGTGGCGCAGGCATCGCCAACGACTGTCACGCCGTACCCGAAATCGAATGCGGCGCGGGTGGTCGCGTCGATGCACATGTGGCTCATCGCACCGACGATCACGACGTCCGCCACGCCCGCGTCGTCCAGCAGCGCTTTGAGGCCGGTGTCGCGGAATGCGTTGGGGTAGTGCTTGGCCAGCACCGTTTCGCCGTCGATCGGCGCGGCGGCCGCGATGATCTCCGTGCCGTTCGTGCCGACCGCGAACGGGGCGTCGGCGGAACCTGGCGCCTCGTGGCGGAAGTGGACGATAAGCTCCCCCGCGTCGCGCGCCGCGTCGATCACGCGGCGGGCGTTGGCGACGGCCCGGTCCAGCCTTTCCAGCGGCAGCTTGCCACCGGCTTCATATTCGTTCTGCAGGTCGACGACGATCAGGGCGCGCTTGGCCATGGTCTTGCTCCTCGTTTGGATGAGGAGCTGTTCTATCGACCGACGCAAGCCTATGTCAGTGGCGGATACGACAAACAGCGGGTCGATAACGACATGATCGATATAGCTATCCTGACCTATCCCGGTGCGCAGCAGGCTGCGGTGCTGGGCATGGCCGACCTGTTCGCGGCGGCCGATCGCGGCGGCGCGGCGCTGTCGGTCGGGCAATGGACGGTGGCCGACGGCGCGATGGCGCGGGTGGATGCGCCTGCGGCAGGCACCCCGCTGCCGTCGATCTGCATCCTGCCACCCACATTGGGCGGGCCGCGCGACGACATCGATCCGGTCCTCGTGCGCTGGCTGCGCGATCGACATGCGGACGGCGCGGTGCTGGCGTCGGTCTGCCTCGGCGCGTTCGTGCTGGGGGAGACGGGGCTGCTCGACGGACGGACGATCACGACGCACTGGGCCTATGAGGATCAATTCCGCAGCCGCTTCCCCAAGACTTCGGTCGATACCGACCGGATCGTCATCGACGACGGCGACATCATCACGGCGGGCGGCGTCATGGCATGGACCGACCTGTGCCTGACGATCATCGCCAGGTTTATTGGCCACGCTGCGATGCTGGAGGTGGCGCAGACATTCCTGATCGATCCGCCGGGTCGGGCGCAGAGCTACTATAGCGGGTTCAGCCCGCACACCGGGCACCAGGACGCGGCCATCCTGCAGGCGCAGCGGTTCCTGCGCGACAGCGACGGGAAGATCGTCGACGTCCCCACCCTTGCGGCGCGGGCGGGGCTGGAGGAGCGCACATTCCTGCGCCGCTTCCAGAAGGCGACCGGGCACACGACGACAGAATATTGGCAGCGTCTGCGCGTCTCCAATGCCAAGGCGAAGTTGCGCGACACGGATCTTGCCATCGACCAGGTTGGCTGGGATGTCGGCTACACCGACCCCAGCGCATTCCGCAAGGTATTCAACCGCATCGTCGGCCTGACCCCGTCCGAGTACCGGCGACGGTTCACGAACGGGGGCGGGATGCCGAGCCGCGACGGTCCGTGATTACCGCGTGCCCGGATATTCCATGAACAGCGCGACGTTGCGCGCGGCCTTCGGACCATAAACCTTCGTGATATCGGCCAGCGCGATGTCGAGCGCGCGGGTCGCCTCGTGCGCCTTGAGCGGGGCGAGCGTGCGTTCGACCTTTGTCGGGCCACCGACGACCAAGTCCGGCAGGACAACCAGCCCGTGCGCCAGACGAACGGGTGCCTTGCTCGCTGCGATGGCATAGGCCATCGTGTTGCCCGTCCGGCTATAGGCCTCCGCGGTGAAGGCCAGCGCGATCTCGTCGTCGCCAGCCTTGACCGGAATGGCGAGCGTCACGTCGGGTTTGGCATCGCGGGCGGGCATGTCGGCGTTACCGGGATCGGACTGGAAGGCGTCGCTGTCGTGGCGTGAGCTCCAACCGTCGATGCCGACGTCGCGCGCGACCTGCGCCGCCTTTTCGGGACCGGCAATCGCCTCGACGAGCGCGATCGAGGTCGGCATCGACGCGCTGACTCCGGCGCTGGAGACGACCTTGCCGTCTGCGACGTAGCGAATGTTCTTCTGCCACCTCACGTTCGGGAAGCGCTTCGCCCGAAAGCTCTCGTTGCTGTAGTGCGAGGTCGCCCTGTGCCCGTCGAAGATGCCGGTGTTGGCAACGGCCATGGCACCGTAGCAGATGCTGATAACGGTACATCCCTTGTCGGCTTGCGACTTTATCCATTTGAGCAAGCCGGGATCGCTGTCGTTCTCGACAGCCGGCACGAAGATGTAGTCGGCACCTTGGGGGTGGCTCTCGTCGAACGCATCGACGGTGGTCTGCAGCTGGAAGGTCAGCGGCTGCATTTTCACCGGACCAAGCGTGACCGAGACCGAGACGACGTCCGCGACGCCAGAACGTGCCATCACACCGAACGGGATGCAGAAATCGCTGATGATCGTGCCTTCGTTCAGGCCGACGACGGCAACCAGCGGTTTGGTGCGGCCGAAGCGCGGCTGATAGGGCGCGATCTTTTCGGGCGTCGGGTTCTTCGAGGCGTCGAACATCGTGGACGCGGTCGCGGCCTGCGCCGCCAACGCTGCCCTGCCGCCGAGTGCAAGACCGCCTAGGGCCACTGCGGTGGATGCGATCGCCGTTCGTCGGTTGATGGTGTGCATGGGAGCCTCTGATAGCCGTGGTATGCAATCGCCTCTCGGCCGCCGCCATGATGGCGTAAAGGACGCAGATCGCTCACATTCGGCCATGCGTGGCGGGAGGGCCGGACAGGGCCTGTGCAGGCGGTATCGTGCAGCATTCCTGCCAAGCCACGACCGACGGACTATAGCAGAACGGCGCGGATCGCGAAGGCGACCACCCCGAGCGCCGACACGCTGGCGGCCCAGATCGCCGCCATCCAGCCCAGCCTCAGCAGCAGCGGTCGTTCGGGCGCGGCCATCAGTGGTATCCTTCGCCGACCTTGCCCCGGAACACCCAATAGGCCCAGGCGGTATAGCCGATGATGACGGGAATGATGACGACGGTGCCGACCAGCATGAACAACTGGCTCTGCGCCGGTGCCGCCGCCGCCCAGATCGTGACCGCGCGCGGCACGACATAGGGAAAGATGCTGATGCCAAGGCCGATATAGCCCAGCAGGAACAGCGCCAGCGAAGCCAGGAACGGCAACTTCTCCCGCCCGCGCGCCACCGACCAGAACAGGACTCCGGTGATGACGACGATCAGCAACGGCACCTGCGCGGTCAGCAGGACGCCCGGCATCGCGAACCAGCGCCGCCAGTAATCATAGCTGAGGAACGGCGTCGCCACGCTGACCGCCGCCATCGCGACGACCGTGGCGATGGCCAGCTTCGTGGCCATCCGCCGCGCATGGGCCTGTGCCTCGCCATCGGTCTTGCCGATCAGCCATGTCGCGCCGAGCAGCGCATAACCGATCGCCACCGATGTGCCCGTCAGGATGGTGAACGGAGTCAGCCAGTCCAGCCAGCCGCCGGCGAAGGCCCGGTCCACGACCCGGATGCCTTGGAGGATCGCGCCCAGCATCATCCCCTGCGCGATCGCCGCCACCAGCGAACCTAGCGTGAACGCCCGATCCCACCAGTGCCGGTGCGACGGATCGCGCCAGCGAAACTCGAACGCCACCCCGCGAAACACTAGGCCCAGCAGCATGGCGATCACCAGCGGATAGGTGGCGGGCAGGATGATCGCATAGGCAAGCGGAAAGGCGGCAAACAGCCCGCCCCCGCCCAGCACCAGCCACGTCTCGTTCCCGTCCCAAACTGGCGCGATCGAATTCATCGCCGCGTCGCGTTCCGCCCCGACCCTGAAGCCGGGGAACAGGATGCCGATACCCAAGTCGAACCCATCCATGACGACATAGGCGAAGATGCCGAACGCGATGATGATCGCCCAGATGACGGTCAGGTCGAGGCTGTAGGTTACGCCGGTCATGCGCCGCGCTCCTGAGTCGGCTGCTCGAAGGCGACCGCTGGCGTGATACCGGCAGCATGGCGCGGCGTGCAGCGGGGTTCGGCCTCATGCGCTTCGGGTGGCTTGGGATCAGGCGCAGGACATAGACGACGCCCATGCCAAAGACTGCGAAGTAGATCACGACGAAGGCCACGAGCGAGGTCGCCACCGCGGGTGCCGCGATCGGCGAGCGGGCGTCGGCGGTCAGCATCTGGCCGTAGATCACCCATGGCTGACGCCCGACCTCGGTTGTGATCCAACCAGCCAGCACGGCGATAAATCCCGTCGGTCCCATCGCCAACGCCGCGCGGTGCAGCCAAGGTGTATCGTACAGCCGCCCGCGCCACCGTGCCCACAATCCCCAGATGCCAAGTACGAGCATCGCCATGCCCAGCCCGACCATCACCCGGAACGACCAGAACAGGATCGTCGTCGGAGGTCGGCGGTTGCGCGGATAATCCGTCAACCCCGGCAGCGGCGCGTTCAGGTCGTGGCGCAGTATCAGCGAACTCAGCTTCGGGATTTCCACGGCATGGTCCACCCGTTCCTCGCGGTCGCTGGGCAGGCCGAACAGGATCAGCGGCGCCCCGTCCGGATGCGCTTTATAATGGCCCTCCATCGCCAGCACCTTGGCTGGCTGATGTTCCAGGGTATTCAGCCCGTGCGCGTCGCCCGCCAGTATCTGGAGCGGCGCCATCACCGCGACCATGCCGAGCCCCATCGCCAGCATCTTGCGTGCGCCAAGGTTCGCGCGGTCGCGCAGCAGGTGCCAGCCACCGACCGCCGCGACGACCAGTGCCGTCGTCAGGAACGCGGCAATGACGGTGTGGGTCAAGCGATAGGGGAAACTGGGATTGAAGATAATCGGCATCCACGATCCCGCCGGCACGAACTGCCCCTGCGCGTTGATCGCGAAGCCGGTCGGGGTGTGCATCCGGCTGTTGACGCTCAGTATCCACGTGGCCGAAATCAGCGTGCCGAGCGCCACCATGCAGGTGGCGAAGAAATGCAGTCCGCGCCCGACCCTGGCGATGCCGAACAGCATGACGCCTAGGAACCCGGCTTCAAGAAAGAATGCCGTCAGCACCTCATAGGCCATCAATGGTACGATCACCGGCCCCGCCCTGTCAGAGAAGACCGACCAGTTGGTGCCGAACTGGTAGGACATGACGATGCCCGACACGACGCCCATGCCGAACACGATGGCGAAGATCTTGAGCCAGTAGCGATAAAGATTGGCATATACCCCGCGGCCGGTCCGCAGCCACAGCCCCTCCAACACCATCAGGAAACTGGCCAGCCCGATCGAGAATGCAGGAAAGATGAAGTGAAAGGCTATCGTGAACGCGAACTGTATCCGCGCGAGGAGAAGCGCATAGTCTGTCATGGAAAACCTGTTTGTCGTGCCGGGGCACAGTGCGCCGCCGGGTGCCGCAATCGCCCGGCGGCACAGTGGATCATTTCGCGCGGGGCGTTGTCGGGGGCGGTGAATCCGGCGCGGGCGCGACGATCACCAGCAGCGCGGTGATCGCGAGCAGCAGGCCAATCACGATATGCAGCCCCCGGCGGAAGCGGCGTTCGCCGGGCGTCAGCATGGTCGTGCCGTTCGGGCGGCCGGGAGAACACGGGCGCACAGGGCGCGCCACATCCTCGCCGGCAGGGACGATGATCGGGACATAGATATTCCTGTTCGACGCGCGATCCGTCGCGGGCGTTCATGGGATCGGAGGTGCGGGCAGGACTGGCTTCTGCGCGGTCGACAGGACGGTCAGCCGCGTAAGTTGCCTATCAGGCGCGCGCCGGGGGGCCCCGAACCCATGGCCGTAATCCTGCTCGCCAGCCAGCGGTGGATACCGGCGGCGGAAGCAGCCCGGTTTCCTCCATGAAGCGCGGCGCGGTTCGAACCAGTACCGGCGTCGCCGAATCCAGCGCCAACATCGACAGGCCGGCATAGGCGCATGGCGCGCCGTGCTGGTCCCGGTCGTCGTGCCGACCTTCGCCCGGCCGCTCTTCCAACCCCGGAATGGTAACGAGCATCGACCGGGTCGCATTACCCGAACAGATCGATACGACCATCCGCCCATGCGACATGACCGGCATATAGCCGGTGGGAACGACAAGACGTAACGTCAACGCCAACATGCAGAGCCACGACAGTCTCATGGGATACTTCCCGACGAGGCGACGAACCATTTGCACGGGACGACGTTACGTGGCCTGCCAGACCTCGTCGATACGACAATATGTCCCGCTGCCGACGCGTCGCACGCGATTGAACTGAGAGTGAACCTTGTCCGCGGTAGATGGCCATTTGCGCGGAACACCCTACGCAATCGGGTCTACAGCTAGGCGCGCTGATGATGACCGCGCAGCGACAGCGATCGATCGAACGCCTCATCTGCCATCCAGACTGCGCCAAGCATCATTCACTGTTGACGAGATGATATACTGTAACAGATAGGCCGCGCAGGGGTTTTTGGGAACGATCATGCATATGGATATTGTTACCGGTCGGCGGGTCAAGCGTCTGGCCGCCATCGGCATCTTCATCGGCACGCCCGTGAGCGCGCAAGATTTGCTGCCCACGGAGAGCCGGGATGAGCGACGTGCAGGCACGGGCGACATTGTCGTAACCGGGCGGTCGATTGCCGACGACGGACAGGTGGCCCTCCCAGTGACCGTGCTGTCGGGCGACGCTCTCGCGCATCGCCGCCAAGGTGGCCTCGGCGAGACGCTGGCCGGGCTGCCGGGCATCCATCTCGACAATTTCGGTGGCGGCGCATCGCGCCCAGTGATCCGCGGGCAGACCCTGCCACGGATCGAGATCCTGAGCGATGGCGCCAACGTGTTCGATGCGTCGTCGGTGTCGCCCGATCATGCGATCGCCACTGATCCGCTGCTGCTCGACTCGATCGAGATCCAGCGTGGCCCGGCGGCCGTGCGCTATGGCGGCAACGCGCTGAACGGCGCGATCAACCTGATCGACGGCAAAGTGCCCAAAGCGGTGCCGGCGGGCGGGCTGACCGGTGCGAGCGAGGTGCGCTACGGCACGGGGGATGAGGAGAAGACCGTCGTCGGCCGGGTGACCGCCGGCATCGGCAGCATCGCCGTGCATGTCGAAGGGTCGCGGCGCACCAGCGAGGATTACGCCGTTCCCGACGGCTATGGCAGCGACACGCTACGCGACTCGTTCGCGGACAGCACCAGCTACAGTGCCGGTGCGTCGTGGATCACGTCGAAGGGATATGTCGGCGCGGCCTACAGCCGGCAGACCGGTACCTATGGCCTGCCCGGCCACAGCCATGCAGGCGGCGCGTGCCACACGCACCAGCTCGACCTGCATTGCAAGATCCACGGCTTCATCACGGATCCCTTCGAGGGAATCGACGACAGCCAACCGGCCACGATCGCGCTGCGCAGCGACCGGGTGGACGTCCGCGCCGATTACGACCGGCTGCTGCCGGGGCTGGATCACGTCCGCCTGCGCGCGTCCTACACCGATTATGCGCATGACGAACGCGACGGGCCGATCGTCTTCTCGCGCTACACGAACAAGGTGTATGACGGTCGCGTGGAGTTGACGCATCGGCCGGTGCTGGGATTCACCGGCGCGTTCGGCGCGCAGTACACCAATGGCCTGTTCAGCGGCCTCGATTCCAGCGAGGCGCATCTAGGCGACATCGCGATGCAGTTCCGGACGGAGAATGTCGGAATATTCCTGGCCGAACGACGGTCGTTCGGAAGACTGGACGTCGAGGTCGCAGCGCGCAAGGACTGGCGCGTTATGAACGCGGTCAAAGAGCCCTATACGATGTTCATCTCCGAACGTGACCTAGCGTCGCCGGAGCGGACCGAACGTTTCCGGCAGCGATACGACCGCGTGTTCGCCAACACTTTTCCCGCGTCCGACGTCGCCCCCTTCTCGGCGTCGCTCGGCGCGACATGGCATGTGGATGGCGGCTATACGGTCGGGATGTCGCTGGCCCGGTCGCAACGCGCGGCGAGCGTGCGGGAGATTTACGCCAAGAACAACAATCTGGCGACCAACAGTTTCGAGGTCGGACTTGCGCGGCGGTTCAACTACGAAACGCTGTTGCCGGCGTCCGACGCGAACGTACTGGAAACCGCGCGGTCGATCGACCTGACCTTCGGCAAGACCGATGGCGCGACCGAATTCGAACTGGGCCTGTTCCACAAGAATATCGACGACTACATCTTCGCTCGCCTGGTCAGCACTGACGGTAGGAACAGGTTCCTGGTCTACACCGCGTCCGACGCGCGGCTATCCGGGATCGACGGACAGATCAGCCACCGGCCGGACACGCGATCGCGCTTCACCATCTTCGGCGATTACGTCGATGCCGACCTGCGTGGCCAGAACGACAACCTGCCGCGTATCCCGCCGGGGCGGCTGGGCGGGCGTTATGCCTACGCCGGCGGCCCGGTGACTGCGGACATCGAATATTACCGCACGTTCACGCAAGGTCGTGTCGCTTCGTATGAAACGCGCACGCCGGGGTACGACATGGTGAATGCCACGGTGGCATACCGTTTCGATCTGGGGGCCGCCAAGGGTGTCGAGCTCTACTTGCGTGGTACCAACCTGACCAACCAGTTGGCGCTTGCGCACACGTCGTTCGTCAAGGACCAGTCGCCGCTACGCGGGCGCAGTATCACGTTCGGTATGCGGCACCAGTTCTGATGGCCGTCAACGTGACGTCCCGCCGGGCGGTTCATATTCCTGTCAGCATGGCGGCTTAAACAGAAACCCCAAGCATCGCGCCGATCAATCACGATTACCCGATCTTCATCGAAGGAAATATTGTATGCGCGTCTCTGTCGTTCGGCTGGCTGGTCCGGCCTTGGCCCTAGTGATTGCCGGCACCGGCACGACGGCCACCGCCGAGGATTTCAAGTACGATTGCCAGAACACGCCGATCGCCATCGCCATTCCGGGCGACCGGCTTGACAGGGCGCTCGACCAGTTACGGCGGGCGACCCGCTGCCCGATTTCGGGCACTAAGCTGGCCAAGGGCAAGCGTTCCAAACCGGTCGTCGGGACGATGGTCCCGGAGGAGGCGCTTCAGGCGATGCTGCGCGGCACGGGTCTGGAAGAGCGGACGATCAAGGGTGGCTTCCAGATCGTCAGGGCCCGTCGCTGAACATCCCGGGCGGGAGGGATGATTCCCGCCCGCCCGGAATAGCTGCCGTCGCACTGGGGGTGATCCTGCCGGCGAACCGTGCCGGCGTCACCGCCGCTTGCGCCGCCGCGCCCAACGCAGCACGCCGGTGGCAAACAGAAGGGCCGGCACCAGCCCGGCGACGAACGCCAGCAGTCGGCCGGCCAGCCCGAATGCCTCGCCCCCGTGCAGCGGATGCAGCCAGTTGAGCACGCTGTCGCCACCGCTTTCCGCAAGGCCGTCACGCACGGCGACGATCCGCCCGCCATGGGGATTCAGCCACACATTGGTCCGCGGGAAGCGGCGGCTGGGCTCGCCCGGCTGCGCAAGGTTGATCCGGACCGGGCTGGCAGTGTCGGCCGGTGTCTCAATCCACGCCAGCGCAGCACCGGGGAAGCGCCGATGTGCACGGGCAACCAGCGCGTCGATCGGCATCGTCTGGCCATCCGGGGCGACGACCCGCTTCGGCGTCACGTACAGCGCGGAAAAACGGGCAAGGATCGGCCGGGTCTGATCGGGCAGGTCGAGCATCACGCCGGTGACGGTGACGACCAGCAGCAGGGTCAATCCGGCCAGTCCAGTCAACTTGTGCCAGTCGTACAGCCGCCGGATCGGCCCCGCATCGCGCTTGAAGCGCAGCGCCCGCGCGACGCCCCGTGCACGCGGCCACCACGCCCACACGCCGCTCACGAGCAGGACGAGCATGGCGATCCCGGCAATCCCCATCGCAGTTCCGCCGGGCTTTTCCAGCAATAGGCGATAGTGGAGATCGTAGAGCCAAGTGACGAGGGTATCGCCCCAGAAGCTGGTTCGGATCGTCGTCAGCCGCACCGGATCGATCCAGACCAGCAACGGCGCGAAATCCCGCCCCGCCCGTTCGCGTGGCGTGTAATAGCGGACGGGGATCGCACCCCCGTCCCCGGTGACCTCGATCCGCCATGCCGCCGTCCGGTCGGGATGTTCCCGGTGGAGCGTATCGACCACCGCCTGCCATGACGGCGGCCGTGCCCCGGTCGGCACCGCACGCAGCGCCGAGTTGAACGCCGCATCGATCTCGGGATAGAATACCAGCGCGCTGCCGGTCAGCCCGGCGCAGGCGAACAGCGCGCCGATCGTCAGCCCCAGCCACAGATGGATGCGGCGCACGACGACGCGCAGCGACGGGTGCGCCGTCTCCATCAGAAGGTCAGGCGCACCGCGCCGAACAGCGACCGCGGATCGGCCGGCGCATGCAGCTGTTGCGCCCCGTCGTACCAGACATATTCGTACCGATCGTCGGCTAGGTTCTTGAGCTGTGCCGAAAGCTCGATCTGCGGCGTCACCTTGTACGCAACCTCCGCGTTCAGCACGACATAATCGCCGTAGCGCCCTTGGCTATTGGCCGGATCGAGTTCGTAGCTGGACTGGCCATTGCCCCAGAACGACAGCCGAAACTTCGGATCAGGCGTAACGTCCAGCCCGCCGGAGAACACGTTCCGCGGAACATGGTCGATGGCGTTGCCCGCTTGCGACGGCGTCGCGGGGTCGGGTGTCACGATCCGCGCGCTCTGGTGCGACCAACTGCCCCACAAGGCGACGCCGCGCACCGGCTTCACGTCTAGCTGGAGGTCGATCCCACGCCGCCGCGTCTTGCCGAGATTGTCGACATCGCCCGACGGATCGTTCAGCCGACGCTTCAGCTCGCCGCTCGCCGTCTGCTGCCACAGCGCGACACGCGCCTCCAGCCAGCGTCCGCGCGTCAGCTTCACGCCGCCTTCGAAGCCTTCGTTGATCGACGCGGCGACATCGGTAAGGCGCGGCGGGATCAGATACGCACCCGATCCCACGCCGATCTGGAACGTCCGCCCGTAATTACCGTACACCGTCACGCCGTGCGCGGGGACGATCGCGACGCTCAGCTTGGGCTGGCTGATCGTGCCGTAATCGTTGATCGGCGCGGTGATGCCCGCGAGCCGGTTGGCGAAATCGCCCTCGATCCGGTCGATCCGCCAAGCCGGCGTGATCTTCAGCCAGTCGGTCGGCGTTACGATCGTTTGGAGGTAGCCGCCATAGACGGTCAGGTCGAACTGCTGGTCGCGCGTCTGGCGGGTGGTCGTGCGGCGGTCGGTCAGCCAGCGCCGGCTCTGGTTGTCCTGCACCTGCACGTCGCCGCCCGCCTCGATCATCAGCGCGGGGCCGGCATGATAGTGGAGCGCGACCGTGCCGCCATATTGCCGTTCGTCGGTGCGCCGCCGCTGTTGCGCGACGTTGGCGGAGAAACGCACGTAGCGGTCGTCGTGCAGGCTGTTGGCATAGCCCTTGACGCTCAGCGCCAAGTCGCCGGTCAGGTCGGAATCGAGGTGCACGCTGTACTGGCCCAGCCGCCGCGTGCCGCCATCGGTTTCGGATACGGCATAGGACCGGCGGCGGTGGGTATAGGCGTCGGCATCGGTCAGGTAGCCGGGCTCCTCGGCCGTCGCGCGCGAATGGCGCACGATCGCGCCCAGCCGCGTCGATCCGAAATCATAGAACCATTTCCCCGCCAGGTTCAGCCGGTCGAGGTCGGCATGGTCGCGATACGCATCGGTGCGGCGATAGCTGACCAGATAGTTCTGGCTGAAGCCGCCGCGCTCCAGTCCCGCCGAAACCTGTCCGTCGATCGTCCCGAACGCACCGGCGATGCCCCGTGCGTCGAGGTAGGTGCCGCCGATCCGCGTCAGGATGTTGGCGTTGCCCGCGATGTTGTGCAGCCCCCAGCGCGGATCGGACGTGCCGCGCACCAGCTCGATCCCGGCGATGTCGAGCGGCGCGATCATGTCGATCCCGGTCATGCCGCCGGCATTGTCGTTGGTCGGCACACCGTCGATCAACAGCTTGACCGCATTTATCTCTCCCTCGCCGTTGAAGCCGCGGATCGAGAAGCGGCCCGAGGTCGTGCCCTGATTGAAATCGGTCAGCACGACGCCCGGCAGGCGTGCGAACAGCTCCCATGCATTGTCGACCGACTGGCGCTGCGCGATATCGCCGCCGAGCAGGTCGACAGAGGTCAGGACGTTTCCGGTCGATCGCGCCATGCTGGGGGCGGTCACGACGATATCGCCGATCGTGAAGCGCGTATCGCCCTCGACGGGGTCCGGGCGCGAGTCCTGCGCGGCGGCCGGGCATCCCAGCGTAAGGCCCAGGACCACGCCGGACGTGGCAAGCATCATGATCTTCACGGCAATATTCCCTGCGTGGTTTGAATGTCATGGTCCATCAGGCAGTCTGGCCGCCAACGGCGGGCGCTTCGGCCTGCATTCCGACGCCGGTGAACCATGCCGTCATCGGCGGGGTGACGTCCGGGCGCGGGGCTTGCACCCAGGCAACGCCAAACCCGCCATCCGTATCGGTCATGGCCGTTCACATCCGGGCCTTGATCGTGACGAAGACCGACCGTGGCTGTGTGGGCATCACGACCGGAAAGGCAAAATACTGGTAGGTGTCGAAGGTGCGCGCGTTGCCCAAGTTGACACCCGAAACCTGCACCGTGAACTGCCCGATGTCATAGGCGGCCTGCGCGTCGATCGCGGCATAGCCCGGCACGGACACGGTGTTGGGCAGCGTGACCTCGCGCGCGGTGAAGGCGGTGACGCCGGCACCCAGCGACAGCCCCTTCGCGTCGCCGTCGACGAAGCGATAGCGCGCGGCGATGCGCCCGCTGTGCCGGGGCACGCGGGGCAACCGGTCGTCGATCAGCGACGCGTTGCTGTCGCGGGTGACCGCCGCATCAGTATAGGCGTAGTTCGCGATCAGCGAAAATGCGGGACGCGGTTCCCAGATAACGTCGGCCTCGACCCCGCGCGAGCGTTGCTGCCCGGTCTGCACCGAAAGGAAGGGATGGGCCGGGTCGGGATCGGGCGTCGCGACATGGTTTCGGGTCTGTTCATACAGCGCCAGCGTGCCGGACAGGCCGAGCCGGGTCGCCGCCAGCTTGATCCCGCCCTCGATGTTGCGGGACGTTTCCGGGCGCGGCGTGAAGCGGGTGAGGAGGCCGAACGCCCCGCGGAAGGCGGTCGAATATCCGGCGTACAGCGCCACCCCCGGCACGACGTCGAACGTCGCGCCGATCCGTGGCGACAGGCGATGGTATGTCGCGTCGGTCGCCTGCTGGTCCTCGCGAAACTTCAGCCGCGTATAGCGCAGCGACCCGGTGAGGTGCAGCCTGCCGTAATCGGCCTGATCCTGTGCATAGATCGCCAAAGTGGCGTATCGATCCGTCTGCAGCAGGCCGGGCCGCAGGACCTGGCCGAACGACACGTCATAGTCCGGATCGGCCAAGTCGATCGAGCCCAGAGGCACCCCGGCAAAGGCCATATCCGAATAGGTCGGTATGGTCGTAGCTGGCGCCGGCGAGGAAGGTGTGCGTCCCACCGAACATTTCGGTCTTCGCGACAAGGTTCGCATCGAACGTCGCCTCCTCGAAATGACTGAGCATGTTGAGGGCCAGCAGCGGATAGCGCGTCGGGGTGGCGGGGGCGGCCGGGTACAGGTCGGGATAGAGGAACGTGCCGAACTGCGGCACGCGGCTGTCATAATAGCGGCCGGTGACCGTCAGCCGCACGTCGTCGGCGAAGCCGTGCCGCAACGTGCCGGTCACCATCCGGTTCGTGACGGTGGAGCGCGGTTGATCGTTCGGCGCGCCGGGAAAGGCATTGGGGTCCACCGTGCCCGCCAGGGCGTGGGCGGCGGGAAGCCCCGAATATTCCAGTTGTTCGCGGCGACCATATTGCCCTTGCACCATCAGGTCGGTCCGGGCGCCGAGCCGGAAGGCGATGCTCGGCTGGACGAAGATCCGCTCGCCCTTGATCCGGTCGATCCAGTGGTCGTTGCCTTGATACTCGGCGGCGACGCGCGCCGAGATGCGGGTCGTTATCGGGACGTCGAGTTCGCCATAGGGGTTGAACGTCGCGAAAGACCCGGCGCGGATCGCGGCATATCCCTGCAGTTCCGTCCCCGGACGCTCGCTCTCGACATGGATGAGCCCGCCCAGCGGCGAGCCGACGCCGCCGCCGTACAGCGTAGCGGTCGGCCCTTTCAGCACCTCGATCCGACGGATGCCGACTAGGCTTGCGGGATCGTTGACGGCCGAGAAGGCACCGAACATCGGCAGGCCGTCCTGATAGATTTCCGCCAGGAAACCGCGCACCAGCGGACCGACCGTCAGCCCCTCCTCGGGCCGGTTGCCAACGACGCCCGACACGTTGGCCAGCGCCTCGCCCAACTGCCGGCGATCCTGATCGCGCAGTAGGGCGCCGGTCAGCACCTGCACCGACTGCGGCACCTGGATGCGCGGCGTGTCTGTCTTCGTCGCGGCGGCCGAACCGGGTTCGGCGTACTGCTCGCGCTGCCCGACCACGACGATGTCCGGCGTCCAGTTCGAAGCACTCGCATCGTTCGATGGCGCGTACTGCGCGTGCGCCGGAACCGCAGCGATGCCGAACGCGGCAAGTGCCGTCGCCGTCAACCTCAGGGGAACCGACGAAGTAGGATTCTTCATCGTGCTTCCAACGTTTTCAAATAGTTCTCGTGATCTTGCGCAGTACCGACAAAGCGCTTCATTCTGGCAAGGTACTCGGGCGGCAGGTCTGCTTCCGCCTTTGCCAGCTGATCGGCGATCCAGTCGGCGTTGAAGTCAGGCACACCGGCGCGTTGCAGATTCTCCGCGCGCCGGATCGAATCGCCACTGCACAGCACCAGTATCCAGCCGTACGCCCCCCGTTCGAATAGGGCCCGTCCGCCATAGTCGCCCTGAGTCCAGTCGGCGATTGCATGATCGCCGCTGATGACCACGGGACCGAGCTCGATCGGAAAGCGAGGGCTACCGAAATGCGCTTCGGTTGCCTCGCGGATACGCGTCTTGTCGATGACCGTATTCTCGATGCCGCAGCCGGCGAGCGCGAAGGCGCCGACCACCCACAGCAGCCTAGGCATCGATCAGCCGCTTCAGCCGGGCGACAGCCTGGTCCACCGGTTCCTTGGCATCCATCGTCTCGGCGAATTGCCCGTTGCGATCGAACAGCAGTATCTTGGCTGTGTGATCGATCGTGTAGTCACCATTGGGCAAGGGCACCCGCTCGACATATATCTTGAACGATTTCTCCATCCGCTTCAGTTCCGCAGGGTCGCCAGTCAGGCCGATCACCGGTGCGTCGAAGATCGACAGGAAGCTGGCGACGTCTTCCCGCTTGTCATGTTCGGGATCGACCGACACGAAGACGATGTTCATGCTGTCCGCCTGTGTGCCGAGCCGTTTGTTCAGCAATTCCATCCGTGCCATCGTCGTGGGACACACGTCGGGACATCGCGTGAAACCAAAGAAGATCGCATAGGGCTTGCCCTTCAGTGTCTGATCGGTGACCGTTGCCCCCTTGGTATCCACCAGCTTGAACGGACCGCCGGGACCGGCCGGCGCTGCCGCCGTGGACTGATTGCCGCCCTCATCGGGTGAACGCGAGCAGCCCGTGATGCCGGCGATGAGCCCCAGCGTCAGGATCGATGCCAGGGCGGTTTCGCGGAGCAGGCCGCGGCTGCGAGGCCCGCGCATCAGTGCTGTGCTCCATGGCCGCCGGACGGCGCGGCATCGCCGGCGCCGCCGACCACGAACGCCACCTTCACGGTGCCGGCCCGGGCGAAGCGCAAGGTCGCCGGCACGCGCTCGCCCGGCTTCAGCGGTGACTTCAGTCCGATGAGCATGATGTGATTACCCCCCGGCGAAAGCGTCGCCTTGCCCCCGGCCGGCACCGCGATGCCATCGGGCAGCGGCCGCATCCGCATGATGCCGCCCTCCATCGACATGGTGTGGATCTCGACGCGCGCCGCGCGGGGTGACGTTGCGGACAGGAGCCGGTCGTCTTGCGTACCGTCATTGCGGATGGTCAGAAAGCCGGCACCGACCGTGGCGCGCGGCGAGGTCGCACGCGACCAGGACTGCGAGACGGTGATCGGGCCCTTGCGGACATCCTGCGCGACGGCAGGCGCGACGAGCGTGGCGGCGAGCGCCAGCGCAATACGATAGGTCATGATCTTCCTTTGATTGTTGGTGTGGTCAGCGCTTCGATGCGGCGGCGTAGCGGTCCGAAACGACCTGCCAGTTCACCACCTGCCACCACCCATCGAGATACTCGGCGCGGCGGTTCTGGTATTTGAGGTAATAGGCGTGTTCCCACACGTCGTTGCCAAGGATGGGGGTGCCCTTCACCTCGGCGACGTCCATCAGCGGATTATCCTGATTGGGCGTCGAGGTAACGGCGAGCGCGCCGTCCGGCGTGACCAACAGCCATACCCAGCCCGAACCGAACCGTTTGGTGCCGGCCTCCTTGAACGCCGCCTTGAACGCGGCGAGCGAGCCGAACTGCCGATCGATCGCGGCGGCAAGCGCCGGGGATGGTCGGCCGGATCGTGCAACCGGCGCCATCGTCTTCCAGAAGAAACCGTGGTTCAAGTGCCCCCCGGCGTTGTTGCGAACGCTTGGCGCAAGCGTGCCCGCCCTGGCCACCAACGTTTCAAGCGGCTGACCGCTGAGTGTGGCGTCGGCGGCCACCGCCTTGTTCAATGCATCGACATAGGCCTTGTGGTGCCGGTCGTGGTGAATGGTCATCGTCTGCGCGTCGATCGCGGGATCGAGCGCGTCGGCCGCATAGGGGAGCGCAGGGAGCGTGAACGGCGCAGGCGTAACCTGAGCAAGCGACGGCACCGCCGCGCACAGGGCGACAATGCCCGGAAGCAGGCTGCGAAACATATGGAAAAGTCCTTCTTGCCGATGGCTCGGACGATCGTCGCACGACACGCCATGCGGTAAACGACCGCGGGGCGTCAGACGCAGGGGATCGATATGACGAGCCGGGCCGCGTGCCGGGTCACAGGTCCGGCATGCAGCGACGCCAACGACGCGCCGGTCAGACCGGCAGGTCGGCGATCACTGTTTGGGCAAGTGCGGTGGTCCACGCAGCGGAGGCCGGAGATACGGCACCGGTCGCTGTGCTGGCCGCGGCGACCCCAGCAATTCCATCTTCGCTACAACGGACAGCGCGGCCGACAGGATGATGGGATCGACGGTGCCGAGCACCTGCGCCGACAGGCCGGAGTAAGCACACGGCACTTCTGGCTTGCCCTGATCGCCGGATTTCCCATGATCGGACATGGTGGCGTGCATCGCCGCCATGTCGTGCGTCATGCCGGGCATCCCCATCGCGACAGATCGGGCACCCGTGCCCGAGCAAATCATGATGTTGAGTGTGCCGTGATCGTTCCCGATCATATATCCCGTCGGTACAAGCAGCTTCAGCAGCAACGTCATCGCGCATATCAGCACAGCGATATTGCGTTGCGCCAGAAGATGCCGGAAGGCCTGCATGATACCCGACTAGCTTTGCCGAACAGCAGTGTCACTTGGACATTGTGTCATAGCTACCGCAGCTACGCCCAAGCGAGCGATCGTGAGCATAGCGGATGCCTCCAGCCCGGCAAACGCCGGCAACGCGATCGATCGCGGCCCGGCCAACGTCCGTATGACCGGAGTTGGACGGTATCCACTGCATTACCGTGAGGTACCCGACGACGAGGCAAATCATGCCGGCAAGCCCTCAGACCTAACCGATCGCTTAACCGTGCGTATGCCGCTTGGCAGCGAATGCTCGCAGCAGGCACGAAAGGTGGTCACACAGTTCTGAAGTACCGGACGGGCGATCACGGTGCACACCCGCACATGTCATCCGTGCGTCATCCATGCTGCCTATCTGCGTCGACGGAACCTCAGGGCATTGCTGCGCGACAGAAATCCGTAGCGGTCGGCAGGTACAACCTCGAACGAAGCAGGTGTTTTCTGAACGTCCCCGCGTTGGCATTCGCACTGATTGCTCTGTCTGCCCCGCCGTCGCCGTATGCGAACGAATCCTTGCCGGTCCCGACGCAGGCGGCGGCGGACATCGTTATCGATGGCACGATCGGCGCCGATGATCGCGGCACGATACGCGATCTGGCGTTCGACGTGCCGGCCGACGTGACCCAGGTTCGCGTCGCGTTTACCCTGGATGGTCCCGACGGCACCCAGATCACCCTGGGCGTTGCCGACCCACAGCGCGACCGCGGCTGGGGCGGCGGGATCAAGAAGGCGTTCGTCATCAACGATACGTTCGCGACCGCCTCGTTCCTGCCCGGCCCGATCCCGGCGGGACGCTGGCGTTTGACCATGACGGTTGCGAGCATGCGCCCGGGCGGGCGCGCAAAGTACCGCGCCGATATCCGCTTCACACGGCGCGGCGACCCGACGGTCGGCGCGTTTCCCGATGCCCCGGTCGCAGGTGGAGCGGGCTGGTATCACGGCGACCTACACAGCCATACCGGCCACAGCGACGCGCGGTGCCGCAGCCTGTCGGGCGCGAACATCCCCTGCCCGCTGTTCCTGACGACGCAGGCGGGGGCCGATGCGGGGCTCGATTTCCTCGCCGTGACAGATCACAACGTCACGTCGCACTTCGCCGAACTGGTGGTCGCGCAGACGTATTTCGATACGCTGGTCCTGCTGCCGGGGCGGGAGATCACGACGCGGTTCGGCCATGCGAACCTGATCGGCAGCACCGCCGCGATCGACCTGTCACAGGCGGGCGCGGCAGGCGGATCGGTCAACCCCATCCTGAAGGCCGCGCACGAAACCGGAGGGTTCCTGAGCATCAATCATCCCGCGACCCCGACTGGCGAGGACTGCCTTGGCTGCGGCTGGGTCGCGACCGACACCGACTATCGCCTGATCGACGGGGTGGAGATCGCCAACGGCGACACGATCGACGACTTCCGAGGCGATCCGTACCGGGCAATGGGTGCGCACCTGCGCTTCTGGGAAAGCCTGCTCGATCGCGGCTACCGCCTGACCGGGGTCGGGGGCAGCGACAACCACGACGCGGTCCAGGGGCGGCAGCCGCAACCCTCCCCCATCGGTCGCCAGTCGCCCGTCGGCGTGCCCGCGACCGTCGTCCACGCCTGCGCGCGCACCGGCGACGCGCTGGTCGCGGGATTGAAGCGCGGGCGGGTGTTCGTCGATATCGCCGGGCGGCGCGACCGGTTGCTCGACATGACGCTGAGCGCGGGCGCGCGTGACGCGACGATGGGCGACATGCTGGCGATCGGCGCGGCGCGGGACGTGCGCGGGACGATCCATGTGCGCGGCGCGGCCGGAGCGCACGCCGTCCTGCGGGTCGGCGGGTCGGAGCGGCGGATCATCCTGCCCCCGTTTGCCGGTGACGATGCGACGGTGCCGTTCCGCATCACCGGGCTGGGCCGGGCGCGCTGGGTCCGGGCCGATGTGATCGCCGCCGATGGGGCGACGATCCTGGTGGGCAATCCGGTCTATCTGCAACGCCGCGCCGATCCCGGCGCCGATGGGCCGCGTGGCGACAGGTGCGACGGCCGATCGCACACCCCTGCCCCGTGATATCGCAGGTCGTGCCGGTGACGGGTGCGCGGACGGCGCGGCGGCGGCGCTGGGGACCGGTCGCCATGTCGGGGATCGGCCTTGCGATGGCCGTCGGCGCGGTGACGCCCGCCGAGGGGCAAGGCCGCTGTGCGGGACGCCGGCCGCTTGCCCCGCTGGTGCTGCGGACGGCGCGGCGCATCGGGTTGCAGGTGGCGTTCAATCCCGGTCGTCTCGCCGCATTCTGCACGACGGAGCGGCTGCCCGACAACGCGACCCTCGCCGACCTGCGGCGCGTCGTCGCGGCCGCCGGGCTGCGCCTTGTCCAGATCGACCGCCATCTGTTCGCGCTTGCGCTCGCGGTGCCGCCGCCGGCACCGGCGCGCGCGCGGGCAACGTCGCCGCACCGCCCGCCCACCGCGACCGCGGCGGCCCCCGACTACGCAGACGACACGATCGAACCGATCGTCGTCATGGGGCGGCTGAACGGGGCCGACAGCGACCGTTGGCTGCGGCGGCTGCGCACCGGGATCGGCGACAGCGTCTCGGCAGACCGCATCCGCCAACTGCCCGCCGTCAGCGCCGCCGACGCGCTGCGACTGGTGCCCGGCGTCCAGCTCGACAACCAGCGCGGCAGCGGCGTCTACATGTTCGCGCGCGGTTTGGATTCGGTATTCCACGTCGCCGAGATCGACGGGCGGGCGGTGGCGCTGAACGAACTGGTCGAAAACGGCGGCCCGCGCGGCCGTTCGTTCCGCTTCGAGATGATCCCCGCCGAATTCATCGGCCGGATCGACGTCGCCAAGACCACCGGCTCCGCACAGGACGAGGCGGCGGTCGGCGTCACCGTCGACATGCGGATACTGCACCCCCTCGACATCGGCAATCGCATCGAAATGGCGGTGCGCAGCGACATGAACGACTGGCGCGGCCAGCCCGGCGGCGGCGTGACCGGCATCGGTAGCTGGACGACGGCAGGCGGCGACCTTGGCATCCTGCTGATGGCACAGGCGCGGCGGCGGGCGATCCGCAACGACCGCTTCTTTGAATTCCAATGGACCCGCGACCGCTTCCCCGGCATCCTGCCGCACGGCACCTACACCCCCGGACGGGTGCGGCCGACGATCGAGATCGAGGACCGGCACCAGCGATCGGGCATGGCGGTGGTGCAATGGCGCCCGGCGGTGGGGCACATGACAGAGGCCAGCGCGTTCGTCACCCGGCTCGACGTCGATTACGACGAATCCGGGCTGGATATCTATCCCGACGACGCGACCTATGTGACGCCGCGCTTCGTCACCGGATCGGCGGTACTGAACGGTGACACCGCCATCGCCGGGCGGATCGAGGACGTGCGGTGGATGGCCTCGCGTGAAACCAGCCGCAACCGGCACGACCTGCTGGTCACGGGGATTCGCCACAGCATTGACGACGGCGGCTGGCACGTGGTCGCCGATGCCGGATTTTCGCGCGCGCACAGTCATCAGCCGCGCGCCATGGGCACGTCGCGCAGCCGGATGGCATTCTTTGCACCGCTGTCGTTCGACTTCTCCCGCGGGTATCGCACCCCAGCCACGCTGACCACCGATCGCGATCTCACCGACCCGGCCAGCTATGCGGGATGGACCTACAACTATGCGCCAAAGGATTCGCGCGACACGGCGGCGGCGGCGCGCATCGATGCCGAACGCGTGCTGGACGACCGGTTCGCGACCACGCTGCGCGGCGGCATGGCGTGGCAGGAACGGCGGCGGGACTATCGGCGGCGCGACCTGTTCATCGATACGTTGCGCGGTGTGCCGGTGACGGATGCGCGACTGGGACCGGCGACCTACGAACCGCTGCCCCATGCCGGGTTCCTCGGACGGCTACCGGCGGGGACGCCCGGGCGCTGGCTGGTGCCCAGCGCCACCGGGCAACGCGACTTGCTGCTGACCGAAGCCGCACTGGCGACCGCGCCCGGCATCGACGACCTCGCCGCCTCCTATGCGATCCGCGAGCGCGTCATCAGCGGTTATGGCCAGATGCGGACGGGCGCGATGCTGCTGGGCGGGCCGCTGGATATAGAGGCCGGGGTACGGTTGCCCCATACCGAACAGGTGTCGGCCGGGTATCGCAGCGACGGGATCGCCGCGACGCCGGTCCGCTATCGCCGCACCTACCTGTCGTTCCTGCCCAGCCTGTCGTTGCGGTGGGAGCCGGCGGCGGACCTAACGCTGCGGCTGGCGGCGGGGCGCAGCGTCACCCGCCCCAACCTGACCGATATCGCGCCGCGCCTTACCCTGTCGCTCGACAACCGCACCGCATCGGGCGGCAATCCGATGCTGCGGCCGTTCGTCGCCACCAATCTGGACATGGCGATCGACTATACCCCCGGCGCGGCACGCACCCTGTCGGCGGGGTTGTTTCAGCGTCGGCTCGACGATTACATCACCTCGGCCAATCGCCCGATCGCGTTCCCCGACCATGGCAGCTTCCTGCTCAGCACCACGCAGAACGGCGGCAAGGCGACGCTGAGCGGTGCGGAGGTCGCTGGTGCGTTCGGCTTGCCGCTGCCCACCGCGATCGGCGGCCGGGCATCGGTCAACGGATCGCTGACGCTGGTGGCGGTGGCGTCGGCGTTTCGCGCGGGCGACCGGGTGATCCGCGACCGGCTGATCGGGCTGTCGCGGACCAGCGTGACGCTGGCGGGGCGCTATGAACGCGGCGTGCTGGCGGCCGATCTGGGCTGGTTCTGGCGCAGCCGCTATCTCAACAGCTATGGGACCAGCGTGATCGGTGAGGAATATGTTGCCCCGCTCGGCACGCTCGACGGGCGGATCTCGGTCGCGGCGCACGGCGCGCTGACGATCGACATCGACGCCACCAACCTGCTGGGCGTGCACAAATATCTGTATGGCACCACCTCAGCCCAGCCCAAGGAGATCAACCTGTTCGGACGCACGGTATCGGTCGGCATCCGGTGGCGGATGCCGGCATGACCGCCTCGCCGGCCACCGGCGTCTATGCCGCCAAGCTTGCCGAAGCGCGGCGGTTCGACGTGTTCGTGCAGACGCATCGCCAGCCGCTGGTCGCCTATTACCGGCGTCGCGGCGCGCCGTCCGGCGACATCGACGATCTGGTGCAGGAGGTGTTCATGCGCCTGCTCCGCAAATTGCAGGCAGGAGAGGAGATCGCGCAAAGCTATGTCTTCGCCGCCGCGTCCAGCGTGTGGATCGACAACCACCGCCATGCCGCCGTGCGCGTCGGGACCGCGCAGCACGGTCCGCTGGCAGAGGATCTGCGTTCCTGTGCGCCGCAACCCGACCGCATCGTTGAGGGTCGCGACGATCTGCGCGTTATACGTAGAAGAATCTTGGAATTGCCGGCAAAGTGGCGGAAGGCTTTTCTCTTTCACCGTTTCGACGACATGTCACATACCGAGATCGCGCAGAGGATGAACGTTTCGGTGAGTTCGGTGGAAAAATACATCATGAACGCGCTCGCTAGCCTGAAGGCGGGCGACGCGGGCACCCCTGAATGAGCGATGCGGACGCCGCATCGGCAACCGGCGATCCGGCCGCGCAGGCGCTGGTCACACTGGTGCTGGCCGGGTTGCGCGCGCCGCTCGATCCGGTGGCGGAGGCGCGGCTCGACGCGCTGATCGCCGCTATGCCGGATGGCCGGGCGATCGCGGACGACATTGTAGAACGCTGGCTGATGGCCGGCGTGCTGGGCCGCGCCGCCCTATCCAACGACACGTCCGGCGATGCCGGGGACAGCACGCGCGAACCGGCCGCCGACCTTGCCGCGCCGCCGCCCCCACCCCGCGTGATGCCGCGGCGACAGGTGTTGCGGTTCGCGGGCGGCGCGGTGGCGGCGGGCGTCGCCGGGCTGGCTGGATATCGCGGGTGGCAGGCGATGCGCCCCGCACCAGCCGGAGACGAACGGATCATCGCCGCGCGCGGCAACGCACCGTCGCACGCCCGGCTGCTCGACGGATCGTCGGTGATGCTGTCGCGCGGCGCGCGGATCGCCAGCACGATGTCGGCGGACCAACGACATATCCGCCATCTGTCGGGCGAGGTGTTCTATACCGTCGCCAAGGATACCGCCCGACCGTTCGTGGTCGAGGCGGGCGACTATCGCCTGACTGCGCTCGGCACCGGCTTCAACGTCGACCCTCTGGGCGACGGGGTGTGCGTCGACCTGCTCGATGGACGGTTGCGGATCGAACGGATCGACGGGGGCCGGGCCCTGATCCTGACCGCCGGGCAACGCTTCGTCGGCGGCGAGGCGGAGGTGCGGGTGATGCCCGCCGATCCCGATGCGGCGGCATGGGGCGACGGACGGCTGGTGTTCGACGACGTGGCGCTGGCCGACGTCGCCCGCCGCCTGGCCAACCACAGCGACGTCGCACTCGTGCTGGACGATCCGGCGGTCGCGGAATTGCGGTTTTCGGGAGTCATGGACGTCACCACCCCGCGCGCGTGGCGGCTGGGGCTGGAGGCGGCGTTGCCGGTGCGGGTGGTGGAACAGGGCGACGGGCTGCACGTCGTGATACTGCGCTGAGGCGGTAGTTCCCGAGAATCTTGTTACAGTAAAAAGAATATTTTGAGGGCGTCGCAACGATCCCCGTTTTCCCCAGTGTTCGACCCGGACGGCATGGTGCCGACGGGCCGGGGTTGGGGGAAAATCTATGATGAAACCAAAGATGGCGGCGATTGCCCGCACGAGTTTGTTCGCGCTGGCAATGGCCGGTGCAGCATCGGCACACGCCGCCGCGCGCGATGCGGATGAAGCAGTCGCGACACCCGCCGGACCCGAAACGGCCATCGAATCCGACGACGACCAGTCGATCATTGTTACCGGCAAGCGGCTGCGCCGCGATGCGCTGCGCGCGCAGCAGGAATCGCAGTCGGTCGCCAACGTCGTCTCCGGCGACGAACTGCGCGCCCAGCCGCAGACCAACCTTGCCGATCTGCTGACCCGCCTTCCCGGCATCTCCGCCTCGGTGGACCAGTCACGCAACCAGGCGGCGACCGGCGAAAGCCAGTATGTCACGATCCGCGGACTGGATTCGTCGTACAACGCTTATGCGATCAACGGCGTCCGCATGGCGCAGACCGACCGCGCGTCGCGATCGGTGTCGATGAACCTGCTGTCGCCGTTCGGCCTCGCGATGGTCGCGGTGGACAAGGCTCCCGGTGCTAATGCCGATGGCGACACGATCGCCGGATCGATCGATTTTCGCACGCAGTCGGCGTTCGATTTCGATCGTCCGCTGACGCGCATCTTCGTGCAGGGCGAGGCCAATGGTCGCGCCATCGCCCGCGACCAGAAGTCGCTCGGCGGCATGGCCCAAGCCGAGATCGCGCGTACGATGGCCGACGGACAGTTCGGATTTTACCTGAACGGCTATTATGGCGACAAGAATACCGCCGGTGAATCCACCGCGTTCCAGCGCGATCCTGAAATCCTGAACCGCACCATCCCCGGCACGATCCGCGCGAACCCCGACAATATCTATGCACGCGGCGTCCAGTGGAATTTTTACCGCAGCCAGATCAGGCGCTATGGCGGCAACGTCACGCTCGACTGGCGCGGCGGCGGCACCGACCTGTATCTGCGCGGCACCTATGGCGCGTTCGACCTCAACAGCGTGCAGTCGCAATCGTCGCTGCGCCGCGAACTGGTCGGCGCACAGACCAATCCGTTCCTGATCGGCCTGCGCGGCGCGGCCGGTTTCCAGGTCAATCCGAACACCAACGGCGATTACGACGCGCTGGGCATGCGCCACGATTTCGGCATGATGCCCGGCCAGTATTTCCGCACCGAGGATTCGCGCCAGTCGCTCCTCACGCTGAAGGCGGGCGGCACCACGACCGCCGACGCGCTGCGCCTCGACTATAGCGGCGGCTATTCGCGCGGGCGTCAGGTCTATCCGCAGCGGGTCCAGGCGGCATTTTATGGCTTCCCCTATATCGGCACGCCGAACCAGGGCGGCATCGCACAGTTCGAGATGGTCACGACCGTCGACGGCCACGACCCGCGCGTACTGCTGACGCCCGCCGCCGATGCCTACGCCACTGATCTGGGCAATACGCGGCAATGGTATGTCGAATCCGGCAGCGAATATGCGCGGGAAGCGAAGTGGGAAGCGCGGGGCGACCTGCGCTGGACCGTCGCGCCCGACACGACGATCGAAGCCGGCACGAAATACGAACGCGCCACCCGCGACACCAACAGCATCGCGACCGACGGCGAGACCCGGTACAAAATGGAAGTCGCCGGTAACGGCTACATCCGCAACGACAATCGCCCGTTCTGGTCGCCGGGCGGCCTGACCAGCGCCGCGTTTCCGGGTACCGTGCTGAACGAGTTCATGGGCCGCGGGGCACAGGTGCCGATCAAGTTGTTCGATATCGCCACCATGCGCGGCCTTGCCACCGACCTGTCGGTGCCGATTTCGGCCGACACGATGCAGCAGAACCAGTTGGGCGGCACCGAACAGCGGATCGCGGGTTATGCGATGGCGCGCATCGGCAACGGCGCGCTGACCGCCATCCCCGGTGTGCGGTTCGAGCATAACAGCTTCGACGCCCGCTATTTCCAGCGGGACAACGGCACGCTGAAATCGACCAGTTCCGGTCGCAGCTACAACGAGCTGCTGCCCAGCATCCTCGTCGATTACCGTCCCGACGACCGGATCGTCCTGCGCGGTGCGGTGCGCAAGAGCTATGCCCGCCCGGCGTTCGACCAACTGGTCGGGCCGACCGTCGTCACGCGCGACACCAACGGCACGATCGTCGGCCTGAGCCAGCCCAACCCGAACCTGAAGCCGGTGCAGGCGATCAACTTCGACCTGAACGCCGATTATTACGACCAGGCCGGCGGCGTGTTCCAGGTGGCCGCCTATTACAAGGCGCTCTCGAACGTCATCTTCGCCACCGGCACCACCAATGCCGCTAGCGACCAGAATGCGTTTTCGGGCACCGTGTCGGTGAACGGCGTGGACGTGCAGACGCTGAACAACGGCGGCAAGGGCCATGTACTCGGCATCGAGCTGGCCGCGCGCAAGCAGTTCATGATGCTGCCGGGCTTCTGGCAGGGCTTTGGCCTCGCCAGCAACCTGACGTTGCAGAAGACGCGCGCCGACCTGACCGTCAGCGCGACGGACGAACGCAGCCTCGACCTGCCGCGCGCGCCGGGTGTGCTGTTCAACGCCGAACTGTTCTATGCGGGCAAGAACCTGTCCGCGTCGCTCGCCTGGCGCTATGCGGCAACGCAGCTGGTCGAAGTGCGGGGCAACCGCCCCGATGTGTACGCACAACCGTCCAAGCAGCTGAACCTGTCGGCATCCTATGTCCTGCCGAACGGCCTGAAGGTCGGCGCGGCGGTACAGAATCTGCTCGACGACTACGCCTATTGGTCGACCTATGGTCGCGGTGAGCGCGTCCTGTCGGCGGACCGGCGCGGCGGCTATGTCGAGGCTGGGCGGACCTATCTCGCCAATGTCAGCTTCGCATTCTGACTTTGGCAACAGGATCACGGCCGGGGGAGCGTTGCGCCACAGCTCCCCCGGTCGGGGTTACCATGCATCCAGGTTTCGAACTTATTCATGATCAGCACTGTCTGCACTCCCGGGGTTCATCGTCCGGCTACAGGCGCAGGTGATCCGCATGTCAGCGTGATCTGCAGTCCATTCGGCCAGCGTCGCATAGCTGGACGTTCGACGCCGCCATTCAGCCCTCGGCTCGGTTCATGGTGGCGTTACCTCCTTGTACCGATCCTTGCCGACCGGAAGCGCATGTCCGTTTGTTCACCGATAATGGCCTGCGGGTTCTGCGATCGATCCTCAAATTGTCATTAAACCGATCTATATAATTGCGTTGCGCAATTTAAAATGGTTACGGACTCTAATGCTGCAACAGATAACTCTCGCCTTGCTCATCGCAGCAGCTTCCCCCAGCGTGGAAATGCCCGAACTGGGACAGATGCGGCTCGATCAGGTGCAGTATGTCGAGACGCACAACAGCTACCACCTTGCCCCCGATGCCGAACTGCTCGCCTGGCTTCTGCGCGGCAGCTATGCCGATGGCGAATGGACCGGCCCACGTCTGGCGCGGGCGATTGACTATTCCAACCTGCCGCTGACGACGCAGCTCGATCGCGGCATTCGCGCATTCGAGCTCGACGTGCACGACGATCCGGCCGGCGACCGGTTCGTCCGACCGGGATATATCCAACGCCTGCGCGCCGCCGGCATCACGCCGCGCCAGCCATGGGATAGCAGCGGCGCGATGCGGCGACCGGGGTTCAAGACGATCCACAAGGCGGACTATGATCCGCGCAGCACCTGCCCGGTCTTTGCCGACTGCCTGCGCGCGATTGGCGAATGGTCGCGCGCGCACCCCGGCCATGTCCCGCTGCTGTTGATGATCGAGGTGAAGCGCGACCGTCGCAGCAAATGCGTCGGGCTCTGCGCTGACGGGTGGCGGCGGCTTGAGGGCGAGCTGGTGCATGGGCTGGGCCGGGAACGTATCTTTGCCCCGGCCGGGATCGGGCCGACATGGCCGACGATCGACGCGCTGCGCGGCCGGGTGCTCGTTTTCCTGCTGGATGCCGAGGATAGTGCGCGCAGCTATCGGGCGGCGGTCGGCGACCATGGCCTGTTGTTCACCGGACCGCGGCCGGGCAAGGGCGTGCCGCTCGCCGATACCGGCGAGCGCTGGGCGATCCTGCCGCGATCCGACGATCCCCGGATCGCCACGGCGCGGGCGCGCGGGATGCTGGTCTATACCCGTGCCGATGCCGAAACCGAACAGGCGCGCGCCGGTGACACCACCACCCGCGACCGGGCGCTGGCAAGCGGTGCGCAGATCGTGTCGACCGACTATCCCGTCCCCGATCCGCGCTTTTCGGGCTATGCGGTGCGGTTCGCCGGCGGCCGGTTCGTGCGCTGCAACCCGGTGACCGGCGGGGCGTGCCGACCGGTCAGAGCCGCAACCCTGGAGTGAACGCCCCGGCCGGTCCGTCCGTACCGTCCATCAGCAGGCGGTAGATCGGCAGCGAGCCGGCACCGATCATTCCCGCGCGATTGCCGAGCGGCGAGGCGAGGACGCTCGGTCGCGGCAACCCGACGCCTTCGTTGCAGAAATCGGGCGTATCGACCTCGGCGACCAGCGCGTTGAGCAGCGGCAGCGGCAGGCGACCGCCGATGATCACCGCCTGGGGATCGAACAGCCGCGCGACGAGCGACAACTGCTCGCGCAACTGCCGCCCCGCCCGGCGCACCCACGCCCTGAGCGGCGGACAGGCACCGATATCGAGTGCGGCGAGATCGGGGAAATCGTCGATCGCCACTCCTTCGCAGTGCAGATGCGCGAACAAATCCTGCCCCGACGGGCGCGGCCGGTCGTTGGGGAAATGCACCCCGACCATCCCGGCATTGCCATGCACTCCCCGGTACAGCCGCCCGCCGAGAATCAGCGCTCCGCCGACGCCGTGCCCGATATGGACGAAGAGAAAATCGTCGATATTCTGCCCGGCACCCAGCAACCGTTCGCCAAGCGCCGCGCTGGCCGCGTCATTCTCGACGAACACCGGCAGCGGCATGTCGCGCGCCAGCAACCGCGGTGCCCCCGCCTCGCGCAAGGCCGGAAAGAAGCCATGGGCGTGAAGGAGATCGGCATCGCGCACGAAATCGGCCGGCAGCGCGACGCCGACCCCCGCCAGCCTGTCGGCGTCGACAATGTGGCGCGCCAGCACGTCGTCGATGAATCGGGCGATCAGGTCGCGCACCGCCGCCATGGTGAGATCGACGATGCCGGTCCGGTGCGTTTCCACCTGCCGTCCGGCCATGTCGACCAGCCCGATCTCGACATGATGGTGCGAGAAATACACGCCGATCGCATAGGCGCTGTCGACCTCGACGCTGACCGGCCGGGTCGGCTGTCCACGCGCACCGGCCCGGTCGATACGCTCGCCGACCAGGCTGAACCCAGACAGGGTCTGGATGGCGCGGGTGATCGACGGCGCGGTCAACCCCGACAGCGCGACCAGATCGCCGCGCGCGATCGGTCCGCGCCGCCAGATCATGTCCAGCACGCGTCGTTCACTGGACGACAGCTTCAACGTCCTCATGCTGCCCTCACCTAAATCAATGGAGGGAAACCACAACTAATTTCCGTTATGCAATTTAAGTGTAGCAATCCCCTCCTATCGACACGGCAACGGCGGCGAACCGTCGACTTCCAACAAAGGGGCCAGGGACATGGGAACGAACGGACGGCTGCGCGGAGGCGTGGCGGTACAGGTGCTGGTCGCGGCGCTCTGCGCGGCACCGATGGCATGGGGGCAGACGGCGGCGGACGGCAACACGAACGCAGGCGAGACGATCATCGTCACCGGCTATCGGTCGATCAACAAGACGCCGGGCGCGATCAAGCAGGCTGCCGATCAGGTCGTCGACACGCTGACCCAGGCCCAGATCGAGCGCCTGCCCGACCGTTCGCTCGCCGAGGTGCTCGAACGTCTGCCCGGCGTCAGTGCCGATCGCGGTTTTTCGTCGTCCAACGCCCGCACTGTGACCGTGCGCGGGTTCGACGCGCGCTACAATTCGATGGAGGTGGATGGCAATCTCGTCTGGAACTCGTCGCGCAACAACCGGGGCACGCAGCTCGACGTGTTCCCGGCCGCGGTCGTCAATCAGGTCAATGTCTTCAAGACGGTGCTGCCGGGTCAGGACGCCAATTCGATCGGCGCGCATATCGAACTGCGCACGCTGCGCGCGTTCGACGGAGGCACGCAGGCCTATACCAAGCTGCGCGCCGCCTATGGCCTGTACGAGCAGGACGGTTTTCCGGCGGCGGACGGTCCGTCGTTCCGCGCCGACGGGGTGACCAAGTTCACCTTCGGCCCCGGCCGGCAATGGGGCATCGTGCTCGGCGGCGAATATCAGCAGCACCGGTTCTTCGATCGCTACAACGAAGTCACCGCCTATAGCCAGATCGGCGGCATCGACGTGCCGAACGGCGACATCTTCCACGGTCGCTTCCCGAGCCGCCAGCAGCGGACCGCGCTGTTCGGCAAGATCGAGACCCGCGCCGAGAACGACTATTACGCCTTCCTGTCGGCGAGCTATTTCAACGACCGGCTTGCCCAGTCGTTCAACCGCGGCGGCACCTTCATCACCGGAACGCGGGTGACTGGCGCGACGCCGCAAGGGGGCAGTTTCACCAATGGCGTGGGCGAGACCTATTTCGAGCGCTATCGCCTGAACCGCGAGACGATCCTCATCGGCAGCGGGCTCGACTATCGGATCGCCAGCGACGCATCGCTGGCGCTGCGCGGTGCCTATACCCGCTACAATCACGACGAGGAGCTGTTCCGTTCGGAGCGGTTCCAGGTGTCCGGCCTGAGCGGCGCCTATACGCTCGAACCCGAGGTGCCGGGCGTCGCGCTGTCGACCACGTCGCTCGCCACCGTCGCGAACCCGGCGAACTGGGTCCAGCGGACCGGCAGGCCAGCGTTCGACCAGCAGATTCCGCACCGCGACAACGTCTATAACTCCAGTGCCGAACTTAACTGGAACGCGCAGCCCGGCGCACGCGGCGCGGGCCTCGTCAGCGGCGTGGCATGGCGCCGACTGGACCGCGATTTCGACCAGACGACGCTAAACTACACGCTGCCCGGCGGACGGGTTTATCGCCTGTCCGACGTGCTCGACCCGGCGGCCGGCGAGCAAATCCCCAACGGCACCGACCCGGTGTTCCTGAACCGGCGCGGCTATATCGACTTCATCACCGCCAACGGCACCTTCACCCGCGACGAGGCCCGGACGACCGACTATGCGCTGGTCGAGGACGTGCTGGCCGGGCATGTGTCGGCGGTGTGGAGCCGGCCCGGCTTCCGCGCGCTCGCCGGGCTGCGGTTCGAGCAGACCGATGTCGACAACCGGACGGGCGGGACCACGACCGGGGTCGTCGCGACGCAGGTGCGCCGTCGCAGCTATGACGCCTTCCTGCCCAATGTGCAGGTAACGATCGATCCGGTGTCCAATTTCAAGCTGCGCCTCGCCTATACCGAAACGCTCGCCCGTCCCGACTTCGCCGATTTCGCGAACGGGGTGACCACGACGTTCAACGCCGCCGGGGTGCGCGTCATCAGCGGTGCCAATCCCGGAATAAATCCGCGCGCGGCGCGCAATTACGACGGCAGCGTCGAATGGTATTTCCGGGGCGGGTATGTGTCGCTGGGCATGTTCCGAAAGGACCTGTCCAACGAAACCTTCCGCCAGGTGCGCAACAGTTTCGACGCGAACGGCGTGCTGACGCAGATCGAGACGATCCCGCTCAACAGCGGCAGCGCGCAACTGCACGGACTGGAGGCGAGCATCGTCAAGGACCGGTTCGACGGCCTGCCCGGACCGCTCGCCAATTTCGGGTTCAACGGTAACTACACGCTGCTCGACGGCGAATGGAACGTCGTGTTCACCGACGGATCGAAGCGGCGGGTCGATGGCCTGCGCAACCAGCCCAAATGGCTCGCCAACCTGATCCTGAGCTACAATGACGGACCGGTCGGGCTGAACGCCGCATGGCGACTGCGCGGACGGACCTTCACCGGCAGCTTCGGCGCGACGCCCGCGCAGGACATCTGGATCGACCGGTACGACCGGGTCGATGCGCAGGCGACCCTCCGCCCACTCCCGCGTCTCACCCTGTTCGCCGAGGCGCGCAACCTGACCAATCGCTACTGGATCGAACAGACCGGCCTGTCGGCCGACGCGACGACGACCGCGACGACCCAGGGACGATCGTACTGGATGGGCGCGACGTTCAAGATGTGATCGCGACGCATGAAACCACAACCGGTCCCGGAGACCGCCCGCCGGCATGGCGAGCAGTCCCATCCGCCGACGGACCGGGCCGGTGCGAAGCCGCCGGGCCCGGTCGTCCCGGCGGAGACATCCCACGGCCTGCCGTTCTGGTTGCCGGACGACGTCTGGGCGAAAATGGATCCGCATCTGCCACACCGCCAACCCGGGGCGCGGCGCGTCGACGACCGGCGGATCCTGTCAGGCATCGCCCATGTCCTGCGTTCGGATTGCAGGTGGTCCGACTGTCCCGCCGGATACGGCCCGCCGACCACCGTCTATAATCGCTTCGTCCGATGGTCCGGGCGCCGGTTCTGGCCGCGAGTGACCGCCATCCTCATCGAAACGAACGTCATCTCGCGCACGGCGCTGGCCGATCGACAGCCATCGCCCGCGTTCCCCCGACGCTAATACAGCGCGTTTCCGTTGCCGGAACGACTTTGCCGGCAGGCGGCGCTTCGCCCTTTCAGACGTAATGCGGTCCATACGCATTGCGCCGGGAATGGAATGTGCGCTGCCGACCCGGCCGCACATACAAGAATTGCTAAGATCAATCCTCCATTCTTTCAATAATTTGATCGGGTTTTGATTAGGTTTGGGATTATATCCCAGTTTAACGAGAAATATATAACTGCCTAACGAAACAAATCTGCAAGATATAATGTCCAGCTATCCCATCATAGATCAGGTTCTTAGAGAACGATTTCTAGTTTGGGAGAAATTACATGCGTATGCTTATTTCTGCCTCGGCATTACTAACAATTTTTGCTTCCGGAACCGCATTGGCTGATCCGGTATTGCCGGTCGTCCCTTCGCCGTATCTGGTGAGCAAGATAACCGAAAAGATGTTTGAGGCACCGAGCAGAACGTCCGATCTTGTCCTGCTGTCAGCGCACCGGGGATATTGGGAAGTATATCCCGAGAATTCGGCCTATGCGCTGCAGGAAGCATGGAACCGTGAATATGAGACGGTGGAAGTCGATGCCCGTTTCACGTCGGACAAACAGATTATCGTCTCGCACGATTTCAACATCGACCGTGAATCTACCGGTAGCGGTGCGGTCAACGAACTGACCTTCGCGCAGATCGCGCAGGCGAACCTGCGCGATCGCCATGGTCGCGAGTTCAAGGATTCGCAGGGACGGGCCGCGAAGTTCCTGACCTTTTCGCAGGCGCTCGATCTGTTGGTCCCCTATCTCACTACCGACGGCCATGGCTATGTGATGATCGTCGACGTCAAGAAAACGCCCGGCAGCGCGTCGCTCGACATCCTGCAAAAATGCCTCGATATCATCGCGTCGAAGAACAACCCGCTGCTCAGCAAGGCCGTCGTTCTGAAGATCAAGGCCAAGGACGCCGGCGATCTCGGGACGTTCCTGAACCAGACCACCTATGATCCGAACGTCAACGGTGGCTTGATCCTCGTCGAAAATCCGGAGGATCAAAACGTCAGGGATGCGAACTACGATCCGCACCAGGACGTCAACTACACCCAGTGGAATGCTGCGCCGTTCCCGATCCAGTTCGAGATGAACCAGTTCTACAAGGGCGATGGTCTGGAGAAATATTTCAACTACAGCGATCAGAACAAGGGTTTCGCGACCTACCACGAAAGCAATTTCTATCCCGAAGGCGTGGCGACGAGTGCCGGCGGATGCTGCGTGGCGCACGACACGGATCCCCGGTCGGGCGCGACCGGCGGGATAATTCCGGATTATCGCGGCGACCCAGAGATGGCGATCATCAACCGCAGCAACCTCATCACGACCGACTGGGTCGATGTCGTCGGCGAGATGCTGCGTGAACTGGGCCGTCGGAACACCGACGCGCTCAAGCAGTAGCCCGCGCCCCGTTCTCATCTTCACTGGAGTTCTGCGATGAAGCTCTTGAAAGCCGTTGCGCTGCAATGCACGATACTTACCGCTTTTACGATTGGCCAGTCCCATGCCCAAGGTTGCAGCGATCAGGCGGGGTGCCTTCGCGACGCCTCCGCAAAGATCGTGCAGACGTTGACGCCCAAGGTCGTTCCGATTTTCGGGGACTACCCCAAACTTTACATCCATGATTCCGCGAACAACGTGGATTACGAGATGCCGGAGGATACCCGGATCGCGTTCGATTTCTACATGAACAAGAACAGCTTCAACCTGCCCGCCACGGCGGCGATCATCACGCCGGAAATTGCGCGGATCGATCCGACGCAGGGGTTCACCGTGATGCTGACGCAAAAGACCGGCGACAATGTCGTGCCCCGTGGCGGTGCATCGCTATCACTGCTGAGCACTAGCGACAACGATGCCTATTCCTCCTTCGTGCTGGGGGCACAGCCCAGCGCGAGCGGGCAGAAATGGTCGTTCGCCAAAAGCCTGTTGCAGAGCGGGCGCGCGACCACGTCATATTGGCAGAAGCCATGGGACATGGGCCTGCTCGGTCCGACCGGCAGTTTCTCGGGTACGGAATGGGTCTACTACACCTTCACGCCCGACGGTAAGGTCCGGATCGACCAGTTTGCGCCCTATACCTATTTCCTGGCGTTCACCGCCTATCAGTGGAATCAGGCGTCGCTCGACAGCGGTTTCCCCCACGCGGCCTATGAAGCGGGAAGTCCTTCTGCGCGCCCCGCCCCGGTGGTGTTTGGTTCCGTCGGGCCGTGGATGATCGGCGCGGTGAACGTTCCCGGCCAGACCTCGCCGACGCTGGAGCGGATACAGGCATTGCCGGGTTTCGAAGGCGCGACCATCTTCTCCTCGCCACTGTCGACACGCGAAGTCGTGGCCTATCAGAATTCGCTGAAGGGCAGCTATTTCCTCGATGTGGATATGCTGCCGTGCAACAGCGGCAAATATATCTCGGGATCGATCCGAACGCCGTGCGGCACCGGCAGTCCAGGGAATCCGCCATCGAGTGTCGCAACCGTCGCCCGCACCGGGCTTGATACGAACGTCAATCCAAAGGGCGTGATCCTCAGCGCCAATGACGGCAACGGCGCCAGCTTCACGACGATCAGTGCCGCCGTCGCGGCGCTGCCGGCGAGCGGCGGCACGATCCGCATTCCGCCGGGCGTCTACACCGAAACGCTGAACATTACCCGGTCGAACGTCCGGCTGATCGGAACCGGAGACGACGCATCCGACGTCGTCATCACCGGCAACCGCTCCGCGACCAAGATCGATCCAGCCACCGGACAGCCGTACGGGACGTCGGGCAGCTACACCGTCGCGGTCGAGGGCGACGATGTGTATCTGAGCAACCTGACGATCCAGAATACGGCGGACGATGAAGCGCCGAACTATGGTGCCAACGCGCAGGCGGTGGCGCTGTATTCCAAGGGCGATCGGGCCGTCTATCGCGCCGTTCGGGTGCTTGGCGGGCAGGATACGCTCTATCTCGGCAATCTCGGGCGGGCCTATTTCAGCAACTGCTACGTCGAAGGCAACATCGACTATATCTTCGGCAATGGCAAAGCCGTGTTCGACGGCTGCACGCTCAAGACCAAGGTGCACGACAGCCTGATCGGCGAAGCCACGATCACAGCACAAAAGCGCGAGACCGCCGCCGAGGACAGCGGGTTCGTGTTCAACCATTCGAAGCTGCTGTTCGACAGCCCCTATATGTCGAACGTCTGGCTCGGCCGGCCGTGGGGCGCGCATTCCACCGTCTATTTCCTCAATTCGACGATGGGGCCGCAGGTAACCGACGATGGCTGGATCGAGTTCATCCCGCCGATGCCGGGCGTGACGCCGACGAACAACCTGCCGACCTCGACCTATCGTGAATACAACACGCGCTATGCCGACATGAACGGTCAGGGTTCGACGCCGTTCGACCTCACGCAACGCGAGAATACGTCGCCGAGAAGCAACGTGTCGCTGACCGCCGCCGAGGCGGCCGCGCTGGCGCCCGACATCTATCTGTCGGGGACCGACGGATGGCAGCCGACCCGCGTGACCGACAATACACCGATCAACAATCAGCAGGTGCAGGTCCCGGTGCCGGCCGCCGGCGTGCCGAAGGCACCGCGGGTCACCGCGACGGTCGCGGGCAACGGCAACGTCCAGGTGACCTGGGCGGCGCAACCCGCGAATCCGCCGACGCAGGGCTATGTCATCACCGCGCGCCAGCATGGCCGGAATTATGGGCCGATCCAGCTGCCCGCCTATGCCTATTCCGGCCATGTCGAGGTGGCGCTGAACGACGAACCGGTGACGGTGCAGGTGAGCGAGGTCAACGCCACCGGGACCAGCCCGGCATCGGACCCGGTCCGGATCACGCCGACCGCGCATGACCCGAGCGTCCCGACGAACATCCAGATCACGCCGACCGCCACCGGCGCGGCGCTCAGCTTCGCCGTGGCGAGCGAGGGTGCGCAACCGGTCTTCGGCGGCAACGTACCGCACGCCGGGGCCTATACCGCGCTCTACGCGAGCGAACTCGACGCCTATCAGGGCAAGGCGATCGGCGGCACCAGCAGCGGTTTCACGACCAAGACCTGGTCGTTCGCCAACCTGACCCCGAACAAGACCTACTGGCTGTCGCTCCGCCTCTTCAACGGGGCATGGAGTCCCACGGTCATCACCTCGTTCCGTACGAAGGCCAACTAGCGTCGCGTTCGCGAGGGTCGTCGTCGTGGCGACCCTCTCCCTTCGTCCCATCGCAACAATGGAACCATCCGTGCCGCGCAATCGGACTGCGCGGCACAACCTTCCAGAAAGGTCCATCATGAAGATCAAGGCCATCCGGTATCGTGCATCCGCGATGCTGCTCGCCACGACCTGGGGAACGGCGGCCCGGGCGCAGGATGCCTATGCCGATCCGTCGGGCTCGGGTCCGATCGTCGGTGCGGTCCACTGGTTACAGGGTACGCTGCTCGGTACGGTCGCCACAGTCGTCGCGGTCATCGCCGTCGCCTCGATCGGGTTCCTGATGCTGACCGGGCGAATGAACTGGCGCTACGGCGCGACCGTCATCCTCGGCTGCTTCATCCTGTTCGGCGCGGCCAGCATCGTGGGCGGCATCCAGTCCGCATCGGGCACCGGCTTCTGACATGGACAGCCTCGACCGCGATACGCTGTTCGTCGCGCTGACGCGGCCGCAGCTTCTCTTCGGCGTGCCCTATGGCTTCGTGATCGGCAACGCGGTCGCGACAACCGAACTGTTCCTGCTGTTCAAATCGGTATGGGTACTGGCGGCGGCGATCGTGATCCACGCCGGCGGCGCGATCGTCAGCCTGCGCGAGCCGCGGTTCTTCGACATCTGGCTGGTACGGCTCCAGCGATGCCCGCGCGTTCCCAATCATCGGCGGTGGCGATGCAACGCCTATCGTCCGTGAACCGCGCGGCGGCGGAGTGGAACCGCGAGAAGGCGGCCGGCGACCACTTGCCCTATCTGGCCCAGATCGACGAGCATACCGTCCGGTTGCGCGACGGCCGGCTGATGCAGGTGATCGCCCTCGACGGGCTTCTGTTCGAAACTGCCGATACGGCGGAGATCAACTATCGCAAGGCGTTGCGCGACGCGATGTTGCAGGCGATCGGATCGTCGCGCTTCGCACTCTATCATCACGTCGTGCGGCGGCGGCTTGCGACGCAGCCATACGGACGGTTTCCCGATCATTTCAGTGCCGGGCTGGATGCCGAATGGCATGACCGGCTTGCCGCCAAGCGGCTGTTCGGCAACGACCTGTATCTCTGCCTGATCCGCCGTCCCGAATCTGGCGGGATCGGTGTGCTCGGCCGGTTGGGGCGCCGGTTCGGCCGGGGCGATGCGGAGCAGGCGGAGGAAAATGCCGAACTGCGCGCGCTGGGCGCAGCGCGTGATGCGCTGCTCTCCGCGCTCAGCGCCTATGGCGCGCGATCGCTCGGCTGTTACGATGGCCGGGGCGGGCCGTGTTCGCAGGTGCTCGAATATCTCTCGATGCTCTACAACGGCGATGGCCGCCCGGTACGGTTGCCCGAGGGCGACGTCGGTGCCCATCTGCCGGCGCGCCGGATCGCGTTCGGCGCGGACACGATCGAACTCGGCGCTACCGGGGAATATCCGCGCGGCTTTCAGGCAATCCTGTCGATCAAGGACTATCCCGGACACACCGGGCCGGGGATGCTCGACGATCTCCTCCGCCTGCCGTTCGAACTGACGGTGTCGCAGAGCTTCGCCTTCGTCGACCGTCCGGCGGCCCTTGGTCGGGTCAATCTCGCCCTTCGTCGGATGCACGCCGCCGATGACGAAGCGGTCAGCCTGCGCGGCGAACTGGCGGTCGCCCGCGACGACCTTGCCGCCGGCCGGTCGCTGTTCGGCGAGCATCATCTGACGATCGCCATCCATGCCGAAACGCCCGGCGAGATCGACGAGGGCGTGGCCGAGGTTCAGGGGACGCTGACCGACCTGGGGCTGGTGGCGGTGCGCGAGGAGCTTGCGCTCGAACCCGCCTATTGGGCGCAGTTTCCCGGGAACTTCGGCTATATCCCGCGCCGCTCGCTGGTCGGCGCGCGCAACTTCGCCAGCCTGGCCAGCCTGCACAATTTTCCGAAGGGGATGGCGACCGGCAATCACTGGGGGCCGGCGGTGACTGTCCTCGAAACGACGGCCGCCGGCCCCTATCACTTCAACTTTCACAACGGCGATCTGGGCAATTTCACCGTGATCGGTCCGTCGGGCACCGGCAAGACCGTCGTGCTCAACTTCCTGCTGGCACAGGCCCTGAAGTTCGACCCGCGGATCGTGTTCTTCGACAAGGATCGCGGGGCCGAACTGTTCCTGCGCGCGGTCGGCGGACGATACGACATCTTGCGGCCGGGCGAGCCATCGGGACTGAACCCGTTGCTGCTCGAGGATACGGCGGCGAACCGGCGGTTCATTGCGGACTGGCTCGCGCTGCTGCTGGACGACCCGGTCCGGCCGCTCGACGGCGACGATCGCGCGCGCATCGCGGATGCGGTGCGGGCCAACATGGATGCGCCGCCGGGCTATCGCCGTCTCGGGCATTTCGCGCAACTGCTGCGCGGACACGCCCGCCCCCGCAGCGGCGATCTGGCGTCGCGCCTGTCGCCGTGGTGGGGCGAGGGCGAGCGGGCATGGCTGTTCGACAATGCCGAAGACCGCACCGACCTGGACCAGCGGGTCGTAGGGTTCGACATGACCCGCATCCTCGACGATCCAATCGTGCGTACGCCAGCGATGCTGTATCTTTTCCACCGGGTCGAGGAGCGGCTCGACGGCACGCCATCGATCATCGTCGTCGACGAAGGCTGGAAGGCGCTGGACGACCCGGTATTCACCGCGCGGATCCGCGACTGGGAAAAGACGATCCGCAAACGCAACGGAATCGTCGGCTTCGCGACGCAGAGCGCGGAGGATGCCCTGTCCAGCAGGATCGCGTCGGCGATCGTCGAACAGGCCGCGACGCAGATCTTCATGCCCAACCCGAAGGCGCAGGCCCGCGATTACATGACCGGCTTCGGGCTGAGCCAGCATGAGTTCGATCTCGTCCGCTCGATGCCCGACGATGCCCGCGCGTTCCTGATCCGACACGGCCAGCACAGCGTCGTCGCCCGGCTCGACCTGTCAGGCGACCGCGATCTGCTGACGATCCTGTCGGGACGCGAACGCTCGGTGCGGGCGCTGGATGCCATCCGGGCCGAGGTCGGCGACGATCCGGCGGCGTGGATGCCGCGCCTGCTCGCCGCAGTCGCATGAGGCCCGGCTGCATCCTGCCGGACGGCACCGACGGCGTCGCAATCCGCCTGTCGGGGTTCCTGCAATGCCAGGCGCGGGTGCTGGGCGAGAACGGCTTTCAGGCGCTGGCGGGCGGGCCGATGATGGCGGCGCTGTTGAGCGGCCTGCTGACGATCTTCATCGCCCTGATCGGTTATCGCCTGATGTTCGGTACCGTGCCGACCGCGCGGGATTCCGTGGGATGGAGCGTCCGCGTCGGGCTGGTCATCGCGCTCGGCACCGGTTGGCCCGCGTTCCAGACGGTAGTCTACCGCGTCGTGCTGGACGGTCCCGCACAACTGTCCGCGATCGTGACGCCCGCGGCCGGCCTGTCCATCGCTGACATCGGCGGGCGGGTGCAGCGCGCCTATGACGATATGCGAACCGGAGCGGCGGCGCTTGCCATTGCCCCGGCCGCGGCGCCGGGTACGGCAACAGGTGGCACACAGCCACCGATCGCTGGCGCGGTGGGTGAACCGCAGATCGCGTCGCTGTTCGTGGTATCGACCATCGGCGTGCCCGCCGCGCTGCAACTCGGTGCCGGACTGCTGCTGGCGATCGGACCGTTGATGATGCTAGCCCTGCTGTTCGACGCCACGCTCGGCCTTTTCGCGGGTTGGCTCCGTGCGCTGGGCGGGCTGGCGCTGGGGATGATGGCGGCCGATGCGGTGGGCGCGTTGCAGTTGCTGTTCGTCGAGGATGCGATCGCCCGGTCGAAGACGATCGGGGTCGACGCGGCGATGCACGATCCGCAGGCACTGACGACGATCGTCCTCGCTTTCACTCTCATTCTGGTTGCCGCGCTATGGGCGATGGCGCGGACGGCGGGTGCGATCCGCCTGTCCCCGATCGGCGTCCTGCGCGGCGGATCGGCGGCGGATCGCGCCGACACGGATCGCCACCGGGTTCCGACCCCTTCCCCGCCGCCGCCCGAGCGCAGCCTTGTTCCGGCAACATCGCCGACCGCCGTTCCCGACCGGGCGCAGGGAATCGCGGAGGTGCTGGCCCGATCGGTCCAGCGCGACCGGCGGACAGTGATGGCCACGGCTCTGCCCTCCGCTGGCGGACACGAGGAACGCAGCGATCGCCGACCGCATGGCGAGGGTGAGCTGTCGACCGTCGCGGGCACATCGCAGGGTTCGGCGGGACAACGCATGGTCGGACGGCGGACGCGCAGCGCCCATCAACGGGACAGATCGATATGACGGAACGACAATCCTATTTCGCGCGCTCGCGCAGCTGGGCCGATGACGGCGTGGAACGTGCCGCCCGGTCGCGGCGGATCGCATGGACCATCGCAGGGGTCGCAGTCGGCGGCATGGCGCTCGAAGCCGTCGCGCTGGCGATGCTCGCCCCGCTCAAGACGGTACAGCCGGTAACGCTGCTGGTCGACCGGAACACCGGGTTCGTCCAGGCACTCGATCCGGTCACGCCGCAGCGCGTCGCCGCCGATGCGGCGCTGACCGACGCCTATCTGGCGCAGTTCGTGATGGCCCGCGAGGGATTCGACCGGGCGACCGTGCAGCGTGACTATCGCCGCGTCGCGCTGTGGTCGGCGGGGCCGGCGCGCTCGTCCTATCTGGCGACGATGGCGGCAGGCAATCCGGCCAATCCGGCGGTTGCGCTCCCTGCCGGAACCATCGTTTCGGTGCGCGTCAAAAGCGTATCCCGCCTGCGTCCGGGCCTCAGCCTTGTCCGGTTCGATACCACGCGCACGACCGGCGACGGGCGACCGGAGAAGGCGCAACCGTGGATATCGGTCGTTCGCTTCCGCTTCTCCGACGCGCCGATGTCGTTCGCGGACCGCCTCGAAAACCCGCTCGGCTTCCAGGTCGCCGGCTATCGTCGCGATGCGGAGGCACCGGTGACGGAAGCGCGGCCCCTGCCATCGAGCGGACCCTCGACCGCCGTGCCGCAACGGGAATACACCGCTCGCCCGACGACGCCGGTTCGCACCGAAACTGCCGTTCCAGCGACGCAACCCGCCAGGCGCGCGGCCGCGACGGACGTGTCCGCGCTGTTGCGCCGAGGCATATCGCTGAACCGGATTCCGCTTGGTTCACCGCTCCAGTCCATGTCGCCGGTGGGAGACGAACCGTCGTGATCGGTCCCGCCCTTCTGTGCGCCGTGATGGCGATGCTGCAAGCGACCGCCTCCTCACAGGATGCGCCACCGCCCGATCCGCATATCCAGACCCTGCCCTATACCGACAGCGGTGTCGTCGACCTTCGCGTGTCCGACGGGTTCGCGGCGGTCGTCGAGTTCGCACCCGACGAACGGGTCGAGACCGTCGTGGTCGGCAACGATACGGGCTGGGAGGTCGGTCCAAACCGCCTCGGCAACCGGGTCGTCGTCAAGCCGCTGCCCGCGGCGTCGGCGACCAACATGGTCGTCGTCACCGATCGCCGCCGCTACGTCTTCCTTCTTGCCGCCGATCGCAGTTCCGACGTCTATGTCCTGCGCTTCTCCTACCCGCAGGCGGCAGAGGCAGAGGTCACCACCATCGGCTACCGGCTGCGCGGCGACAAGGATCTCTTTCCGGTGGCGATGGGCGATAACGGCCGGCGGACGACGATCCGCTGGGCGGACACGGATTCGTTGCCCGCCATCTTCGCCGACGACGGACATGGGCAGGACGCGCTGGTGAACGGGCGGATGGTCGACAATGCCTATGTCATTGAAGGCACCGCCCGGCGCTATGTCTTCCGACGTGGCAAGCGGCGTGCGATCGCCGTCCGCCTGCCGGGCAAGCTGCCGTCATGACCGGGGAACCGCAGCCCGCGACCGGCACCGGACCGGACCCGATCGTGCGCCGGCCTCGTCCGGCGGTGCCCGGTTTCGCCATCGCGCTGATCGTCACGGTCGCCGCCCTGCTGCTGTTCGCGGTGCTGAACGGACAGCGGCAGCGGCGTGCCGTCGCCGCCCCGGCATCGAACGGGGGAAGCGCCTTCGCCGACCCGCCCCCGCTGGTGCTGCCCCGGTTGCCCGACACCGCGGTCGAGCGCGACGATCCACTGCCCCCCGCGCCGCAGCCGATCGTGATCGTGCCGCCGCCCGCGCCCGCGGCACCCCCGCCGCCACCGTTCACCCCGCAACGATCGGGTATGTCGATCCCCATGCCGACACGGCAGATCGCCTACGTCCCGCCGCCGCCACCGGCCGCGCCGCGCGACCAGAAGCGTGGCGGGGCCATCGTCTACGACCTGGGACCAAAGGGTACGACGACCTCGCCGAGCCGCCCGCCAGAGAACGGCGAGGACACGCCGCTCAAGGCAAGCATCATCGCCAGTCGCACCGATCTCATCCCGGCGGGCACGCAGATTCCGATCGTGCTCGAAACACCCATCGACACCGCGCGGCCGGGACTGGTGCGGGCGATCGCATCGGACGATACGCGGGGCTTCGACGGCAATCGGACGCTCATCCCGCGCGGGTCGCGCTTCATCGGCGAATATCAGGGCGATATCCGGTCCGGCCAGAACCGCGTGCTCGTCACCTGGTCGCGGGTGATCTGTCCGGACGGAACGACGATCCGGCTCGCGTCGCCCGCCGCCGATCGACTGGGCGGTGCCGGCGTGCCGGGCCGGGTCAACAGCTTCTTCCTCCAAAGGTTCACCGGTGCCGTGTTGCAGACGGCACTCAGCTTCGGTGCCAACCTCGCCTATCGATCGCGATCCAATCCGGTGATCCTCGGCATACCGTCGTCTCCGGTCACCTCGGTCGGACAGGGGCTGTTGCCCACCGACTATCGGCCGAAGATCACGGTCAAACAGGGCACGGTCCTGAACATCTTCGTAGCGCGCGATCTGGATTTTTCCGGTTTGGTGGTCGACCGGCCATGACGTCTGCCGTTGCCCCCACCTATCTCGACCTGTTCCTCGCGCCGTTGGCCGAACAACTGGCCCGGCCCGATGTAACGGACATCTATGTGAACGAACCCGGCGTGCTGTGGGTGGAAGCGCTGGGTGGAAGGATCGAGCGGCAGGCGATTCCCGACCTCACCGAAGCGCGGCTGTGGCGTCTGGCGCAACAGATCGGCAGCGCGACGTGCCAGGGGATCAGCCGCGAACATCCGTTGCTCGCTGCACGCCTGCCCGGCGGCGAACGGGTCCAGGTCGTCGCACCGCCGGCCACCCGATCCGGCGTGGTGCTGGCCATCCGGAAATATGTCGCCGACGACCTGTCGTTGCTCGATCTCGAGCAGCAGGGCATTTTCGCGTCGACGACCGGTAGCGCCGTCGTCAACCCGCATGAGGCAAGGCTGGCGGCGCTGTACGATGCGGGCCAGTGGCGGGCGTTCCTGCAAACCGCCGTCCGTGCCCGCCGCACGATCCTCATCTCCGGCGGTACCTCCACCGGCAAGACGACGATCCTCAACGCATTGATACGCGAGATCGACCCGGCCGAGCGCCTCGTCTTCCTCGAGGACACGCCCGAACTCGCCCTGCGGCACCCGAACGCGATCGGCCTTGTCGCCCCGCGTGACGCCCTTGCGGAAGCCAGCGTGACGACCGAAGACCTTCTGGTCGCCTCGCTACGGTTACGACCGGATCGCATCATTCTCGGCGAACTTCGGGGGCCGGAGGCGTTCACCTTCCTCCGTGCCGTCAATACTGGGCATCCCGGTTCGCTGACGACGATCCACGCGGACTCTCCGGCCGGCGCGATCGAACAACTCACGCTCTTGACCTTGCAAACCGCGCAGTCCCTCCGCCGTGAAGAAATACGAAGCTACATTGAAAGCGTTGTGGACATCGTAATACAGTTAAAAAGAACGGGCAATAATCGCGTCATCGAGCAAGTATCTTGGAGAAGGCATCATACTCATACCTATAGAGAAAGCGAATCTTAAATTCAATTAACGGTAATCAACGGATATTATTGCCGAGGCGGCCGAACACCTGAATATCGCTTGCATGCCGGCAAACCATCGGTGGGCCGAAGCCGCCTGAATCTAGAGGCAGCTTTTTGAACTAATCGTACGAACATGGCCGCAAGATCGTTCGGCTTTCCCGGAAACGGAACGTCTGGTTCAGGGCCGCATGTAGAGCATCCGGGGATCATCCAGCATGCTTGCCGGCGTCGGCGTGATCCAGTCGGCGCCTCGTTCGGGATAGGGGCCGTGGAACAGATCGCCCAGCGCACGGCGGTAATGCGCATTCATCCATCGGCGACGGCGATGCTCAGGCGCATCATGGATCATGTGGCATCGTTGGCAAAGCGCAGCCAGCTTTTCGAAGCGACTGTCGCTCGGATCGTGATGCAGATGGGCGCACGCCAGAACTACCGATGTCCACTTGCCCACGTGAAGGATATCGTTGGTCGGACGACGAACCCGCCTGCCCTGCCCATTTCGCCAATACCCATAAGGCACATACCGGGGATCGGGGGTCACGAATGGAGAGATCTAGCCGAATACCTTCCGGTAAATTCAGAAAAGCGAACTCGGATAGCTGTCGATCAAGCGGCACCAACTGGCCGGCAGCTCGCGACCAATCTAAGTCGTTCGCGAAGCAATATCCAAATGGCTGCTTCAGCCGAAAGCGGTCAGTCGCAGGTTCTCAACCAAGCGACCAGCATCGCTTGGTAGCAAGCCGTTCGTCGCACGTCCCTCCGCCCAGACACTGGCTTCTGGGGCACACCATTTGGCAGTGCCATTTCACCATCTCTTGGGAACAGTTTCGGGAAAGAGCAATCGGGAACAAAATTTAAGAAAACTGCGGCCTATAGGCTTAGGAAGGACTGCTGCGCTCGTCCCGTCCCGTTGGAGGTTCCCAACGAGAATACCCCGGCCGTCTCGCAGGCCGTTCCCAATCAAGAAGCCTCGGCTGCCTCGCTGACCCTGCCCAGTATTGCGTTCCGATCACAACAGCGCCGGGACGGTCTTGTCGATCGGCACTTCGATGACGGTCGGCCCGTCATGGTCGAAGGACGCCCGTACCAGATCAGCGACGTCATCGGGCGTGGTCCCGCGTTCGAACCGGCAGCCGTAGCCCGTCGCGAGTTGCTCGACGTCGAACGGGGGCAGGTCCAACCCGGGCACGCCGGGGGTATGCTGCTGCTTAGCGAACGCCTTCAGGATCGCATATTCCTCGTTGCGGGGCACGAGGATGGTCAGCCGCGCCTTTTCGCGCGCGGCGGTCGCGAGCGACTGGATCGAATAATGGAACGATCCGTCGCCGATCACCGACAGGACGGGGCGACGGCGGCCGGTCGCCTCCTCGCCCAGCGCGACGCCGATCGATGCCGGGAGTCCAAAGCCCAGGCCGCCCGAAGCCATCGTGAAGAAGCTGTGCGGACGGCGTATTGGCAGGTGCCGGTGCAACATGGGGAGGTTCGACGGACTCTCTTCGACGATCACCATGTCGTCGGGCCGCACCTTCGCCACGCTGGCGAATAGATCCTCGGCGGTCATCGGCGACGATGGCGAGGGCACCGGAGCGACATGATCGTGACGCGGCGCGGTCCGTTTGCCAGCCGTCACCTGGTCGAGCAGCTGGAGTAGCGCCAGACCTGCGTCGGACACCAGCGCGTCGCCCACCGGCGCGCGTGCCGCTTCCGCAGGATCGTTGGTGATCTGCACCAGTCGCGTTCCCTGGGGCAGATAGTCCCCAGGGACGTAGGGGTAATAGCGGAATACCGGCGCGCCGATCACGACGACGAGGTCGTGCCCGCGCAGCTTCTCCGCCAGCGGTGCGATCGCAAAGGGCAAGGCGCCGGCGAACTGGGGGTGATCCTCGGGAAAGCTCGTACGCTCGGATCCGGGCGGAGCAAAGACCGTGGCACCAGTGCGCTCCGCCAACGCGACCGCCAGGTCCCATGCCCCCGCACGGTCGATATCTGACCCCATCAACAGGGCCGGACTGCGCGCCGCGTCGAGCGCCTTCGCCAGCTCGGTGAGCCGGTCGGGATCGGGCGCGACGCGCGTCGCCAGGGTGCGGACGGGCGGCTTGGGGAGTGCCTCCCTGGCCCAGTCGTCCAGCGGCAGGGACAGGAACACCGGCCCCTGCGGTGGCTGGATGGCAGCGGCATAGGCCCGCATCAGCGCGGCGGGGACGTCCTGCGGCCGGACCGGTTCATACGACCATTTGACATGCGGACGCGGGAAGGAGGCGGCGTCGACGTTGCTCAACCACGGCTCCATCAACAGCATCTCGCGCGTCTGCTGCCCGGCGGTGACGATCAGCGGCGTCTTGTTCATCGACGCGGTGACGAGATTGCCCATCGCATTGCCGAGCCCCGGCGCGGTATGGACGTTTACGAAGGCGGGCTTGCGTGTCGCCTGCGCATAGCCATCGGCGATCGACAGGACGGATGCTTCCTGCAACGCCAGCACGTAGCGGAAGTCGCTGGGAAAATGCTCGAGGAAGTTTTCCTCGGTCGAGCCCGGATTGCCGAATACGGTCGTCAATTCCAGGTCACGCATCAAATCGATGAAAGTCTCACGCACACTAACCATAATATGGCTCCATGTGGTTTCGTGGCCGGGGCGTCGCCTTGTGTGGCAATGTCCGTAATGTTCCGAGAGGTGCGGTCATTGGGCGTATGGCAACCATGATGACGATAATACCTAAGCGGGCTGCAGAGGTCGGTCAGGACAGTCTCGGGACCAGCCATTCCCTCAGGAGCTGGTTGACATGGTCGGGTTCTTCCAATGCCGCCATGTGGCCGCACTGCTCGACGACATGGAAAACTGACCCCTCGATGGCGTCATGCAGCTCCCGCGCATGATCGACGGGCGTGATCTGATCGTGCCGGCCAACGACGATCAGAGTGGGCACCGCGATGTCGCCGAGGCAGCTGCGGCTGTCAGGGCGGTCCATGATCGCGCGTTGTTGACGCAGGAAGGCGGTCTTTCCGACCCGGCGGGCCATGGCCTGCATGGATCTGGCGACCTTGTCGTCCCAATGGCTGCGATCGACGAGGTTGCGGAGCAACGGGCGCGATACGCCGAGGAACGTGCCGCGTTCGAGGGACTGGATGCCCTTCAGGCGTTCCTGGGTCCGCTCCGGCGTGTCGGCGCGTGCGCTGCTATCGATCAGCGCAAGGCGGCGGACGCGCCCGGGGGCCTGCCGCATGATTTCCAGCGCGACATAGCCGCCCATGGACAAGGCGACGAGCGAGAAGCTGGGCGGCGCGGCGGCCAGGGTCCGGGCCGCCATCGCCGCGATGCTGTCATCCAGCGTCAGGTCCGCAACGAAGGGCGCGCAACAATCCGCCAGCGTGTCGATCTGGCTGCGCCACAGCGACTGATCGCATAGGAGCCCGGGCAGGAAGACGACGGGTTCCAGGCCGTGCGGTGCCCGTGCCCCTCCGTCAGCAGCGCGCGGCAGTTCGGCGGCCGGGAAAGGTCCAGCCTCGACATGCCGGGCCGATGTGCCGCCGTCCCGAGGATTCAACATGGTCTGCATGATCGTTGTTCCTTCTCGAAACGGCGGTCGTTGTGGATCAATCCTCGGCGATCAGGCTGTCCTTGCGAGTGTCGCGCATCCGCAGATAGACGATCAGCGAGATGCCGATCATGGCGGTGACGTACCAGTAGAAGCCCTGCTCCCAACCGGCGGCCTTGAACTTCAGCGCGACGAACTCGGCAGTGCCGCCGAAGATGGTGTTGGCCAGCGCATAGGGCAGCGCGACACCGAGGGCGCGGATATGGGCCGGGAACATTTCCGCCTTCACCACCGCGTTGATCGACGTGTAGCCCGTCACGATGATGAGCGCGGCCATCACGAGCAGACCCGCCGTGAACATGTCCTGCGTATGCTGAAGCGCGGAGAAGATCGGGTAGGTGAACAGCACGCCGGCGATGCCGAAGGCGATCATCAGCGGCTTGCGCCCGATCCTGTCGCTCAGCGCACCGGCCAGTGGTTGCAGCAGCATGAAGACGAACAGGGTGACCGCGTTGATCTGGGTCGCCGCTTCCTTGGTGAAGCCGGAGGTGTTGACCAGGAACTTCTGCATGTAGATCGAATAGGCGTAGAAGGCGAGCGTGCCGCCGGCGGTCAGCAGCATGACCAGCGCGGTTTCCTTCGGGTGGTGGCGCAGCAGGGTCAGGAACCCCGACTTGGGCGCGTCGCTCTTCTTGACGTTCTTGAAGCTTTCGGTCTCGGCAAGGCCGCGACGCAGACGAAACACGATGACGGCGAGCATCGCACCGATCACGAACGGAATCCGCCAGCCCCATGCCTCGAGGTCGGGCTTGCTCATCACGTTCTGAAGCAGCAGCAGCAGCAGGATGGCGAGCAGCTGGCCCGAGATCAGCGTGACATACTGGAACGACGAGAAGAAACCGCGCCGGTCCTTGCCCGCCATTTCGGACAGATAGGTGGCACTCGCGCCATACTCACCGCCGACCGACAGGCCCTGCATCAGGCGGGCCAGCACCAGCAGCGCGGGGGCGGCCACGCCGATCGTGGCATAGCCCGGCGTGCAGGCGATGATGAGCGAACCGACGCACATCAGCGTCACCGATACGGTAAGGCCCGCTTTGCGTCCGTGGCGGTCGGAATAGACGCCCATGACCCATGCACCGATCGGCCGCATGACGAACCCGACCGCGAACACCGCCGCCGCGCTCAGCAACTGCGCGGTCTGGTCGCCGCTCGGGAAGAAGTGCGGCGCGAAATACAGGGTGAAGGCCGCATAGACGTACCAGTCGAACCATTCGACCAGATTGCCCGTCGATCCGCCGATGATCGATTTCAGCCGGGTGTTGGTGCTGGGTCCCGTATCGGGTGCCAAGCGGGCCATGGGTGTCGTCGCCATGTCGTCTCTCCCATTATGGTTCATTGTCATCTCAAAAACGGAAACTGCCCCACAGGGCCAGAAAGTCGGAGTTGGCGTAGCCGGCGCGAGTCAGCGCCTCCTTTGCCACCAGATGCTCGTAGCGGGCGGTGACGGTCAGCCGGGCGGTCGCGCTCCAGACCGCCTGGAGGCGGGCGACATCCGCGACCCGGTGACCGGCCACGTTCTGCGTGCGCGCAAAGGCCGCGCCCGAGGCGCGATAGACGGCGTCGGTTTCGCTCGGCCGCCAAGCAAGGCCATATTCGCCGGTGACGCGCAGCTTCCTCGTCGGCTGTACGGTCAGGTTGGGGGCAATGACCGCTAGGTTCGTCGGTGTCAGAAACAGCTGGTAGCTGTAATAGATGTTGTTGCCGAACAGGCCGCTGGCGGTGCGAAGCGTGCCGCCGTCATAACTGCCACCGCCCGAGGCATAGTCGACATGCACGCCAGCGCGCGGCGCCGTCGCGGCTTTGCCCAGGCGATAGGTCTGGGCGAAGAACGCCTGCCAGGCGGCGATCGGCCGCCCGTCATAACGACCGGCCTGATGGTTCAGCGTCCAGTCGAGCATCACCGGACCGGCATCGCCGTAAAGGTGCAGGCCATAAAAGGTCCGCTCCTCCAGCTCCGACCGACCGCCCCAGACGGCGGCCCGATTGCGCAGCCGCCAGATGAAGGGATCGAAATAGAGTTTGGACTTGCCAAGAAAGGTCGTGGGCAGCGCATAGCCGAAGGTCATGCCGCTGAACCGGCGCGCGCCATCGGTCCGGTCGTCGCTCAGCCCTTCATAGCCGTAGCGGATGTAGCGATAGTCGAACAGGTCGACGCGCACCCGCTTGCCCCGCGCATAGCCGCGCACGCCGTCCAGCACGAAGCGCAGGCTGTTGTCGTCGCGCGACGAGGTCAACAGATTGGGGCCGTCGGTGAACTCCTGCCGCCCGGCCCGCACACCGACGGTGGCGTCGCCGATCTCGCCCATCACCTCGCCAAAGGCTTGTTGCAGCATCAGGTCGTTCTTGAGGTTGGGATTGGGCGTGCCGAGGTTGACGCCGCCCAGCCCCGCATGGGCGATTTCGCCGTAAGCACGAAAATGCTGGCCCAGATGCAGGTCGGCGCCGGCGAAGATGCGCAGCCGTTCCTGCCGCTGCGCATCGACCTCGCGCAGATTGGGATTGGTGGTTTCCTGCACGCGCAGGCGCAACTCGCCCGACAGCGTCAGATAGCTGTCGCCGGCCCGGTCGAGCGGAATGAACTTCAGCGCGTCGAGCGGGTCGTCGCGCTTGGCGGGATTGCGCATCGCGCGCCAGTCCTCGGCCCAGCGGGACAGATTGTAGGAACCCTGCACGGTGCCCTCACCATTCGCGGCGATCGGATAGGACGGCGTGCTGCTGGCGATCGGTGTAGCAGGTGCCTTCTTGGAAGCACTCTGTCCCATGGCCGGCGTCGACAGTGTTGCCGCGACCAGCCACAGGGTCAGCCGTCTGCCGTTTCGATCCTGAAAAGCCATCATCCCGTCCTCTCCCCGCCCGATTATTTCGGTGCGAGATCAAGATGGGCTTATGCGGATTTCACGTAAATCAGTGGCCAAGATAACTATAAAATGCAATTATAACATAGGCATAAGATCGCGTCTTGGAGTCATGCCACAGCTATTCCGTGCAAATTTCCGCATGACACCAACCGCTAATTTGCAGCATCCTGCAAAAATGATCGGTCGTCGTCTCTTTCCTCTGCTTCTGGCCGGACTCTCGACCGTCTTCATCGGCCTGCTGACCTGGCTCGTCGCATCCGTTTGGCTCGGCAATACAGCACGTGACGATCTTCGTGAGGGAGCAGGGCGCATTGCGCTGCAACAGGTTCGCCTGTTTGCAAGTGACCTGGCGCAGTTCCGGCTGCTGCCGCTGGTGCTGGGGGAGTATAACGACCTTGGTGAAGCGCTACGGCATGGCGATCCCGCCGCTAGGCGGCGCATGGATGGCAAGCTGCGTCTGCTCGCGGAGCGTACCGGCGCGCCGGTCATCTATCTGATCGACCGGGCGGGTGAGACGGTGTCCGCCTCCAATGCCGGAACGGCGGAAAGTTTCGTCGGCCGCAACTACCGGTTCCGTCCCTATTTCGTGGGTGCGATGCAGCGGGGCGCGGCAGAATATTACGCCGTCGGCAATGTCAGCGGGCGTCCCGGCCTGTTTCTCGCCCGTCGTATCGGTCCCGCCGCCAACCCGGCGGGTGTTATTGTCGTGAAGGTCGAATTCGACAAGCTGGTCCGCATCTGGCGTACCGACCCTGGCCAGACGCTGGTGACGGACGGGCGCGGCATCGTCCTGTTCGCCACCGATCCGGTCGAACGGTTCCGCACGACGCGTGCGCTGCCCTCCACGGAGCTGGCCGCCATCACCAGCGCCGCACAGTTCGGCGGGGTCGCGCTGCGCCCAAGCCGCTACAGCGTGGCCGCGGACGGGGCAGCGGTCATGCCTGGGCGGGTTCGGGCTATGGCGGTATCGGAAGCGATGCCGGTCCCGGGCTGGCGACTGGTCCACATCATGCCGGTCGCGACGGCCTTCCGCCAAGCGGCCAATCTGGCCCGGCTGATCGGGTTGGTCGCGGCGCTGATTGCCGGGCTGATCGCCGCATTTCTGCTCTGGCGCATCACCCGTGCCGCCGATGCCGCACGCGAGCGCGCCAGGCTGGAGGCCGCCGTCACGACCCGAACCGCCGAGTTGCGCGACGAAATCGCCGAGCGCACGCGGATCGACCGCCAATTCCGCGAAGCGCGCGAGGAACTGGCGCAGGCCAGTCGGCTGGGGTCGCTGGGATCGATCACCGCCGGTCTGGCGCATGAGATCAACCAGCCGGTGGCGACGATCCGCACCCTGTCGGAGAATGCCCGCGCGCATCTGGCGGGCGGCAGGCTGGACCGGGTCGACGCCAATCTCGACACGGCGATCCGGCTGACCGGCAAGATCGGCGCGATCACGCAGGAGATGCGTCGCTTCGCGCGGCGCGGGACCGGCACGATCGGGCCGGTGCCGCTCGATGCGGTGATGGCGGGCACGCGCCTGTTGATCGGGGATCGGTTCCGCACCGCGGGCGTGGGTCTGGAATGGCCATCCCCGGGGCAGCCCGACGTCGTCGTGGGGCGGGTGCGGCTGGAACAGGTGCTGGTCAACCTTCTTCAGAACGCCCTCGACGCCGTGGCGGGGCGCGACGCCCCCCGGGTCGCGCTGACCATCGACGACGAAGGCGATCGGGTCGCCCTGACCGTCGCCGACAATGGCCCCGGCATCGACCCGGCCATCGCCGACCAGATCTTCGAGCCCTTCGTCACCGGCAAGCCCGAAGGGCTGGGATTGGGATTGGGGATCGTTCGCGACATCATCGAGGCATTCGACGGTACGGTATCGGTGGTACCGTCCCCGCTCGGGGGCGCGGCCTTCCGGGTCACGGTAGCGCGGGCAAAAGAGGGGATGGCATGAAGGTCCTGCTGATCGACGACGATGACGAACTGCGCGCGGCGATCGCCGACACCTTCGCGATCGCGGGGATCGAGGCGGACGCCCACGCCGATCCGCGCACCGCGCTGAAGGGTATCGCCGTCGACTATCCAGGGATCGTCGTCACTGACATCCGGATGCCCGGCATGGACGGTCATGCCGTCTTTGAGGCCGTCCGCGCCAGCGATCCCGAATTGCCCGTTCTGTTGATGACCGGGCATGGCGACATCCCCATGGCGGTTGCCGCCATGGACCGGGGTGCGTTCGACTTCATCGCCAAGCCCTTTGCTACCGACCATCTGGTCGCCAGCGTCCGCCGCGCGCTGGAGACGCGACGGCTGGTGCTGGAAAATCGGCGTCTGCGTGCCGCACTTCCGGCAGCGGAAGAGGACTTTCCGCTGATCGGCACGACGCCTGCCATGGCCAGTCTGCGCGATGCGATCCGGCAACTGGCGCAGGTCGACGTCGATGTTCTGATCGAGGGCGAAACCGGCACCGGCAAGGAATTGGTGGCGCGGCTGCTGCACCGCTGGGGCAAACGTCGCGGACGCGACTTCGTGGCGATCGACTGCGCCGCGCTGCCCGATCAGCTCGCCGACGAGGCATTGTTCGGGGGGCGATTGCAGGGCGGGCGGATCGACGACGCCAATCGCGGCACCCTGTTCCTTGACGAAATCGACAGCATGTCGAGCGCGGTCCAAGGCAAGTTGCTGCGCGTGATCGAGGAGCGCGAACTGCCCCCGATCGGTGGCGGATCGCCGCGCAGCGTCGACCTGCGCATCCTCGCGGCGGCCAAAGGCGATCTGACCCAGGCCTGCGCCGAGGGGCGGTTTCGTGAGGATCTGCTCTATCGCCTCGAAACGGTCCGCGTCCGCATCCCGCCGCTCCGCGAGCGCCGCGCCGATGTACCGCTATTGTTCAGCTATTTTCTGCAGGAAGCCGCCGAACGGTTCGGTCGCCCCATCCCGTCGCTGACGGCGACGGTCGAAGCCCGGCTGATGACCGACCCGTGGCGCGGCAATGTGCGTGCCTTGCGCAACTTCGCCGTTCAGACCGTCCTCGCCCTGCCTGGAGGCGAAGGAGAAGAAACCAACCTGCCGCTCGCCGACCGGGTGGCCAGGTTCGAAACGGCGGTTATCGCCGAAGCGCTGCACAAGGCGGCAGGCGACGTCGCTCTCGCAGCCGAAGCACTGTCGATGTCAAAACGCAGCCTTTATGATCGGCTCCAGCGTTACGGACTGGACGCAAGCGAACATCGCCGCTCGGACTGATGTTTCGGTGGTGCCAATACGTCGTGTTCGGAGTTTGATGTTCCAGACTATTGGCAGAACCTGCGGATGCTCGCTGGCTACCGCCTTCTACCGCGATCGCCCAGGCCCCCCGCGCAAAATAACGGCCGACAGTCCGGTTCTCGCGGCGGCGACGGGCTTCGTGAAGCCCTGGGCATTCTTGTTTCACCATCCCAATCGAGCCGCTCGTGAACGGCTGCTCTCGGTCGAACTCGCCGTTCGGCTAAGTCTCGGTGATGGCGGCTTCGTCCCATGCGCCGTAAGGGCGGCCCCTCGCCCGAGCGAGGAGCCGACAGGTCAAATCTCGGTGTTCTCGGCGAGGGCAAGTGCGTCTTCCACATCGATGCCGAGATAGCGGACCGTGTTCTCGATCTTGCTATGGCCGAGCAGGATCTGGACAGCTCGCAGATTGCCGGTTGCCCTGTAGATGATTGATGCCTTTGTTCGGCGGAGCGAGTGCGTACCGTATTCACTTCGCATCAGACCGACCCCTGTCACCCATTCATCGACAAGCCGGGCGTACTGGCGAGTGCTGAGATGCCCATCACGATCGACTCGACTGGGGAAGACGTAGTCGTCCACCGTGCCGCCCCGCCGCTCCAGCCAAGCCAGCAGGCTGGCGCGAGCATCTGGAAGTAGCTCGAACTGAACCGGTCGGCCTGTTTTCTGCTGCATGACAATCGCTCGCGTTCGGACTTGCCCGCTGTTGACAAGGTCGCCGATCCTCATCTGCACCAAGTCGCAGCCTCGAAGTTTGCTGTCGATCGCCAGATCGAACAGCGCCCGATCTCGCAGGCGTCGACGCTGATTGAGATAGAACCGAATCTCCCAAATCTGCTTCGGTTTGAGGGCACGCTTCGCACCGACGGTTCTTCCGGCATTCCAGACTTGCCGCTTTGTGACGGTGCGCTCGGTTTCAGGCATCTCCATGATCGTTCTCCAATGGCCAGATCGGCCATCGGAAGAACGCTTGCGGGTATGACGGTCTGGTATTGCTCGGGGGCCTATGCCGACCAATTGTGGACATTCGACGACCCGGGGGTGACCGCGTCCTATGGGCCGGTTAGGTTAAAAGGCTAGTGGCGATCGGAAGTCGATCAGCCCCAAGGAGAGCACGGATGCTTTTTCACACCATGGTCGGATCGAACGACATTGAACGGTCGAAGCGCTTCTACGACACGGTGCTCGCCACTTTGGGGGCAGGCGAAGGGGCGCGGAACATCGCCGACAGCGGCCATACGCGGCTGATCTATAATAATGGCAACGGAACCAACTTCATCGTCAGCCAGCCGATTAACGACGAACCGGCAAGCGTCGCCAACGGCAGCACCGTCGCCTTTTCGTGCAACTCGCCTGAACAAGTGAAGCAGCTTCATGATACCGCGGTCGCCAACGGCGGCACCTCGATCGAAGCCCCGCCCGGCCCGCGCAATACGGCATCGCTGGGAACAGTCGAACTTGCCTATTTTCGCGACCCAGACGGCAACAAATTATGCGGAATTCATTTTCCTGCATGATCTGTCCAACACGGGTTCGCTTTTTACCCTAGCGGACCCGGATTTTGCGATCGCGCGAGTGTCCGCTTCCCACCGTTTTCCGCGATAGCGGCTCTCGACCAGAGACGGTCGTTCACCAGCAATTTCGAGAATGTCCGGATCTGACAGAACCCGCCTTTTCGATTGCAACCCGCCTCGAGTAACCTCCGGCATACCGGGGCGGTTCATAGTGGGAGAGGGTGTCCCCAATGTCCGCAACGGGTCTAAGCGCCTTCGCAGTTTTACGAGCACCCTTCACTCGCGCATCGAACGCTTGAAGCGGTTGCTTCTGGGCGCCGATGCGGGATAGTCCGCTCGACGAGATCGTCGTCCACTAGGAACAAGATTGACATCTACGCTGTACATTCTTGGTGATGCTGATCGGGTCAGGCAGCGCGTAGAGAGAGCTCTCCTCTCTGGTGATCTCGTCGAGCTCGGCACATTCTCCGCCGCGCTCACCGCAGCTATTGCGCTTATCGCGGAGCGGATGATCCAGCGCCTGTCTGCACAGGTAGTGATGGCGGGGGGCGACGACCTTCTGCTAACCGTACCTGCTGGTACCTTCGACGTCGATATTCTAGAAGTCCTCTCGCGCGACTTCGCCGATGAAACCGGCTGCACAATATCGTTCGGCGTCGGTACGACGGTCGAGGAGGCGTACCTCCACCTCCGCATGGCTAAGGCTTCCGGCGGGGGAGCCATAAGTTTGGTCCGCCAACTGTGAGCCAGCTGCTGGTCTTCGTCGATTCCGAGCGGGCGGACACCTACCTGAACAGCGTAGTGCACAATTTACGGTCGGCCTCGGTGACCACGGTTAGGTTTGTTCACGTCTATGGTTTTCCCGGTGACGCATTTCCTCGGGCGCCCTCCGGCCTAGCGAGGCGAACGATGACTTCGATCTTGCAGAGCATGGAGTCGTTGGCTCGCCGCGCGGAATATTTGCAGGCGGACGGAACGGTGGTGCCCCTCGGCAGCCACAACGGCTCGGTGACTGGCGACGAGGTGAAGGCATTCTACCAGCCCGTCGACGGACGACCCATCAACTATCATGGCGAAGAGGTTCACTACGGCGAGCTGAGGCAGTTCCTCAAGGGAGTGAGACGAGCGGGTGGGCAGCACGTCATCGACGTAACCGGGTGTCGGAAGAGGTTCCTCGGCGATCTCATCGCACTCGGGCTTGTCGATGGTCTCGAAGATATTCGAACTTTCGACCTATTGGCCCCAGCCAACTTCAAGGAGCCATGGAGAATGCTACTGCATGAACTTGCGGTAGCTCCTTCTAAAGCCTTCGAATACGTTGACATTCTAGAAACCCGCATCATGATTGACTGCTCGCGGGCAGTAGTGATCCGGGCTCCTCGTCTGCGATATGCTTCATTGATCGCGTTTGCCCTCGCGATCATCGGTGTTGTGCTAAACGCTTATTTCGGTTTGGACAGCGAGGTGGCAAAGTGGGTAAACGTCCTCGCTCAGTTCGCCACGTTCGCCGGCCTCTGCTTCGTCTTCTTTCCTCCTCGCAACGTATAGTCGGACCAGCTAGTAGCGGGACCGCCGCGATCAGGATCAGCGCGCAGCGCGGGTTTTTTGCGGCCGTGTTGCGCAGGCGCGGTCGCTTCGGTTGCTATCGGTTCTATGTGGTGCGGGAGGCAGGTGACGATCGAAGTCGTTTCCTGCGTGGATCGATGGGGCCCCTCGGACATTTTCGATCGACGGCCGGTCGCGTTAACGATTAGAATCGAATTTCCTACGGGTCCTTTAACTTCCGGGCCGGCCGGCAGCGGAGCCATTCACACCGCGCCTCCGACATCGCTCGGGACCGGCGGTCTTCGGTTGTCAAACTGCATCCAGAACGGGCTCTATCTGTGAATCCTTTGGAGAAGTGCGGCTGCCGACATTGAAAGCGATCGTCGCGACACCTAAAGGAACAAATAGGGAAATGATTTCGAGCGGGGACTAATCCATGCCTTCAGCTAATGCGTCATCCAAGCGTTATCTCGCTGCGCTCGCGGAAGAGCTCGACATCAGCGACACGCGCTACGAACAGGCCGAGAAGAGCTACAATTCGCTCGGTCGCTGGCTGAATAGGCCGGAGTCAACACTGAAGGAATTCGGTCCAGCGGTCTATGTGCAGGGCTCCTTCGGCCTCGGCACGGTGATCAAGCCGCTCAACGAGGACGAGGAGTACGACGTTGATGCGGTCTGCGAGCTAAAGTATCTCGGTAAGACGCAGCTGACCCAGCAGCATCTCAAGGAGCTGCTGCGCGTGGAGATGGAGTCCTACCGGCGCGCCCAGAGCATGCACAAGCCGCTTCACGAGGGGCGTCGGTGCTGGACGCTGAATTACGCGGATGGCGCGCAGTTCCACATGGACGTCGTGCCGGCTCTGCCGAACGGGGAGAGTGTGCGCAGGATCCTGCAGGCCAACCGCTACGACGCTCGCTGGGCCGGAACTGCGATCGCCATCACCGACAACGAGCGCTGGGACTATCGCCAGATCACCGACGATTGGCCGCGCTCAAACCCGAAGGGCTATCTGGAGTGGTTCAAGACCCGGATGGCCGTCGTCCTCAACGAGCGCAAGCGCGCCCTCGCGAGGTCAATGAACTCCAGCGTCGAGAAGATCCCGGACTACAAGGTCCGGACGCCGCTCCAGCACTCAATCATGATCCTCAAGCGCCATCGGGACATGATGTTCGCGAGGGACGAGATCAACTGCTGCCCGATCTCGATCATCATCACGACACTGGCCGCGCACGCATACGAGGGTCAGGAGGATGTCGCCGACGCATTGCTCTCGATCCTGTCGGGAATGGAGCGGCACATTCTGCGCGACGGCCACAATCGCGCCCACATCGCGAACCCAAGCGATCCCATGGAGAACTTCGCCGACAAATGGGGCGAGCATCCGGAGCGCGAGCGGGCCTTCTACACATGGCTGCGTCAGGCGCAGGCCGATTACGCGAAGGTCGCGGCGATGGAGCAGGGCTCCAGCATGGCCGACGCACTCTCGCCTCACATGGGAACCGGGCTCGCGAAGCGTGCCGAGACACGGTTCCGCGGTGGATCCAGCGGACTTCTGCGAAGTGCAACGGCGGCGACGGCCGCGACCGTGGCTTCGTCAACCCCGTCGTTCGGGTCCGTCCCGCGGGTTCCCAGCAAGCCGCAGGGCTTTGCGTGATCTGGTGGATCGCGCAGCCCAGCCGTGCGCGCAGCGAGGGTTTCGCGATCGACGCGCTGCAGGAGCAGCACGAATGGCTCAGGGACGTCGAGTGGACCGTCGGGAAGGGCGGCAGCCTCTCCGCTAACTTTAAGATGGAGCGCCTGGGTCGGCTGATCCCGCTTACGATCAGCTACCCGCGCTTTTTCCCGGACATGCCGCCGCAGGTGTTTCCACGGGAGGAGATTCGGCTGTCCAGCCATCAGTGGGGGACGGGCGGCGAGTTGTGCCTCGAGTATCGCCCGGACAACTGGGATCCGGCCTTCACTGGTGCGATGATGATCGAGAGCGCGCATCGGCTGCTGCAGGGCGAGGAGCCGGCGCAGGGTGTGGCGGCGCGCGTGGAGAGCGCGCACGCGACCACCGTCGGGCAGGACATCCGCGGCTTCCGGATGCGGTTTCTGCTCACGGACGACTTCGCTGACGCCGTGTCGTCGCTGGATATCTGCCGGCCGGTAGAGCTTGAGCTGTCCGAGAAGGCGATTGCCAGCCACTGGGTGGCGGTGCCCAGGCGGCTCGGCCCTGAGGACGCGGCGCTGTGGTCGGCGGGGCCCAACGTGGCGCTGTTTCGCCGGCGCAAGGGCTTCGTTGTGCGGATGGGTGCCGGTGTGAAGGCGACCATCCGCACCGAGTATGATCTGGTCAAGGTGATCGCGGAGACAATTGGCCACGAAGGCCTGCTGGAGGTCGTCAGGGGTTCGGAGGAGGACGCCGTCGTCCTGGTCGAGTGCGATGGCGACTTCCACCTCATGTGGCTTCCCAGTGGCCGGGGCCCGCGCGAGATGCTCGCCTACACCACCGTGAAGGCTCCCTCGAGCGCCAACAGGCTGCCGGGCGCGTATGACCGGCTGGCGTCCGCATCCGTCGGCATTGTCGGCTGTGGGTCGGTGGGCTCGAAGATCGCCGCGTCGCTCGCCCGGGCTGGGCTGAGCCGGTTCGTGCTCGTCGACGGCGACGTCCTCTTCCCCGACAACCTGGTCCGCAACGATCTGGACTGGCGCTCCGTGGGCCTCAACAAACCCGATGCCGTCGCCAAGCGTATCCGCGAGATTAGACCGTCCGCGAACGTCACGGTCAGGCGACTGGTGCTGGGCGGCCAGGAGAGCTCGTTGTCGACGGATTCTGCGCTGGTCGATGTCGGGGGCTCCGACCTGATCATCGACGCAACGGCCGATCCCCAGATCTTCAACTTGTGCGCGTCGGTCGCGCGAAGCGAGAAGAAAATGCTAGTCTGGGGCGAGGTGTTCGCCGGCGGGATAGGCGGGTTCGTCGTCAGGCTCCGACCCGACATCGAGCCGGCTCCGCACGCGGCCCGTCGGCAGCTGCTGCGCTGGTGTGACGATCGGGGGCGGCCGATGCCGCTGGGAGAGGAGGTCCAGTATGGGCTGGCTCTCGACGAGAGCCCTCCCCTGATAGCCGACGATGCCGACGTCAGCGTGATCGCCGCCCACATGACCCGGATGACCCTGGACGCGCTGACGAGGCAGGAGACAGCCTTCCCGCACCCGGCATATGCCGTGGGTCTGAAGGCGGAGTGGATATTCGAGGCGCCGTTCGACACGTGGCCGATCAGCCTTGTGCCCGAGGGGGAGTGGGGACCTCAGAAGGACGATAATGCGGAGGCCGAACTGGCCGCTCTGGCCAAACAGCTTTTTCCAGACACGGGAAAGGGCGAAGCGGAATGAGGCTGGCGATGCCGCACGAGTTCAGGTCGCGCCTCCACGGGGCGGTGAGGGAGGCTGGTCGGCGCGAAATCGGCGGCGTGCTGATGGCCGAGCAGATCGAGCCGGGCAGCTTCCGCCTCGTCGACTTCTCGGTCGATAGCCGCACCGGCGGTGCCGCGCACTTCGTCCGATCAGTGGAGCATCATCAGGAGGCGCTCGAGGCGTTCTTCGAGCGTACTGGCGCGGACTATGGCCGCTTCAACTATCTCGGCGAGTGGCATTCGCATCCGAACCACCTGCCTGTGCCCAGCGGCGAGGATGCGGCCTCGATGCGGAATCTCGTCGGCGGCGAGCGCGACATCCCGTTTGCGGTGCTGCTGATCGTGCGCGCTTCGAGACGTGGCCTGATGTGCACGGCAACATTGTTCGAACATGGCGCGGACGCCGCCGAGATCGCTTTGCAATCGGCGTGAATCGGCGCCTCTGCTACCGGAGAGTTGAAGAGAATGGCGAAAACGAAGCCCCCTCAGAAGATTGCTGCCGCCCTGTGGGCGCTCGCCGGTGGGCGATGCGAGTATCGCGGCTGCAACGAAAACCTGGTCGGAGATCTGATATCCGGGAAGCGGGACGCGCTGTTCGGCTACATCGCCCACATTGTGGGCGATAGCGAGGACGGTCCCCGGGGCGACAAGGTCCTCTCGCCGAAACTCGCGAAGGAGCTGAGCAATTTGATGTTGCTATGTGGAAGGCATCACAAGCTCATCGACGTCGACGATGAAGAGGGGCACCCGGTCAAGTTGCTCCACGCAATGAAGGATGCCCACGAGACGCGCATCGCCACGAACACGGGCATCAGTGAGGAATACGCCTCGCACGTCCTCCGCTTCGGTGCATCCATCGGCAACCACGAGGCGCTCGTGTCGACCCAGGCGATCTTCGCCGCCATGCCGCCTGACCGGCATCCGGCCACCAGCCAGACGATCGATCTCGAAATGCTCAACCAGGCGATGAAGGATGACGAGCTCGAGTTCTGGGAATTGCAGCGGAAGAACCTCGATCGGCTGTTCGCGGACAGAATCGGAGGGCGGATCGAGCGGCAGGAGATCCGCCATCTCAGCGTCTTCGCGCTGGCTCCGCAGCCACTGCTGATCGAGCTAGGCCGCCTGCTGAACGAAATCGTCCCGATAACCGTGCACAATCGCCACCGCGAACCGACGGCGACATGGAATTGGCAGCGGGACCGGCCGGTCCTCGACTTCCTTGTGTCGCGTCCCGAGGCTGACGCGACGGGGAGGATCGCGCTGAAGATCGCGGTGAGTGCGACAGTGAACGACGATCGGATCACCAGGGTGCTCGGTGACGATGCCGCGATCTGGACCATCACGATCGCCAAGCCCGGCAACGACGTCGTCCGCCAGCCCGAGGATCTGTCGGCTTTCCGCACCACGCTCCGTGAGGTCTACAACGAGATCAAGGCGCAACACGGCGAGGGTCAGGTGATCCACCTTTTCCCGGTGATGCCAGCGTCGCTCGCCGTCGAGACGGGACGGATCTGGATGCCGAAGGCCGATCTCGAGATGCTCATCTATGACCAGAACAGGGAGAAGGGGTTCGTGCCGACGCTGTCGATCGGGGCGCCGGTGGCGAAGTGATGCCTGTGGTTGTCGGGAGCCGGAGTCTTGCTCCGGCGGAACTCGGTGCCGGATAGGTATCGCCAACTCAGGGCCAATGGCTGGACGTCGTGTTTTACGGCGAGATGCGCTGGCCCCGCCTACTGACGAATGTCCGTTTCAGTCAGCAGATACAGTTCGACGTTCACCTCCCGGAGCTTCATCGTCTTGAAATGGGCGTCGGTTCCGAAATAGGTTGCCGGCGTGTCCGGGGCCGAAGCAGAAGCAACGTGCATGCCGACCGGCGCGCCCTTCGTGAACCAGCCGCTGTAGTGATAGAAGGCGGAATAGATCATGTTCAGCGCCGCCGTCTCTCGATCCGCATAGAGCCTGCGAATGGCCGCCATAACGGACGATAGACCCGCGATGTATTCTCGTGCCATCGGAATGATGGGGATGATGGTCTCGCCGTTTGGTCCCTCTCGAGCCGTGGCATCCGTCTCGTCGAGGACGGACGTCTTGAACTTCCCGTTCATCCGGAGATCCGAGAGCAGAAGATAGGGCGTGACCGTGACGTGGTGCCGTTCGCTCTCCGGGCTCGATCCGGTTGCCGCCCGCATGTGCGCGACGCCGGAGACCGACACGCCATAGTGCTGTGCGTGATTGCGCAGCGCACTCATGAAGCGATAGCCTAGCGCGCCGTCGTAGGCGCGGCTGAAGCCCGTCTTGATCGCATCCAGATCGCTGTTGCTGTCGCCGATGGAGGAGGCGAGACGCTGACTGTGGTCCTGGAACGCGCGAGAGGCGGATAGAAGGTTCGCAAGCGCGCGATGGCAGGATCGGCGGGCGGTATCGAAATGGTCGTCGGGCCGGCGCTGGGCAAGTTCGAGGGCGGAGAGCCGGAGGACCGTCTCTTCGAGTTCGAGATAGTTGCCCATGGTCACGTCGTAGGCCTCCTCAATCTCGAGAAGGCCGCCAAGAAGGAGGCGTCCCGCTTCGAAGCTCTGGTATTGGTTCAATGTCATGGCGGGCGTCGCTGGTCGCCCCGGCGTAGGTCGGACAGCGGGGGAGAAGGCGAGGACGCGATACTTTCCCTCGTCGGACGGCGCGAAGAGTCCCGTGAAGTCTGGATCGACCAATTCCATCAGGTATGCCTACTCGGGATCTTCTTGCTTCGTGCACTTTCGCTTCAATACCCGACCTCATAGCGGCGCGCTAACGGCATCGGCCAGGCTGGGCGTCGTAGCCTACGCTCTTCAGGGGAAATTGGCCGATGCACGGTGGCGCTGCCCTATTCCAGCAGGCCCGCCCGAACGGAACCACCCCGGAGTGTCTCCCGATCCAGATCAAGGGGAAAGGGCTCAATCAGCTCCACGAACGGCTGCTGTCGGGCGTATTCTGACGTTCCGACCCATGGCGCCGACCGGCAGGAATGTCCCATAGTCAGTCGTCCCCGACGTGGATGTCGCGGATGAGTACACGACAGGTTTCTAGAACCGTTTTGGCAGCCATGAACGACGAGAGTTAGGCGTCTAGCGACCTCATAATCGAGTGTTCAATCGTTAGAATGGGGACCCCAATCGGACACCGAAAATTGTCAGCATTGAATCAGCGCATACCCAAGATAGCACGCGGGAGTTCGGCAGGCTTAAATGCCTACGCCGCAAGCCATCATAGCCTGGCCAATTAGGCCGAAAGCATTTGGCCAAGGGGTCACTGTTTCCAGTGCCCCTATATATAATGCCTACAGGAACCCCTCGCCGGCATGTTCGCGGAAGCGTTCATGGTCCCGCACGTATTCAGCGACCATATCGATCGATGCGTGACGGCTATGCTCGCGCATCTTGAACAGATTAGCGTTCTGACGACCCGCCTCGGTCAAAAACCCGGCGCGCAGCGAGTGCCCGGAGAACAATGCCGGCGGATAGCCCGCCGCCTGTGCGGCGGCCTTTACGATCAGCGCCACGCCTTGCGCGCTCATTGGATGTTCGGTTAGCCGCCCTTGCGGGGTGAGCTTGCGGAACACCGGTCCGTGCGCGATCGCCGCCTTATCAAGCCAAGCGCGATAATGCCGGACGGGTTCAAGACGGCGACCATCGGGAATAGCGACGCTGTGTCCCCTGCCCTCCTGGTCGGTCTTCGAAGTCGGCACCCGAACCAGCAACCCGCGCGCATCCTCCGACACGCGGGCCACGGTGATCGCGACGAGCTCGGAGCGACGAAAGGCACCCGCCATCCCAATCGCAAGCAGCGCACGGTTACGGTAAGCACGCAGATCGTCACCGGCGATTGTACGCAGCATGTCTCGCAGTACATCGCCGTCCGCAGGACGCTTCCTTGAGGACGGATCATCGCGCTTGTCACGTCGGATCGCCCGCATCGCCTTGTCGAGCCGGGCGGCGTCGGGCTGGTGGGACGGCGGATCGATCCCCGCCGCCCGGTGCGCGAACACGATGGCGGCAAGACGCCGGCTGATTGTCGAGCGACCAAGCGGCTTTGCGACGGCTGCCCGTCCCCCGCGCGATCGCTGTGGTGTCTGGGGAACGAAGCCGCGTTCCGCGAGCAGCGTCAGGAACGCCGCGACGATCGCCGGCGTCGCCGGTAACGACTGGTAACCACGCTCGTCGCACCATCCACAGAACAGACGCCAATCGGATTGATAGGCGCGCAGCGTCGCCGCAGCCGAGGCCCGCGCTACATAATCATCAACGCGTTCGCGATCATCCGGCGCGAGGTCCGGCAGGTACGCGCCGACCGAGTTGGTCCGATCGGTAACGACGAGACCAAGCGTACCGCCTATGTCCTTACCGTCGTCCTGTGACACGTTCGCCCGTCCCTTCACCAATCCTGCACACCGGCCCCGTTCTGCTCCCGATGACTGGTACGCCATTCATCGAATTAGCACCATTATCTATTTAGCAGGAATGAGGTTTATCGCTAGAATGATTTGTCGGATAACCCCGATCGACCGTCTTTTCCACACCCTGCATGTTACCCGGACTTTCTATTTCTTCCGAATTTCACCGATGTTGACGATTTCATACGTTTTGGCTATCTACAGTGTATTCCGGACTTTCAGGCTGGGATCGTTCCAAGTGAGCTTTCGGGAAGTAACAGATTCAAAAGAGAGCCCCGGCAGTATTGAGAACCGCGCCACGTAAGCGAGCGACCCGATGAGGGTCCATGCGGGTGGTCAGGCGAGAAGCGGTTCCCGGACAGGCGATGGTAACAGGTCAAGCACCCGAGGAAGGAGCGCCGCATATGGCGAAGAGCATGGAAGTCGTCCCGTCGGGCGAGCTGCAGAAACAGTTCGGCCGCTACTCCGATGAGGCGATGATTCGACCGGTCGGGGTCAGTCGCAACGGCCGCGTGCGCTTCGTCATGGTTCCTATCGATGAATACGAGCGCCTGCGCCGTCGCGAACGCGTCGCCGGGCGCGTGGAGGATCTGGATGACGAAACCCTTGAAGCCATCCGCGCCGTCGAGCCCGGCCGCGGCTCCGAAGCGGCCGAAAAAAGGCTCAACGCTTCCTGAACCCGGCGAGGTTCTGAACTACAGCTACCTATGGGAATACGAGTACGTTAAAGGCCGTGATGAAGGTATAAAAGACCGGCCGGTCGCGGTCGTCCTGGTCACCCAGACCAAGGACGGGATTGATCAGGTTCACGTCGTGCCGATGACCACCAAGCCCCCTGCCCGCGATCAGCTGGCGATCGAAGTGCCGGACGCCGTCCGGCGCGACCTCGGCCTCTCGGGCGATCGGTCGTGGATCGTCATCACCGAGTGGAACCGCTTTTCCTGGCCCGGCTACGATATTCGGCCTGTTCCCGGTCGCGAGCCGTCGGTCAGTTATGGCTATCTGCCGGCGAGCTTCTTCCGGCGCGTGCGTGACGCGATCGTGGCGGTGGGGATCGGGCGCCCGGTCGATCGGGACTGACGGGACAGACGTTCGCCAAGCTTGACGTCGTCAGATGTCAGCGGGGGTTCCGCAGCGTCTGGCAGCGATGGTCGAGTTCGCGTCTGACGTCGTCGTCGTCCAGCGCCTCGCGAACGCGCGGCAGGCCGTCGGCGCGGAGCCGCCCCTCGATCGATCGCCAGCCGCGATACAGCCCGCTCTCGGCCATCTCGCGCGCCAGTTGCAGGATATTGGCTCGGGCGTCGCTCACTTGGGGTCCTTTGTGTACCCTGCTCAATGTAGCATGGCGAGGTTGTCGCGAGGCAAGGCGGTTTGCACGACAACAAAAATCTTGATCGCGTATGCGATCGGTTCCTACCGCGACATCGTCAATGCCTTGCAAGACCTGATGCGCAAATCCGCTGTGCGGCCGTAAAGTCCACGGTGGCATCAACATGCGTGACCCCGCGGACTGGCGTGCGCAGGCGCTTGACGGATCAGACTTCCCGCGTGACGACAGGGCATGGCGTCCACGACGACCCTTAATGCGAACAACCTGGCCGCGCTCGGCTCCGAACGTCTGGCAGCGCTTCTGCTCGAGATGACCGCAGGCGATGCCGCGGCCAAACGCCGACTGCGACTGGAACTGGCAAGCCACAGCGGTGGCGATGTCGCGGGTGAAATCCGCAAGCGGCTCGTCTCGATCGCGCGATCGCGCTCGTATGTGGATTGGCGCAAGGCGAGAGAGTTTGGCCAAGATCTCGAGACGCAGCGCGAGGCGATAGTCACGCATGTCGGGCCGAACAATCCCGGCGAGGCCTTTGACCTGTTGTGGCGGCTGCTGGAGATGGCGCCATCGATCTATGAGCGCTGCGACGACAGCAACGGCCTGATCGGTGGTATCATCGCCACCGCCCGCGACGATCTCGGCGATGTCGCGGATCGGGCTGGCCAGTCCGTAGAGGTGCTCGTCGGCCGCGTGTTGTCGGCGGTTTGTGCAAACGACTATGGCCAGTTCGACGGCCTGATCGGCACGACCGCACCGGCGCTGGGGTCTGACGGACTGACCCGGCTCAAGGTCAAGTTCGAGGAAATGGCAGCCGGCATTGCCAAGGCAGCTGCGGGCGAAGGGCGACAGGCGATCGGGCTGAGCATGCGCGGTCCAAGTCATGCAGACGATCACGAGCGGAGCCATCAGGAGCGTCGGGTTCGCTCGGCACTGATCGAGATCGCCGACGCACTCGGCGACGTCGACGGGTTTGTGAGGCGTCACTCGGAAGAAGAGCGCACCAATCCCATGATTGCGGCGGCCATCGCCGAGCGGATGCTGGCAGCCGGTCGCGTTGATGAAGCACTAGCCGCGCTGAAGCAGGCGGAGGGTACGTATCGCCACGGCGGTTATTGGCCCGGCTGGCAACGGGCTTACATCAACGTGTTCGATGCCCTCGGTCGATCTGATGACGCCCAAGCCGAACGCTGGCAGGCGTTCGAGCGTGGTCTCGATGCCGATTACCTCCGGGCATATCTGAAGCGGCTACCGGATTTCGATGACATCGATGCCGAGGCGCGAGCGATCGACTACGTTTCGGAATACCCCGGTTTTCATCAGGCACTGGCCTTCATGATCGACTGGCCAGCGCACGACCGTGCTGCCCGCATGGTCATCACCCGGGCTGACCAACTCAATGGCGATCACTACGGCCTCCTCACCCCGGCCGCCGACGCGCTGGAGACGCGCCATCCGCTTGCTGCCACGCTCGTATTGCGCGCGATGATCGACCTGTCGCTCGATGCCGCCAAGCACAAGCGCTATGGCCATGCTGCCCGTCATCTCCGCACCTGTGAACACCTCGCCCGTCGGATCGACGACTTCGCCGGGCATTCTGATCACCCCGACTATGTAGCTGACCTCAAGCGCCGTCATGGTCGCAAAAGCGGCTTCTGGAATGCATGAGCAGGAGTCCGCATTCGGTACAGTCGACCTACATCCGGTCATTCGCGGTCTCTTTTCGGCTCCCTACCTTCTGCCGTTCATTCATGTTGTCAGCGTGGGAGGTGGTGAGCCTCGACCCTGCCCGCTTTCCCGCAAGGATGGCGTTTTGGGAAAGCGCTCAACCTTTGCCGTGATGGCAATTGCCGGCTACGTGACCTCGATCCGGGACGATGTGGCGGAAACATCGTCTTGACCCGTAATCATCTACCC
>NZ_CAKLBB010000009.1:0-197684 GCF_920939515.1 Sphingomonas sp. Leaf4 | reverse complement strand
TCCCGCAGGTCCATCGATAACGGCTTGCCCATCTGACCGGCCTCCTGTCGCCGGTGACAGGCTTGAATCAGACTTCAGTCCCCTTGGGAATCCCTCAACGATTCACGCCGTTCGGATTATGCTCTAGGCGACCATCGTTCGAGGCGATCTGCCGGTTGGGATTGTCGATCGTGACGTTGGTGGAGCGGGGCTGACCGCCGTCATGCCGCCTGCCGGAGCCTGTCGCGCGGGTGACGGATTTGCGCATCGTTAAGGGATGAGGGTGCAGGAAGTGGCGATGCCGGCCGCCGCCCTCCACGCCATGCCGATCGGGTGCCAGCGACCGTTCGCGGTCGGGGCGGTGCCGGTCTACCTGTTCCTGCTGCTCGGCTGGGTGGGAATGCCGATCGCGCTGCACCGGACCGGGCTGCATATCGCGGTCGACGAGTTCGCGATGTTCGGCGGGATGATGCTCGGCATCCTATGGTTCGCATGGTGCCTGCGCGCGCGCGGTCTGCTCCGGCTGGCGACGATGATCGAGGGCTATGCGCTGTTCACCGCGATCTGCGCCACCGTCTGCCTGCTGACCTTCGTGCTGGCGGCGGGGCCGCATCCCTATTTCGACGGCGCGCTCGCCCGCGCCGACCGGATATTGCTCCCGGGGTTCGACTGGCCGCGCGCGATGCTGGCCTTCGACCGGTCCGGCCTTCCGGTGCGGATCGCCAACATCGCCTATGCCAGCATCGGCTGGCAACCCGCGCTGCTGATCGCGCTCCATGCGCTGGGCGGGCGGCACCGGCGGCTGTGGCATTTCCTTGCCGCATGGGTCCTGACGCTGTGCGTGGTCATGGCGTTCTTCGCCCATCATCCGGCACTGGGCGCCTATCATCACTTCGGCATCGCGGCGGCGCAGGTGCCCGCGATGCTCGATCCGGTGCCGTGGAACCAGCCGCGACTGCTGCTGGCGTTACAGGACGGGACGATCGGCACCATCTCGTTCGCGACGCTGGACGGCATCATCAACTATCCGAGCTTCCATGCCGGGGCGGCGGTGCTGCTCGGCTATGGCTTCTGGCACCTGCCGCCGCTGCGCTGGCCGTTCGCGCTGCTCAACGCGCTGATGCTGGCGGCGGCGGTGCCGATCGGCGGCCATTATGTCGTCGATCTGGTGGCGGGCATCCTCGCCGCCGCGATCGGCATCGTCGGCGGGCGCTGGATGGTCGATCAGGTCAGCCCCGCTTCCACCACCGCCATTTCGGCCCCGCCGACTGCAACACCCCGCGCCTGAACAGCCGCGCGCCCAGCGCGATCGTCAGCGTCACCCACAGCAACTGCCACGCGATCGCGGCGAAATGCGGCCACAGCGCGCCATCGGTCGCGGCGCGGGCGGCCATGGCGAAGGGCGAGCTGAACGGGAAAAGCTGCGCGGCGGTGGCGATCCACGTGCCGGGCTTGCCGACCGCCGAGAGCGCGAAGCCGAACATCGCCATCTGGAAGATGGTGATGGGCAGCGACAGCATCTGGATTTCGCGCGGGGTCGATGCCTGTGCGCCGACGGTCAGGAACACCGATCCGAGCAACATGTACGCCATGGTAAAATAGACGACATAGAGCGCGGCGAAGGCGGGCAGGCCGATCGCGGGGGCGATGCCGCTCAACCCCTGCGCCATATCCTCGGGCAGCAGCGCGCCGACATTGGCCCCGATCGTCACCCAGAAGGCGAGGAACAGCACCGCCACGCCAAACATGCCGATCAGCTTGCCGAGGAACACCGATTCCAGGGGCACGGCGGCGGCGAGCACCTCGATCACCTTGTTCGAACGTTCCTCCGCCATGGTGCCGACCGCCTGTCCCGCCAGCATCAGCGTGACGATGAACAGCGTGACGACCGAGAAGAAGCCCGCCGCATTCTTGCCGCCGAGCGACGTGCCGCTGCGCGCGACGCGGACGAAGGTCGGGCGGGTCAGCGGCGCGTCGGTCAGGTCGGGGCGGGTGCGCAGCGCCTGTTCGGCGAGGCCGGCGAGATAGTCGGCCGAGGTCGAGGTCTTGTTGGCGTGCAGCACGGTCGGCCGGTCGATCGTGCCGTAGAGGACGGCGGGCACGTCGATCTTCGGATCAGCGAGCAGCTTGCGCGCCTGCGCCGCCGGATCGGCCGACGGGGCGAGCGTGAACAGCGGCGGCGGTCCGCGTTCCTCGGGCAGCGCCGGGCGGAGCGAACGATCGACCGCGCGCAGCCGCGCGGCGTCGGCGGGGGCGGCGATGGCGTAGATGCGCACCTTCCCCTCGGTCCCGCCGCGTGCCGCCGACGCGCCGAGGCCGCCAACCGCGCCGAAGCCGACGAAGAACAACGGCGCCAGCAGAAACACGAGGAACATCGGCGTCATGACGGTCGCGGTGAAATCGCGCCGCGCGATGGTCAGCGTCTGGCGGATCAGTTTGCGGGTGCCGCTCATGCCGCCATCTCCGGGTTGGCGGCGGCTTCGCCGACGATGCGGACGAAGGCGTCGTGCAGGCCGGGGCGCTCGATCGACAGTCCCGAAATGCCGTAGCCCGCGTCGATCAGCCGCACCAATATTCCTTCGATGCCTTGCGCGGGCAGGGTGAAGCGCCAGCCGCCGCCGCGCGTGGGGTCGACCGGCTGCGCGTCCGTCGGTAGCAGCCGGGCGATGTCGGGCGAGGGGTGGTGCGGCACGTAGTGCGCCTTCATCGGCAGCATCGCGCGGGCGTCGTCGACGGTCCCCTCGAATCGGCGTTTGCCGCCGGCGATGATGCACAGCCGGTCGCACAGCCGTTCGGCATGGGCCATGACATGCGTCGAGAACAGGATCGTCGCTCCGCGATCGCGCTCGGCGCGGATCAGCCCTTCCAGCCGTTCCTGATTGACCGGATCGAGGCCGGAAAAGGGTTCGTCGAGGACGAGGAATTCGGGCTGATGCACCACGCTGCCGAGCAACTGGACGAACTGCGCCATGCCCTTGGACAGCTTGCGGATCTTCTGGTCTGCGGCGTGGCCGAGGCCGGCGGCCTCCATCATCGAGCCGGCGCGCTTGCGCCCGGTCGACCAGTCGAGCCCGCGCAGCGCGCCCATAAAGGCGATCGCCTCGCGCGCCTTCATGCCGGGATACAGGCCGCGTTCCTCGGGCAGATAGCCCACCCGGTCGGAGGCGTCGCGTGGGGCAATGTGGCCGAGCAGGCTGCGCTGCCCCTCATCGGGTTCGATGATGCCGAGCAGCATGCGCAGCGTCGTCGTCTTGCCCGCGCCATTGGGGCCGAGCACGCCGTAGACCGATCCGGTCGGCACGGCGAGGTCGATGCCGTCCACCACGCGCCGGTCGCCGAACCGTTTGACCAGTCCGGTGGCGCTGAGCGCCAAAGCATCGCTACGCAAACTGATCGCCCCCCTGCTCGCCGGGACTTTTGCCCGGTGCCGCAAGAGGGTAGCGGGGGTTGATGCGCGAACACAAGGCCCCCCCCGCCGATATTGCCGCCGCCATCCGGGCGAAGGCGGCGGAACTGGGCTTCGTCGCCTGCGGCATCGCGCGTGCCGATGCCGCGCCGCGCACCGCCGAGCGGCTGCGCCAGTGGCTGGACGAGGGGCGGCACGGATCGATGATCTGGATGGAGGAACGCAGCCACCAGCGCGGATCGCCCGCCGCGCTGTGGAGCGAGGTGCAAAGCGTCATCGCGCTCGGCATGAGCTATGCCCCGCCGGTCGATCCGCTGGCGCTGGCCGGGGTCGGCGACCGCGGGCGCATCTCGGTCTATGCGCAGGGTGGCGATTATCATGACGTGGTCAAGAAGGCGCTCAAAGCGCTGGGCCGCTGGCTGGCGCAGACGGCGGGCTGCGACCTGAAGGTGTTCGTCGATACCGCGCCGGTGATGGAAAAGCCGCTGGCGGAAGCGGCGGGGCTGGGCTGGCAGGGCAAGCACACCAACCTCGTCAGCCGGACCCATGGGAGCTGGCTGTTCCTCGGCGCGATCTACACCACGCTCGACCTGACGCCCGACCGGGCGGGGGCCGACACCTGCGGATCGTGCGATGCCTGCCAGCGGGCGTGCCCGACCGATGCGTTTCCCGCACCCTATCGGCTCGATGCGCGGCGCTGCATCTCGTATCTGACGATCGAACATGCAGGTCCCATCCCACATGAGTTTCGCGCCGGCATCGGCAACCGCATCTATGGCTGTGACGATTGCCTCGCGGTGTGCCCGTGGAACAAGTTCGCCGATGCCGCCGCCGCCAACCGCGCATTCGCCGCGCGCGCCGAGTTCGCCGCGCCACGGCTGGCCGATCTGCTCGACCTCGACGATGCGGGCTTTCGCGAGGTGTTTCGCGGATCGCCGATCAAGCGCATCGGCCGCGACCGGATGGTGCGCAACGCGCTGATCGCGGCGGGGAACAGCGGCGATGTGGCGCTGGTCCGGCCGGTGCGGGCGTTGCTGGACGATGCCGACGCGGCGGTGGCGGAAGCGGCGCAGTGGGCGCTGGCACGGCTGGAGGGTCAGCCGGCGACGGCATCGACATAGTCGTTCCCACCGGCATCGCGGACGATGTCGGTCAGGCAGCAGCCGGCGTCGGCGAGCAGCGCGCGATACCGCGCTTCGCCCAGCGACTGCGACGGTTGGCCGGTCAGGCTGTCGGTCCAGCGGCAGGCCATGCGCGGCGCGGTGAACAGCAACCGTCCGCCGGGCAACAGCGCACGGCCGATCCGGTGAATCGCGGCCTGCTGCGCCGCTTCGGGCAAAAGGAACAGGACGCCGATCATCACGATCGCGTCGAAGCGGCGGTCGAAGAAGCGGCTGTCCTGCACGGTTTCGCAGGCAGCGCCGGCATGGCGCACCTGTGCGCGGAACCGGGCGAGCATCGTCGGCGACGGATCGATGCCGTACAGCGCGAACCCCGCATCGGCGAGCGTCGTGGCCACCGGCATGCCAGTGCCGCAGCCGATGTCGAGCACGCTGCCACCGGGCGGCAGGTGGCGCGACCAGTGGCGCACGATCTCGGCACCGACCCCTGAGCGGACGGCCGCGAAGTCCGGCGCGACCGCTTCCCAGCCGAGCGACGGGTCGCCGGTCACGCCCTGCCGGTCAGGTACGCTCGACCCGCCGCGCCTTGATCGCGCGCCATGCCGGGTCGGCGCGGTCGTTGCGGACGACGATCGCCTCGACCTCCTCGAACGCTTCGATGTCGAGTGCCTCGGCGACGCTCACCGGGAAATAGCAATTCTCGTCGGTATCCTTGCGGACGCCGAACGCGCCCTTGCCTTCAAGACTGGAGGTGATGATGCAGTGGATGACTTCGGCCACGGTACAGGAGTCCTTGGGGTAAGTAGATAAAATGAGACTGGATGGTAGCTATCCGCCTCCTGCCTAGGGCGGGTGGCGGTGGCGGGCAAGGGGCGTCAGCGGCCGGCCTTGCGCTCGCGACCCTGCGCGCGCCGGGCGTCGACCAGTCCGCGCAGGCCGAGCAACGCCGTGGTTTGCTGCGGGCCGATCCCGGCGGACAGGCCGCCCGAGGTGCGACCGATCGCGCCGGCCTGCGCGCGCAGTTCGCGGCCCTCGCGCCGGGTGAGTTCGCCGCGCCGCACACCGTCGCGGATCGAACGGTCGATCCCGCGCGCCTCGCGCGATCGGGCGAAGGCATCGGGGTCGAGCTGCCGGGGGGCGGGCCGCGCGACGCTGCGCCCCCCGTCCCAGATTTGTGCCATGGCTGGCGTGGCGACGATCAGCAGCGGCAACAGGATGAGGCGCATCGGCGGTTCCTACGGTGGAGGCGATACCCTAACCGCGTGGTGCGGCGATGCAATCGCCACCCGCTTTTCCTGTCGCGCGCCATAGGGTAACGCGGACGCCTATGAACCGTCCCGCGCTCTCCGTCGTCGTCCCCTGCTATAACGAGGCCGCCTGTCTCGACGTGCTGCATGCGCGCGTGTCGGCGGCGGTGCGCGCGGTCGTCGGCGACGATCACGAGATCGTGCTGGTGAACGACGGATCGCGCGACCAGAGCTGGGCGGTGATGGAGCGACTCGCCGCCGTCGATCCCCGGCTGGTGGCGATTAACCTGTCGCGCAACCACGGCCATCAACTGGCGCTGACGGCGGGGCTGGACCTGTGCGCGGGCGAGCGCATCCTCATCATCGATGCGGACTTGCAGGACCCGCCCGAACTGCTCGGCGAGATGCTTAGCGTGATGGACGCGCAAGGGGCCGATGTCGTCTATGCCGTGCGGCGCAAGCGCGAGGGTGAGACGTTCTTCAAGAAGCTGACCGCATCCGCCTTCTACCGCGTGCTCGACCGCGTGACCGACACGCCGATCCCGCTCGACACCGGCGATTTCCGGCTGATGAGCAGGCGGGCGCTCGATGCGCTGCTGAGCTTGCCCGAACAGGCGCGATTCATTCGCGGCATGGTGGCGTGGGTCGGATTCCGGCAGGTGCCGTTTCCCTATGATCGCGACGAGCGGCTGGCGGGCGAGAGCAAATATCCGCTGGGCAAGATGATCCGCTTCGCGCTGGACGCGGTGACGGGATTCTCCACCGCGCCGCTGCGGCTCGCCAGCCATCTCGGGCTGGTGCTGACCGGGCTGTCGCTGCTGCTGTTCGCCTATATCGCGGTCGGCTGGCTGTCGGGCAGCGCGGTGCAGGGGTGGACCTCGACGATGCTGGTCGTCGTGTTCCTCGGCGCGGCGCAGATGTTCGTACTGGGGATGATCGGCGAGTATCTCGGGCGGCTGTACGTCGAATCGAAGCGGCGGCCGCTGTATCTGGTCGCCGACGTCGCCGGACCGGTACGCGGGCGGGCGAGTCTCGGCTATCGCGCGGGCGATCATGGCGAGGTGACGGTGGCGCCGGTGTTGCCCGATCAGGGCGCTTAGGAGTCGTTTTTACGCGAAGGCGCGGAGGCGCTAAGAAGTAGAAGCAATGGTTCGCGCGGAGGCGCGGAGGCGCAGAGGGGTTGCGCATGCGGCAAAGCCGCCTTTCACCCTCCACGAGAACGATAAGGCCGCTGACGCGGCAGACGCACCTGCAAGCGCAACCCCTCCGCGCCTCCGCGCCTCTGCGCGATCAACCCTGCTTCTTCGTGCCTTCGCGCCTTCGCGTGAAACCGACTCTCACACCTCGGCCCACCGCCGCAGCAGGTTGTGGTACACCCCGGTCAGCTCGATCACCGAGCGGTCGCCGTGGCCGACCTGCCCGACGAGCCGCTGGATCGCGCGGTCCATGTCGAACAGGATGCGGCGCTCGCCGTCGCCGCGCACCATCGACTGGATCCAGAAGAACGACGCCACCCGCGCGCCCGCCGTCACCGGTTCGACGCGGTGGAGCGACGAGGCGGGATAGAGCACCAGATGCCCGGCGGGCAGCTTTACCGATTGCGTGCCGAACAGATCCTCGATCACCAGTTCGCCGCCGTCGTACGTCTCGGGATCGGACAGGAACAGCGTCGCCGACAGGTCGCTGCGGATGCGGAAGTCCGAGCCGCGCTGGATGCGCACCGCATTGTCGACATGCGCGCCGAACGCCTGACCCCCGGCATAGCGGTTGAACAGCGGCGGAAAGACCTTCGCCGGCAGCGCGGCGGCGACGAACAGCGGATTGGCCCCCAGCGCATCGAGCACGCGCCCGCCGCCCTCGCGCGCCGCCGCCGACCCCTCGACCAGTTGCGCGTTGCGCTTGGCCAGCGCCGATTGCGGACCGGAGGTGACGTTGCCGTCGATCCAATCGCCACCGTCGATCAGGGCGCGCAGGCCGGCAACCTGATCGGGGGTCAGCACGTCGGGAATGGCGATCAGCATGGGCGGTGGTCCCTCAACCGAAAAATGCCCGTTCCCGGTGGCAGCACCGGGAACGGGCAGGAAATCCGACCGGCGGGGTGCGCGGTCAGAAGCTCTTGAACACGCTCAGCACCGCCTGTCGCCGGTCGCCGGGCATCGCCCAGCCGCCGGTGACGACGCCGGTCGTCGCGTTGATGTTGTTGCGCACGCCGGTCAGATAGCGTTCGTCGGTCAGGTTCTGGACGTTGAGCTGCAGGCTCCAGCCCTGACCGATCGTGTAGCCGAGATAGGCGCGGTGGATCAGATAATCCTCCGCCTTCAGCGCATTGGCGTTGGCGAGGTTCGGGACATAGGTGGTGAAGCTGCCCTGATAGGTCAGGCCGTACCCGATCTCGAGGCCGAAGGGCAGGCGGAAGGTCGTGAACAGGCTGCCCGAATGGTCGGGGGTCTGTACCAGCTTCGCGCCGGCTTGCGGATCGGGATTGGCGACGGAGTTGCCGCAGCCGATGCTGCCGGGGCGGGCGAGGCAGAAGTCGCTGACCGACTGGCGCACTTCGCTGTCGAGATAGGTGTAGTTGGCGAACACCGTCCATGCCGGGGTGATCGTCCCCGAGACGCCGAGCGCCACGCCGTCGACCCGGCTCTTGCCGTCGAGCACCTGGACGGTCGGCAGCGCGGGATCGTTCGAGGGGATGCGGTAATTGGTGCGTTCGTTGCGGAACACCGCCGCCGTCAGTTCGAGCTTGCCGTTCAGCAGCCCGGCCTTGATCCCGGCTTCATAGTTCTTCGCGGTTTCGGGTGCGACGTCGCAGGTGTTGGTCACGACCGTGCCCGACACCGCCACGCAGCCGCCGCGCACGCTGATCGACGAGGGGGTGCGCGCATTGCCATAGCCGGCGTAGACGCTGACCCGCTCGACCGGGTGGAACACCGCGCCGACGCGGTAGCTGAACAGCGTTTCGTCGTTGACCTGCCGCGCCTGAAGCGCCGCCGCCGGCTGGGCCACGCCCGGCGCGAGCGTCAGCAGCGGCAACGCCTGGAACACCGAGCGTTGATGCTCCCAGCGCACCCCGCCGTTCAGTTCGAACATCCGCCCGAGTTCGAGCGTGTCGAACGCATAGACGGCGACGTTGCGCGACGTGCCGCGCGATTTCGCGGTGGTGACGAAGTTCACCGGCCCGCGATAGACCGTGTCGGGGTTGACGATCGCTAGCAGCGGCAGCGGCGTCGTCGCCGATCCGTCGGCGTTGCGCAGCAGCGACCCGCTGGTGATCGCATAATCCTCGATCATGCCGCTGACGCCGATGTTGGCGACGTTGCGGATGCCGCCGCGCGCGCCGTGTTCGAGGCGCAGGTCGGTCTGGTTGACCAGCAACTGGTTCTCCTGATCGCGCACCAGCCCGCGCGGGCCGCTGGGCAGCCAGTTGCCGGGCGTCACCCCCGCCGGACAGGCGAGGCCCGCCGGGTTGGTCGCGCTGGTCGCGACCGGCTGGCGGTTGGTCGACAGGCAGAAGGTGCCCTGCGGCGCGCTGGTCACGGTATCCTGGCCGACGCGCTGCCAGCGGGTGAGGTTGCGCACCGACACATGGGCATCGACCGCATGGGCGAAGGTGGCGGTGAAGCGGTCGACCGTCGTCTGCTGCCGGTCGAGGTTGCGATAGCCGTAATAATCGCTGCGATCGGTGCCGGGCAGGAAGCCGCCGACCGTGCCGTTGTCGAAATAGGGCAGGCCGTACAGCGGCGTATTGTCGTCGCGCTGGTGGACATAGGCGAGGGTCAGGCTGGTCGGCGTGCCGAGCCCGATCGTGATCGAGGGGGCGACACCCCAGCGTTCGAACTTCTCGACATCGCGGCCGGGCACGTCGTTGTGGTGATAGGCGGCGTTCAGGCGCACGCCGACCGTGTCGGTGATACGGCGGTTGGCGTCGATCGCGCCGCGATAATAGCGATCGGTGCCGACCGAGCCCTGCACGATCGTCAGGTCGTCGCCGCCCGGCGTCTTGCTGACGAGGTTGATCGTGCCGCCGACCGATCCCGATCCGTTGAACACCGAATTGGCGCCGTTGTAGACCTCGATCTGTTGCAGGTTGAACGGATCGGTCCGGCTGTATTGCGCGCTGTCGCGGATGCCGTCGACAGTGATGTCGTTGTTCGCCGAAAAGCCGCGCAGGTTGATCGAATCGCCATAACCGCCGCCGCCTTCGCCCGCGCCGAAGGTGATGCCGGGCACGGTCTGGAGGATGTCGCGCAGCGTCTGGAGGTTCTGCTTGCGGATCACCTGATCCGACACGACGGTGATCGTCTGCGGCGTGTCGATCAGTTCGGCGGTCGCCTTCGGGCTTTCGAGCGTCTTGGTGCGCTTGCCTTCGACGAGGATCGTCTGCGGATCATTGTCGGTCGCATCGGCGCGGGCGGCGGGCGCGGCGGTGTCGCGCGGGGCGGCCATGGCCGGGGCCGATGCGATGAACCCCACGCAGGCGAGCGCGAGGAAGGCTGGCGAGCTGCTGCCGGTAGTATGGGTGTCGGTCACGAAAATCCCCTTTCGATACCGACGCCGCTATTGCGATGCGTTCGCAGAGTCAATGCTAATGCGAGTGGCTTTCATGTTTGTCGCAAGATTGTCGCGGGCCGTTCCGATTACTCCCCTCCCTGACAGGGAGGGGTTGGGGGTGGGTCGGGTTGCAAGGGAACGGCGGCATCCGCCCCAGACCTACCCACCCCCGGCCCCTCCCTTGTCAGGGAGGGGAGCAGGTTGTGCCAATGCCTGGCGTCAGCCGGCGGCCACCGCCGCCAGCAACCACGACCGGATCGCGCTTGCGAGGTTCGGCGGATCGGCGCTTTCGATCCGCGCGGCGTCGATCGCCGCGACCAGCGCCGATAGCGGCAGGGCGTGAGCCACCGCCTGCGCCTCCAGCGCCGCCCAGAAACCGGGTTCGAGGCTGATCGAGGTGGCGTGGCCGGCGATGGTGATCGATCGCTTCACCGGCCCGCGAAAGCCGCCGGGCGGGGCGGCGACCTTCACGGGCTGTCGAAGAGCGACGCGAGCTGTTCGATCATCGTGCCCGCCAGTTGCTCGGCATCCATGATCGTGACCGCGCGGCTGTACCACCGCGTCACGTCATGGCCGATGCCGATTGCGACCAGTTCGACCGGCGACTTGCCCTCGATATAGGCGATGACCTGCCGCAGATGGCGTTCGAGATAGCTGCCCGAATTGACCGACAGCGTTGAATCGTCGACCGGCGCGCCGTCGCTGATGACCATCAGCACCTTGCGATCCTCGGGCCGCGCGATCAGCCGGCCGTGCGCCCACAGCAACGCCTCGCCGTCGATATTCTCCTTGAGGAGTCCCTCGCGCATCATCAGCCCGAGCGACTGTTTGGCGCGCCGCCACGGCTCATCGGCCTGTTTGTAGACGATGTGACGCAGGTCGTTGAGCCGGCCGGGCTGCGGCGGGCGGCCGGCGGCGAGCCATGCTTCGCGGCTCTGCCCGCCCTTCCAAGCGCGGGTGGTGAAGCCGAGGATCTCGACCTTCACCCCGACCCGTTCGAGCGTGCGGGCGAGGATGTCGGCGCTGATCGCGGCGATGCCGATCGGGCGGCCGCGCATCGACCCCGAATTGTCGATCAACAGCGTGACGACGGTGTCGCGGAAATCGGTGTCGCGCTCGATCTTGTAGCTGAGCGATTGCGCCGGATTGATGACCACCCGTGCCAGCCGTGCGGCGTCGAGCATTCCTTCTTCCTGATCGAAATCCCACGAGCGCGACTGCTGCGCCATCAACCGCCGCTGCAGCCGGTTGGCGAGCTTGGTGACGACACCCTGCAACTGCACCAGTTGCTGGTCGAGATAGGCGCGCAGCCGTTCCAGTTCGTCGGCTTCGCAGAGTTCGGTGGCCGCGACCACTTCGTCGAACTTCGTGGTGAACGGGCGATAGTCGAACTGGGCGTTCAGGTCGGGCACCGGGCGGTTGGGGCGGACCGGCATCATGCCGCCCTCGTCTTCGCCATCGGCCATGTCGTCGCCCTGCGCGTCGTCGTTCTCGGCGCTGTCGTCCGATTCGCCGGTTTCGCTATCGTCGCCGCTGTCTTGGCCCCGTGCCTCGACCTCGCCTTCGCCGCCCTGCTGTTCGCCGGAATCGTCGCCGTCATCCTCAGGGGTCTGGTCGTCCTCGCCCTCGGCATCGTCGCCGCCGTCGTCGGCCTGTTCGGGTTCGACCTCGCCCTCGATCAGTTCGAGGTCCTCGAGCAATCGGGTGATGCCGCGCCCGAATGCCGACTGGTCGGCGACCAGCGCCGACAGCGTATCGAGCTGCGTGCCCGCGCGCGCCTCGATCCAGTCGCGGATCAGCGCCATGCCGGGGGCCGTGACTGCCGGGGGCAGCCGGCCAGTCAGCCGTTCGCGCACCACCAGTTGCACCGCGGTCGACAATGGCACCTCGGCACGGGTGCGTGCGCGGGTGATCGGATCGGAGCGCATTCGCAGATTGAGCGCATGGTCGAGATTGTCGGCGATGCCGGCATAGCCGTCCGACCCGAGCGCATCGACCCGCGCCTGTTCGACCGCGTCGAACACCGCGCGCGCCACCGCGTCGCCGGGCGCACCGCGCGCGTGGAGCGCGGCGTCGTGGTGGCGCATCCTGAGCGCGAAGCCGTCCGCCAGACCTCGTGCCTCGGCCACCTGATCGGCGGGCAGCGCGCGGGCGGGCATCGGCACCTTGATATGCTTGCCCGACGCGACCGGCGCGTCGGCGGTGAACGCCAGCTCGATCTCGGGTTCTTCGGCGATCGCGCGCGACGTGCCGCGCAATACGTCACGAAACCGGTCGAGCGGGGAGTCCTGTACCATGGGGCATGCTTTGGGGATTGGTGGGGGCGAGGGCAAGGGCGGTCGGCGTCATCCCACAACCTTCGTCATTCCCGCCTGCGCGGGAATGACGAAAGGGGGTGGTTACACCCGCTCCGCCGCGTTCACCGCGTCCGCCGCGCGCAGGCCGGCGAGCAGTTTCATCAGATGCGCCGCGTCGCGCACCTCGACGTCGATCGTGTTGGTGTGGAACGTCGTGTCGCGATTGTCGAGCCGGAGCCCGAGGATGTTCGCGCGGTGGCCGCCGATCACGGTGGCGATCACGCCCAGTGCGCCGGGTTCGTTCTTCAGCGTCACCGCGATTCGCGCGGTCGCCCCTTCGGCATTGTCGCCCCACGTCAGGTCGATCCAGTGATGCGGATCGATCGCGTCGACCTGACGACAGGCGATGTCGTGGACCTCGAACCGGCCGTCGTCGCTGCGCACGCCGATGATGCGGTCGCCAGGCACCGGATGGCAGCAGGTGGCGAGGTCGTAGCCGACCCCGGCAGTCAGCCCCTTGATCTCGATCGGCGCGCGCTGCGCCGGGATCGGTTCGATCTTCGGATCGGCGATGGCACCGGGCATCACCGCCTCCATCACCGCTTCCTCGGTCAGCTTGCCGCGCGCCAGCCCCTCGAACAGCGTCGCCTCGTCTGCGATCTTGAGCCGCTTGAGCGCCTCGCCCAGCGCGTCGCTGCCGGCGGGGACGGGCAGGCGGGCGACCAGTTCGTGGTACAGCTTGGTGCCCAGCGCGACCGTTTCCTCACGCTCGCGGTGGCGGATATAGCGGCGGATCGCGGCGCGCGCCTTGCCGGTGATCGCGAAGTTCAGCCAGTTCGCCTGCGGCCGCTGCGCCTTGGAGCGCAGGATCTGCACCTGGTCGCCGTTCTTCAGTTCGGTGCGCAGCGGCACGACGCCGCCGTTGACCTTCGCGCCCACCGCCTGATCGCCCAGATCGGTATGCACCGCATAGGCGAAGTCGATCGGCGTGGCGCCCTTGGGCAACTGGTGCAGTTCGCCCTTCGGGGTGAATGCGAAGATGCGGTCGGCGTACATCGCCATGCGGGTGTGTTCGAGCAGCTCCTCGGGGCTCTCGGCGTTGTCGAGGATTTCGACGAGGTCGCGGATCCAGCGCACCTGCGTGTCGGGGCGCACCGCATCCTGCTTGTAGGCCCAGTGCGCGGCGAGGCCGAATTCGGCCTGCGCGTGCATCTCGCGCGTGCGGATCTGCACCTCGATCCGCATGTTCTCGGCATGGATCACCGCTGTGTGAAGCGAGCGATAGCCGTTGCGCTTGGGCGTCGAGATATAGTCCTTGAACCGTCCCGGCACCATCGGCCAGCGGCGGTGGATGATGCCCAGCGCGCGGTAGCATTCCTCCTCGCTGTCGACGATCGCACGGAAGGCGACGATGTCGGAGAGCTGTTCGAGGCTGACGTGCCGCTCGGACATCTTGCGCCAGATCGAATAGGGATGCTTGCGCCGTCCCGACACGTCGGCCGCGATGCCATGGCGGTCGAGCATCGCTTTCAGGTCGCCGCCGATCTTGGTGACGCGGTCGCCGCCGCCTTCCTCCAGTTGTTCGAGGCGGCGGGTGATCGATTCATACGCCTCGGGTTCGATCTCGCGAAATGCCAGCGTCTGCATCTCGTTCATGAATTCGTACATGCCGATCCGCTCGGCAAGCGGGGCATAGATGTCCATCGTCTCGCGCGCGATCCGCTTGCGCTTCTCGGGCTTCGATATGTGATGGAGCGTGCGCATGTTGTGCAGCCGGTCGGCCAGCTTCACCAGCAGCACGCGAATGTCGTCCGACATGGCGAGCAGGAACTTGCGCAGGTTTTCCGCCGCGCGCTCGTTCTCGGTCTGCGCTTCGATCTTGCTGAGCTTGGTCACGCCCTCGACCAGCCGGGCGACGTTGACCCCGAATTTGGCCCGAATCTCCTCGTGCGTCGCCACCGTATCCTCGACCGTGTCGTGCAGGATCGCGGTCGCGATCGTCTCGTCGTCGAGGTGCAGGTCGGTCAGAATCCCCGCCACCTCGATCGGATGGCTGAAATAGGGATCGCCCGAGGCACGTTTCTGACTGCCATGCGCGTGCATCGAGAACACATAGGCGCGGTTGAGCAAGGCCTCGTTTGCATCGGGATCATAGGCCTTGACCCGCTCGACCAATTCATACTGGCGCAGCATGGGATCTAGATGGGGCGAGCCGGGCGGGCAATGCAACCGTTTTTGCCCGCCCATCATCCGATCACTTCGCGCGGGCGTTGCACTTTTCGAGCTGATCGGCCGCAAAAGCGGTGCCGTTGGCGACGAACGCGGTCAGCGGACCCAGTTGCCGCGCGGTCAACTGGCACATCGCCAGCGGGCTGCCGGCGGTCTTGCCGGCGGTGCAGACGGTGTCGCCGCAGGTCCAGGGCGTGCTGCGGGTAATGAGGCTGTCGACCGCGGGCGCGGTCGCCGGGGTCGCGCTATAGCCCTTCGCCGGCTGCGCCGCAGCCGCGAACGGCAGGGCGAGGAGGGCGGCGGCGAACAGGGCGAAGGGCTTCATCGAACGGGACTCCGGTGGCTTGAATCAGTCGCCATCGGGTAATGGACATTGTTGTAAGTAGCAATATGCTACTGGTGCTGCATCGCAAGCTTCGCGGTGTTTCCTTTCGCCGGGGCGATGCGCTAGACCGGCGGCCATGACGACGCTTCGAGAGCCGCTGCGCGAACTGGCCAGCCGTTGCAGCCTGCCCGCCGCGCTGGAGGCGATGGGCGAGCGCTGGTCGCTGCTGATCCTGCGCGCCGCGTTCAACGGGTTGCAGCATTTCGAGGAATTCCAGTCGGAACTGGGCATCGCTCGCAACATCCTCGCCAGCCGGCTGTCGCGGCTGGTGGGGCATGGCATCCTCGAGCGCTGCACGGTGGAGGCGGATCGCCGCAAGATCGAATATCGCCTGACCGACAAGGGCCATGCGCTGCTGCCGATGCTGGTGGCGCTGCGCCAATGGGGCGAACGCTGGGAAACCGGCAAGCCCGCCACGCCGGTGCTGGTCGACGCGCGCGATCGGCGACCGGTGGCGGCGGTCGCCGTGCTGTCTGAGGACGGGCGGGTGCTGGGGCAGGGCGACCTGCTCTGGTCGCTGCCGCAGGACGTCGCGGCGGGGGCATGAGGAAATCTCCCCTCCCTTGTCAGGGAGGGGAGCCGCACGGGGCGACCGTTACATCGCCTGCAACATCTCGATATGATGCTGGACGACCGGGGCGGTGGCGGCGGCAACGGTCTTGAGCGGCGCGGCGCTGCCCTGCTGCGCATAGCCGCTGTGCAGCGCCAGCGCCTGCTGGTGCGCGGTCTGCTGCTGCTGGACGTACAGCCGGTCGCGCGCCGGGCCGGTCGCGCGGCGCAGGTCGGCGATCATCCGCGCCTACATCGGCTCCAGCTTCGGCGCGGGCGCGCGGACGCGGGCCTGCATCGCGGCGCGCTTCACGTCGGCGGTGCTCTTGGCATGGTCGCGCACCATCATCGTCGCGAAATCGCGGACCTTGGGGTCGCGGGTCGATTGCAGCACGAGCTGGCTCGACTGGCGCTCGTACATGTCGCTGGCGCCGGCCTTGGCGACATACGTGGTGGCATCGGTGGTCTGCGCCATCAGCGGCGCGGCGGCCGCCATGGCCGCGGCGGCGGCGAACATCGTCAGTCGGAACATCATCATCTCCTTCGCGTTCGCGCAACAGCGGGACAGGCCGCCAACGCGCACCATCGGCGGAAGGGGACGGTGGAACGCAACTAGCTGATTTATATCAGTACGATTGTTCGGGTCGAACCCGTCACACCAATCGGACGAACATCAGCAGCAACCCGACCATCGACGCGAGCCAGACGAGGCTGCGCAGATAGGGCACGCCGAACAGATAGAGCGGGTGATAGACGATCCGCGCGACCAGCCACAGCAGCGCGCCCGCCGATCCCAGCCCCCCGGTCCGCCCACTCACCGCCAGCGCGAGCGCGAGCGCGATGAACGCCGGATAGGTTTCCTTGAGATTGTCGAGCGCACGCTGCGCGCGGCCGGCATAGACATTCTTGGGATGGGCATCGCCGTCGCGTGCGCCCGCGTTCCACCCGACGCCCAGCTCGCGGGTGACGAGTTGGCCTTGCAACATAATCGCGACGACCAGCAGCACCGTCGACCACGCAAGCACCAGCAGTTCGGTCGGCAGGTCGGTCATCGTCGGTGCTCCGGTGTGGTTGTGCGCTATAGCGACGGGTGTGGGCGCGGGTTCCATGGGGGCCGCTCCCCTCCCTTGAACAAGGGAGGGGCCGGGGGTGGGTTGGCTCGTTGTCGCACGGTAGCCTTCCCTCGCGGGCCGACCCACCCCCGCCCCCTCCCTGCCAGGGAGGGGAGAAGAAACTACACCGCGTTGCGTCCAGCCGGCGTGTTGACGCCCATCGACTGGAGATATTTCTTCACGTTGCGCGCCGCCTGGCGCAGCCGCTGCTCGTTCTCGACCATGGCGATGCGGACATAGCCCTCGCCGTTCTCGCCATAGCCGACGCCGGGAGCGACGGCGACTTTGGCCTCGGTCAGCAACTGCTTGGAGAACTCGAGCGATCCGAGATGGGCGAGCGCGGGGGGCAGCGGTGCCCATGCGAACATCGATGCGCGCGGCGAGGGGATGTCCCATCCGGCGCGGGCGAAGCTTTCGACCAGCACGTCGCGGCGCTTGTGATAGAGCTGTCGGTTCTTCTCGACGATGTCCTGCGGGCCGTTCAGTGCCGCGCATGCCGCCGCCTGGATCGGGGTGAATGCGCCATAGTCGAGATAGGATTTCACCCGCGTCATCGCCGCGATCAGCTTCTTGTTGCCGACGCCGAAGCCCATCCGCCAGCCGGCCATCGAATAGGTCTTGGAGAGCGAGGTGAACTCGATCGCCACGTCCTTCGCGCCCTTGACCTGCAGGATCGAGGGCGTCGGGCAGCCGTCGTAATACAGTTCGCTATAGGCGAGGTCGGAGATGACCCAGAGGCCATGTTCTTTCGCAAAGGCGACGACCCGTTCGTAGAACGCCAGATCGACGACCTCGGCGGTCGGGTTCGACGGATAGCCCATCACCAGCACGCTGGGCTTGGGCACGGTGAATGCCATCGCCTTTTCGAGACTCTCGAAATACTGCTCGTCGGGGGTCGTCGGCACCGCACGGATCGTGGCCCCGGCGATGATGAAGCCGAACATGTGGATCGGGTAGCTGGGGTTGGGTGCGAGGATGACGTCGCCAGGCGCGGTGATCGCGGTCGCAAGGCTGGCCAGCCCCTCCTTCGATCCCATCGTCACCACAACCTCGGTTTCGGGATCGATGTCGACGCCGAAGCGGCGGCCGTAATAATTGGCCTGCGCGCGGCGCAGCCCGGGAATGCCGCGCGACTGCGAATAGCCGTGCGCCGAGGGCATGCGGGCGACCTCGACCAGTTTTTCGATCACATGGTCGGGCGGGGGCAGGTCGGGATTGCCCATGCCGAGGTCGATGATGTCCTCGCCACCGCTGCGCGCCGCTGCCCGCATCGCGTTCACCTCGGCGATGACATAGGGCGGCAGGCGTTTCATGCGGTAGAATTCGTCGGACATTCTCGTTCCTTTCGTCATCGCCCTTACGCGAGTAAGCGGCTAATCGGTAGACCTGCACGGCGCCCGAGGAGAGGAAAATGCCCGACGAGACGAAGTCCGCCGTACCACCGGCGGCGATGACGCTCGAGGAACTGCAACACTGGACGCAGATGCTGGGCCGCGCGCAGCAACTGATGCTCGAACAGGGTATCGACCTGATGGAGCGCGCGCCGGTCGGGCCCGATCCGACGGGGATGATCCGGGCGCAGACCGATTTCTGGGCGGATACGATGAAGCTGTGGCAGCGCTTCCTCGACCCCGCCGCGCAGCCCGCGCCCGAATCGCCCGAACGCGCCCGCGACCGCCGGTTCAAGGCGAAGCAGTGGCACGACGATCCGGTCTATGCCTTCATCCGCCAGAGCTATTTCCTCGTCGCCGACCATATGCTCAAGGGCGTCGACGCGATCGACGGCGTCGATCCGAAGCAGAAGGAGCAGCTCCGCTTCGCCACGCGCGGCCTGATCGATGCGATGAGCCCCACCAATTTTCCCGCCACCAATCCGCTGGTGATGGAAAAGATCATCGAGACGCGCGGCGAGAATCTGCTGAAAGGCGTGCAGAACCTGCTCGCCGACATGGCCAAGGGCCAGATGACGCAGAGCGACACCAGCGCGTTCGAACTCGGCCGCAACGTCGCGATGACTCCGGGCAAGGTCATCCGGCGCACCCCGCTCTACGAACTGATCCATTATGCCCCGACCACCGAAAAGGTGGGGGCGGTGCCGCTGCTGATCTTCCCGCCGTGGATCAATCGTTTCTACATCCTCGACCTGACGCCCGAGAAGAGCTTCATCCGCTGGGCGGTGGAGCAGGGGCTGTCGGTGTTCGTCGTGTCGTGGCGCTCGGCCGATGCGTCGATGAAGGACGTGACGTGGGACGATTATGTCGTGCGCGGGCAGATCGACGCGATCGACACCGTGCGCGAGGTGCTCGACGTCGAATCGGTCCACACGATCGGCTATTGCGTGGCGGGCACCACGCTCGCCGCGACGCTGGCGCTGCTGGAGGCGCGGGGGCAGGCGGCGAAGGTCGCCACCGCCACCTTCTTCACCGCGCAGGTCGATTTCGCCGATGCGGGCGAATTGTCGCTGTTCGTCGATGACGAGCAGTTGAAGATGATTCGCCAGGTCGGGAAGGACGGCTATCTCGACGGGCGCTACATGGCGATGACGTTCAACCTGCTGCGCGGGCGCGACCTGATCTGGAATTACGTCACCAACAATTATCTGCTCGGCAACGATTATGCGCCGTTCGACCTGCTCCACTGGAACGCCGACGTCACCAACCTGCCCGCGACCTGGCATCTGGGCTATCTGACCGATCTCTACCGCGACAACCGGCTGGCGCAGCCCGGATCGATGCGCGTCGACGGCGTGGGCATCGACCTCACGACCGTCAGGACGCCGTCCTATATCCAGGCGGGGCGCGAGGATCATATCGCCCCGCCCGAAAGCGTGTGGAAGATCACCGACCATTTCGCCGGCCCGCTGCGCTTCGTGCTGGCCGGATCGGGGCATATCGCCGGGGTGGTGAACCCGCCCTCGGCGCAGAAATACCAGTATTGGACCAACGACCATCCCGCCGCCTCGCTCGCCGACTTCGTCGCCGGTGCCAGCGAGACGAAGGGGAGCTGGTGGCCCGACTGGCGCGCGTGGATCCGCGCTGCCGATGGCGCGGAAGTGCCCGCCACCGGCATCCGGGTGCCCGGGGAAGGCAAGCTGCCCGCGCTGGCCGACGCGCCGGGGGAGTATGTCCGAACCCGTTGATAACGCTACCACAAAATAATTGCTGCACCGCACCATATGGCGTCTTGAAAACGTCATGCGAAGCGCGTAGATGCTGCGGTGCAGCAGCAACATAGTGGAGGATGTCTAGTGGCCAGCAGAGGTCCGAAGACCGGCACGCGCAAGCCTGCCAATTCCCGGTCGAGGCCGGTGACGTCTCAGGCACCCGCCGTGGCTGCCGCGCCGGAACCGGTCGTGGTCGATGCCGAACCGGTGCAGGCGGCCGTGCCGCCCGTGCCCTTCGTCGCCGATCCCGCGCCCGCTCCGGTCGAGCTTGAGCAAAAGATCGAAGCGGCGATCGCCGAGGTGGTCGAGCATCAGGAACCGGTCGCCCCGACCGTGACCGAAACGCCCGCCGAAGCAACGCCCGAAGCAACCCCCGCGGTCGACATCGTCGCCGCCCAAGTCGAGGAAAAGACCATGGACGTCACCAACGAAGCGACCGCCACCGCCCAGACCGCCGCCGACAAGGCGCAGGCCTTCACGCAGGACGCGACCGCCAAGGCGCAGGCGATGACCGCCGAATTCAACGAGAAGGCCAAGGCCGCCATGGAAAAGGGCGCCAAGGGCTTCGAGGAAATGAACGAGATGGCCAAGGGCAACATCGAAGCGATGGTCGAAGCCAGCCGCATCGCCGCCAAGGGCCTCGAGACGCTGGGCCAGGAAATGGCCGAATACGGCCGCAAGTCGTTCGAGCATGCAACCTCGACCGCCAAGACGCTGGCCTCGGTCAAGTCGCCGACCGAGTTCATGAAGCTGCAGTCGGACTATGTCCGCCAGTCGTTCGACTCGTTCGTCGCCGAAGCGTCGAAGACCACCGAAATGATGATGAAGCTGGCCGGCGACGCCGCGCAGCCGATCAGCAACCGCGTTGCGGTTGCCGCCGACAAGGTGAAGACCGCCGCGTAAGCGATGGTTCTGCCGATTGGCAAGCAAGGGGGCGGTCGCGCGAGCGGCCGCCCCTTTCGCGTGATAGGCCTTTCGCGTGATACGGATGCGTGATGGCGGTGAATCGGGGGAAGTGGCGATGACGGGCGATGCGACCGCGGCGTTGCGATGGCAGGATCTCGGCCTGTCGCCGGTGGCGTTCGATCTGGGGCCGCTGCCGGTCCGTTGGTACGCGCTGGCCTTTCTCGCGACGTTCCTGCTCGGCGGCTGGTATCTCCGGCGGCTGTTGCGCGAACCGGGCGCGCCGATGCGGCCGGAGCTGGTCGACGACCTGTTCCTGTATGCCGTGGCCGGTGTGATCCTTGGCGGACGACTGGGCTATGCGACCTTCTATCAGCCGGGGCTATGGGCAGCACCGCTCGAACTGGTGCAGCCATGGCATGGCGGCATGTCGTTCCACGGCGGGCTGATCGGGCTGCTGATCGGTCTGACGCTGTTCGCGCGCAACCATGGCGTGCCGCTGCTGCGGTTGCTCGACTATGTCGGCTGCGCGACGCCGTTCGGGATGATCCTCGTCCGGCTGGCCAATTTCGTGAACGGCGAACTGTGGGGCCGCCCGACGACGCTGCCATGGGGCATGGTGTTTCCGGGCGCGGGCGACGGCGTGCCGCGCCACCCCAGCCAACTCTACGAAGCGCTGCTCGAAGGCGTCGTGATGTTGCTCCTGCTCGGCTTCCTGTTCTGGCGGACCGGCGCGCGCCATGTGCCGGGCCGGCTGGCCGGCGCGGGCCTCACCTGGTACGCGGTCGCGCGCTTTTCCCTCGAATGGGTTCGTCAGCCCGATCGCGGGCTGGAACATCTGTCGTGGGGGCTGACGATGGGACAGACGCTCAGCGTGCCGATCCTGTTCGGCGGGCTGGCGCTGCTGATCCTGCCGCCCCGGATCGGCACGGTCCGCCATCCGGCCGGTGCGTGACGCACCCCCTTGCCCCAAGGCTGTCCGATGCCATATTTCCGTGTGACATGTATCGACAGCTCAGCCCCCTGATGGCCGGTAACGACCGCGACCATGACGACGATCGCACGACCGGCCTCGGCGTCGCGACCCAGACCCGCGTCAAGAAGCCCACGCCCTACCGCGTGCTGATGCTGAACGACGATTACACGCCGATGGAATTCGTCGTCCTCGTCCTGCAACGCTTCTTCCGCATGACGATGGAGGAGGCGACGCGAGTGATGCTGAGCGTCCACCAGCGCGGCGTGGGTGTGTGCGGCGTCTTCACCTACGAGGTCGCCGAAACGAAGGTCGCGCAGGTGATGGACTTCGCCAAGCAGAACCAGCACCCGTTGCAATGCACGCTGGAAAAGGCGTGAGGTGAGTCGCGGCGCGCCGCTCGCCTGCGCGCTGTTGATCGCGGGCTGCTCGACCGAGCCGCCGGCACCGCCACCCCCGACTGAAAATCTCGAGACGCTCGCCGAACGGATGGCGGGCAATCGCACGGCGCCTCCGGTGCGGCCATCGTCCGAACCCGAAACTCCACTCGACGATCGCGCCGCCGCCGCGCTTGCGCGTGAATTCGGCCTGCCGCGCTGCTCCAATATCGCCCGCCTGCGCGACGTGCGTGGGGAGGGGATGCTGGTCGGAAGCTGGCGCGTGCGCGGCGACGACGCCTGTTTCGCCGACTGGGCGGAGCGGCAGCGCAGATTCGGCATCCTGGAACGGATCATGGCCGGCGAGTCGAAGGCCGATATCGATCGCCTGCCATGGCGCTGCGGCGACGGCGGCGATCACGTCGCGCAATGCTCGACCCAGGGCAGACCGGTGACGCTGGTGATCGAAAACCCCAACTTCGCCCCGTTCCTGCTGTTCCGGCGGATTAGCCGCGCGGCGAAGTGAACCGTGCCGGTCGCACGGACCGTGTCGCATCGGCCGCTTCGAACCACCACTGATCGTCGACCGCGCTGCTGGTGTAATATTGCGCGGTCTGGCGCGCCACCTCGGCCGGCGTCTTGCCGCTGGCATGGACGATCGTCCCGGTCACGCAGACCGCAGTGTTCTCCCGCAAATCCACGCCCGGTCGCCGGGGTACGAACACCCCGACCCGTCCGTGCATCACGCTACCCTCGCCATCGGGCGAATAGAGTGGAAATCCGTACGTCTTGCCGTCAAAGCCGCTCTGATAGGCCCCGCCCGGATCGCCGCACAGCCGGATCGTTCGCCCGAAGAACGTTGCCGGGTGTTGCGCCGCCGCCGTAATCGCGACCGACGGTGGCGGCGATGCGCAACTGCCAAGGAACACCGTCGACACCGCAATAAGGCTGATAACCAACCGTGGCATGACGGGAGGATGAGCGTTCCGGCGACCGGCGGCAAGTGTCCCCCCTTGCGCCAGCACCATCAACCATTAGAAGCCACGCGATGGACCGTATCGTCATCCGCGGCGGCAATCGCCTTTCCGGCCGCATCATGATTTCGGGCGCGAAGAATGCCGCGCTCACCCTCCTGCCATGCGCGCTGCTCACCGAAGAGCCGCTGACGCTGCGCAACCTGCCGCGCCTCGCCGACGTCGACAGCTTCGGCCATCTGCTCAACCAGTTCGGCGTGTCGACGATGGTCGAGGGGTCGCACCCGTCCGAATTCGGCCGGGTGATGACGATGCGCGGGCAGCGGCTGACCTCGACGGTCGCGCCCTATGACATCGTGCGCAAGATGCGCGCCTCGATCCTCGTGCTGGGGCCGCTGGTCGCGCGCGCGGGCGAGGCGACGGTATCGCTGCCCGGCGGCTGCGCGATCGGCAACCGCCCGATCGACCTCCACCTGAAGGCCCTCGAAGCGCTGGGTGCCGAGATCGAGCTGGCGGCGGGCTATGTAAAGGCGACCGCGCCGGGCGGACGGCTGCCGGGCGGGCGCTATCGCTTCCCGGTCGTCTCGGTCGGCGCGACCGAGAATGCGGTGATGGCCGCCGTGTTGGCGCGCGGCACCTCGGTCCTCGAAAACGCGGCGCGCGAGCCCGAGATCGTCGACCTGTGCCGCTGCCTCGTCGCGATGGGCGCGGCGATCGACGGCATCGGCAGCGACACGCTGACCATCGAGGGCCGCGCGAAGCTCCATGGCGCGACCTATGCGGTGATGCCCGACCGGATCGAGGCGGGCAGCTATGCCTGTGCCGCCGCGATCACCGGCGGGTCGGTCGAACTGGCCAATGTCGTGCCGTCGGACATGCGCGCGACGATCGACGCGCTGGTCGAGGCCGGCGTGGTGGTGCGCGAGGAAGCGACCTCGCTGTTCGTCGAGGCCGGCGGCGACATCCGCCCGATCGACCTGTCGACCGCGCCCTATCCCGGTTTCGCGACCGATATGCAGGCGCAGTTCATGGCGCTGCTCACCCGTGCGCATGGTGCCAGCGTGCTGACCGAGACGATCTTCGAGAACCGCTACATGCACGTCCCCGAACTGGCGCGGATGGGGGCGGACATCACCGTCACCGGCCGCTCGGCGGTGGTGAAGGGGCCGGCACCGCTGATCGGCGCGCCGGTAATGGCGACCGACCTGCGCGCGTCGATGAGCCTCATCATCGCCGGCTTGGCGGCGGAGGGCGAGACCTCGGTCAGCCGGGTCTATCACCTCGATCGCGGGTATGAACGGCTGGAGGAAAAGCTTCAGGCGGTCGGCGCCGACATCGAACGGTTGGGCGACGGCTAGAACCAATCGACGGTCAGCGGCGACCGGAAATGTTCGTCAGTCCCGCGCAGGCGGGAATCCATAGCCGCTGACGTTTCGGCTGGATTCACGACGCTGGCACCTGTGAACGTCCGCCTCCGCCGGAATGACGACAGGGCAAGGGGCAGTCGTTCCGTGTCTGCGCGTTGAATGCCGGTCCAGTCCAAGGGCTTTGCGCGCAGAGGACGCGAAGGACGCAGAGACGTCTTCGGACGCGGCAGCGTCTCGTCCGTCCAACGGGCGGCGGCATGACGCTACGATAGCGACTCCGCGCAAACCCCTCTGCGCGCTCTGCGTCCCCTGCGCGGACATCTTTTGGCAAAGGAAGGATGGTTCACGCGGAGGCGCGGAGGGGGTTTCCGAATGCGGCGTTGTGGTCGTCCTTCCACTGACCAGCGCCGTATTCGACAGCGCTCCGCACGAACCGACTCCCAGAATGATTCACGCGAAGGCGCGAAGGCGCGAAGGCGCGAAGGGCTATCGCCAGGCGATACCGGTCGCCCGATCCACCGACGCCGGTAACAGGAAAGGACGCTACCGCGTCCGGAACCCGCTTCTCGCCTCCGCGCCTTCGCGTGAATCAAACGCCTCAAACGGAACGGCGGTCACAGCCCCCTCCGCGTCTCCGCGCCTCCGCGTGAACCAATCCTCGCGATCCTAATGCGCGTGCGCCAGCCCGCATTCGGCATCGCGCTCGATCTGGATCGTCGCATGCCCGATCGCAAAGTCATGCTCCAGCCGCTCCGCCGTTTCGCTGAGAAACGGGTCGCCGGGATGGCCCGCTGGCATCACCAGATGCGCGGTCAGCGCGGTCTTGGTCGTGCTCATCGGCCAGATGTGCAGGTCATGCACCCGCTCGACGCCGGGCAGGCCGCGCAGCATCGCCTCGACCGCGCCGGCATCGACGCCCGGCGGCACCGCCTGCAACGCCAGCAGCAGCGATTCGCTGAGCAGCCCCCATGTCCCGATCAGGATCACCGCAACGACGATCAGGCTGACCAGCGGATCGATCCACGTGGCACCCGTCCACAGGATCACCAGCCCGGCGATCACCACCCCGGCCGACACCGCCGCATCGGCCGCCATGTGCAGATAGGCACCACGAATGTTCACGTCGCCATGCCGCCCGCGCGCGAACAGCATCGCCGTGCCAAGGTTCACCGCGATCCCCGCCAGCGCCACCCACACCACCGGCCAGCCATCGACCGGCCGGGGATCGCCCAGCCGCTGCACCGCTTCGAGCAGGATCGCGCCGACCGCCAGCAACAGCACCAGCGCATTGGCGAGTGCGGCGAGGATCGTCGACGCCCCCAGCCCATAGGTGAAGCGCGCCGACGCCGGCCGCTTGGCCAGTTCCGCCCCGCCCCACGCGATCAGCAGCCCCAGCACGTCGGACAGGTTATGCCCGGCATCGGCCAGCAGCGCGACCGAATTGGTCCAGAAGCCGGCCGCCCCCTCGACCACCACGAAGCCGAGGTTGAGCAGCGTGCCGATCAGGAACGCCCGCCCGAAATCGGCCGGAGCGTGGCTATGGCCGTGATGATGCCCATGCCCATGGTCGTGATGCGCGCCCATCAGCGCCGCCCCCGTCGCATATCGCCCGGCATCGCCCGGATCGTCAGCAGTTCGGCGCGGGTCAGCACCCCGTCGCCATTGCGATCGATCCGCGCAAAGATCGCCGCGATCCGCCCCTGCACCTCGGCCAGCGTGATGCGGTTGTCGTTGTCGCGATCGACCTCGAACGGGCCGGGCAGCGCGGCGCGGTCGCCCAGCCAGCGCTCGGCCCAGTCGGCATAGGCGATATAGCCGATCGTCGGCTGCCCCTTCGCCACCTCGGCAAAGCCGCGCGCGATGCCCGCCTCCGCCTCGGCGCGGGTGGTGCGCGCATCGCCATCGGCATCGAACCCCGCCAGCATCATGCCGACCGGCTCGACGACGACGGTCGCCGCCGCCGGCCGCTCGCCGGGGGGCAGGGGCGGTGGTGATACGGCCTGAAGGGCAAGGGCGAGGGCGACGATCATGCCTCCCCTCTGCCAGCTAGTCGGCGCGCTGGCCAGATGCGGGCAGCAGCAGCGACGCATCCCCGTACGAATAGAACCGATAGCCCTGCGCGATCGCATGCGCATAGGTCGCCTGCATCCGCTCGCGCCCCATTAGCGCCGAGACCAGCATAAACAACGTCGATCGCGGCAGATGGAAATTGGTCATCAACCCGTCGATCCCGCGAAAGCGATAGCCCGGCGTGATGAAGATCGCGGTGTCGCCCTCGAACGGCTGGACCTGCCCGTCCTCACCACAAGCGCTTTCGATCAGGCGCAGGCTGGTGGTGCCGACGGCGATCACCCGGTTGCCGCGCGCGCGCACCGCGTTCAGTCGCGCGGCGGTGGCGGCATCGATCCGCCCCCATTCGGCGTGCATCCGGTGGTCGTCGGTATCGTCGGCCTTCACCGGCAGGAAGGTGCCCGCGCCGACATGCAGCGTCAGCGTGGCATGCCCGATCCCCGCCGCTTCCAGCGACGCCATCAAGTCGGGTGTGAAGTGCAGTGCGGCGGTGGGCGCCGCCACCGCCCCGGCCTCGCGCGCGAACAGCGTCTGGTAATCCTCGGCATCGCGGGCATCCGCTCCACCGCGTTTGGCAGCGATATAGGGAGGCAGCGGCATGCGCCCGGCACGCTCCAGCAGCAGTTCGACCGGCTCGTCCCCGGCGAAGTCGAGCACGAAGCTGCCGTCGTCGCCGCGTTCGCCCGCCACCGCCGTCACGCCGTTACCGAAATCGATCGTGTCGCCGTCGCGCAGCCGCCGCCCGTTGCGCACGAACGCGCGCCAGCGCCGTGGACCCTCGCGCTTGTGGAGCGTCGCGCCGATCGTCGCCTCGCCGCGCCGTCCTTCCAGTTGCGCCGGAATGACCCGCGTGTCGTTGAAGACCAGCAGGTCTCCGGCACGCAGGCAGTCGGCTAAGTCGCCCACCCCCCGGTCGAGCGTGACGTCGCCGTCCAGCACCAGCATCCGCGCCGAATCGCGCGGGGCCGCCGGGCGCAGCGCGATGCGCTCGGCCGGCAGCTCGAAATCGAACAGGTCGACGTTCATGGAGCGGGTGAGAGCGTTACTTCGCCGGAGCGGGGCGGCGGGCAGGGGCCGTCCGGCGCGGCGCGGTGGCCGGCAGCGGCGCGACCGTCTCGGGCAGCGGAGCGACCGCGGCGGCTTGATACGGCGGCGGATTGTCGCTCGCCATATAGGCATGGACCACCCGCGTCGGGTTCGCCGGCGGTTCGCCGCGCTCGATCGTGTCGACATATTGCATGCCGTCGATCACCCGGCCGAACACGGTGTATTTCTTGTCGAGGCCAAGGCGCGGGGCAAGCATGATGTAGAACTGGCTGTTCGCGCTGTTCTCGTCATTGGCGCGCGCCGCCGCCACCGCGCCGCGCACGTGGGGGAGATAGTTGAACTCCTTTTCCACGTTCGGCAGCTTCGATCCGCCGGTGCCGTCGCCGGTCGGATCGCCGCCCTGCGCCATGAAACCCTCGATCACGCGGTGGAAGGTGAGGCCGTCGTAGAATTTCTCGCGGGTCAGCGTCTTGATCCGTGCGACCATCTTGGGCGCGACATCGGGGCGCAGCCACACCGTCACCCGCCCGCCGGTCGACAGGTCGAGCAGCCACAGATTGCGCGCGTCGGTGGTCGCAGGCGGCGGGGCGCGGCCGGGCACGTCGATGATCTGGGCAGCCGCCGGCCAGGCGAGGAGCGAGGCGACGAACGCGAACAGCAGGGCGAAGATACGCATGGATTTCCCGTTACACGCAAGGATGGGGAAGGAATATGGTCGCGTCGCATAGACCAAGTCATCGCGCCCGCCAATCCGAACATCGGGTGAGGCGGAAGAGGTCCGTCATTCCCGCGAAGGCGGGAATCCATACACGCCAACGTCCGGGCAGGGGCGCAAGCGTCGCGGCTATGGACTCCCGCCTTCGCGGGAATGACGAACTGGGGACTTGGAATAGAACCCCATCGCGCCGTGACGGCCCCCGATGCGGCCGACCGGACCGCCATCGACACCCGCCATACCCAAAAGGAGGTTGGCAAAGTCGCCCCGCGCCGTCTATCACCCGGTAAGACTGGACGGAACACCGTCTCGGTCCGGCGATGCCTACCGAAATGGGTGCGCCGGAGAGGGGCTTATACAGGGCGCGCACTCACGCGCCCGACGACAAGGGCGGTTGAATGGCGACTGACAACGATCAGCACGAGGCCACCGGCGGCGCGGCGGCGCTGGACGGCGCGCCCGAAAATCCGCGCCGGCGCGACTATCTCTCGATCGGGGCGGTCGCCTTCGCCGGGGTCGGCGCGGGCGTGATCGCGCTCCCGCTCATCAACCAGATGTCGCCTGCCGCCGACACGCTCGCGCTGTCGACGACCGAGATCGATCTGTCGTCGATCGAGCCGGGACAGGCGATCAAGGCCACCTTCCGCAAACAGCCGCTGTTCGTGCGCAACCTGACCCCGGCCGAGATCGCCGAGGCGAACGCGGTCGCGGTCAGCGACCTGCGCGATCCGCAGACGCTGGCCGAGCGGACCAAGGAGGGCAAGGCGAACTGGCTCATCACCTTGGGCGTCTGCACCCATCTGGGCTGCGTGCCGCTGGGCGCGGGCGAGGGTGAGAACAAGGGGCCGTTCGGCGGCTATTTCTGCCCGTGCCACGGGTCGGCCTATGACACCGCCGGGCGCATCCGCTCCGGCCCCGCGCCGCAGAACCTGCATGTCCCCGAATATGCGTTCACGTCCGACACCGTCGTGACGGTCGGCTGAGGAGAGAGACGATGAGCTTCCCCTGGGCCAAGCATTACGCGCCGAAGAACCCGCTGATGCAGTGGGTCGACGCCCGCCTGCCGCTGCCACGCCTCGCCTATAACGCGATCGGTGCTGGCTATCCGGTGCCGCGCAACCTCAACTATTTCTGGAACTTCGGCGTGCTCGCCGGGGCCGCGCTCGCGGTACAGATCATCACCGGCATCGTGCTGGCGATGCACTATGCGGCGAACGGCGCGGTCGCGTTCGATTCGGTCGAGCGCATCATGCGCGACGTGCCGTCGGGCTGGTTCCTGCGCTATGCCCACGCGAACGGCGCGTCGATGTTCTTCATCGTCGTCTACACCCATATCTCGCGCGGCATCTATTACGGGTCGTACAAGGCCCCGCGCGAGATGGTGTGGCTGCTCGGCGTCGTCATCTTCCTGCTGATGATGGCCACCGCCTTCATGGGCTATGTCCTTCCTTGGGGGCAGATGAGCTTCTGGGGGGCGCAGGTCATCACCGGCTTCTTCTCGGCGATCCCGGGCGTGGGCGAGACGGTGCGCGTGTGGCTCTTGGGCGGCTATGCGCCGGACAATGCCGCGCTGAACCGCTTCTTCTCGCTCCATTATCTGATGCCGTTCGTCATTGCCGGCGTCATCATCCTCCACATCTGGGCGCTGCACATTCCCGGCTCGAACAACCCGACCGGCGTCGAGGTGAAGGGCGAACAGGATACCGTTCCCTTCCACCCCTATTACACCGCGAAGGACGGCTTCGGGCTCGGCATCTTCCTGATCGTGTTCGCCTCGCTGATCTTCTTCGCGCCCAACCTGCTCGGCCACCCGGACAATTACATCCCGGCCAACCCGCTCTCGACCCCGGCGCACATCGTTCCCGAATGGTATTTCCTGCCGTTCTACGCGATCCTCAAGGCGTTCACCGTCGACTTCATCTTCCCCGCGAAACTGTGGGGCGTGCTGGCGATGTTCGGGTCGATCCTGCTGCTGTTCTTCCTGCCGTGGCTCGACAAGTCGCCGGTCAAATCGGCCAACTACCGCCCGACCTACCGCATCTTCCTGATCGTGCTGCTGCTCGACGTGCTGCTGCTCGGCTATCTGGGCGGGGCGGAAGCGTCGCCGGTGACGGTGCTGCTCAGCCAGATCGCGGCGGCCTATTATTTCGCGCATTTCCTCGTGATCCTGCCGATCGTCTCGGCGATGGAGCGTCCGCGCCCGCTGCCCAATTCGATCACCGAAGCGGTGTTGAAGGGCGAAGGCGGCACGTCGCCTGCGCAAACCGCCGCCCATGGTCATGCCACCCCGGCCGCGGCCGAGTAAGGATCTCAGATGCTGTCCTTCGCGTCTCGCTTCCTCGCCCGCAATCTCAACCTCGTCATCGGGGCGGGCTTCCTCTTTGCGCTGCTGCTCGGCATTTTCTCGACCGTCGGCGGCATGCTGACCGAGCATCCGGCCGAATCGGCCGAGCATGAATTCCACATTAAGGACATGCGCGACGCCGAGCTGCAATCGGCGGGCCTGTTCGGCACCTTCGACAAGCAGCAGCTCCAGCGCGGTTTCCAGGTCTACAAGGAAGTCTGTTCGGCCTGCCATTCGATCCGGCTGGTGTCGTTCCGCGATCTCGGCCAGCTCGGCTATGACGAGGGGCAGGTAAAGACGATCGCCACCGACTGGCAGATCGAACAGCCGAGCGTGAACCCGGAGACGGGCGAGCCGGCGACGCGCAAGAATCTGGCGTCGGACCGTTTCCCGCTGGTGTTCGCCAACGACGTCGCGGCGCGTGCCGCCAACAACAATGCGGTCCCGCCCGACCTGTCGCTGATGACCAAGGCGCGCGACGACGGTTCGAACTATGTCTATTCGCTGCTGACCGGCTACGGTCCGCAGCCGGCCGAGCTGCTCAAGAAATTCCCGCAGGCCAAGACGCCGCAGGGGCTGCACTACAACCCCTATTTCGCGACGCTGAATCTTGCGATGGCCCCGCCGCTGACGGCGGCCGATCAGGTCCAGTATCAGGACGGCACCCGCGCGACCGTGGATCAGATGGCGAAGGACGTCGCCGCGTTCCTGACGTGGACCGCCGAGCCGAACCTTGAAAAGCGCCATTCGGCGGGTCTGGCGGCGGTGATCTTCCTGCTGATCTTCACCGGTCTGGCCTTTGGTGCCTATCGCAACATCTGGCGCGGCATCAAACATTGAGCGGATTGGAGGACGCCGGGCGCGATGCGATCGCCCGGCGTATCCGCACCATTCCCGACTTTCCCAAACCCGGCATCCAGTTCCGCGACATCACCACGCTGATCCTCGATCCGCAGGGCCTGCGCCTCGCGGTCGACGGACTGGTGGCGATGGTTGACGGCCCGATCGATATGGTGGCGGGGATCGAGGCGCGCGGCTTCGTGTTCGCGCCCGCCGTCGCGCTGGCGCTGGGCGCGGGCGTGCTGCTGATCCGCAAGGACGGCAAGCTGCCCGGCGCGACCATCGCCGAGGATTATGCGCTGGAATATGGCACCGACCGGATCGCGATCCACGCCGACGCTTGCACGCCCGGCGCCCGCGTCCTGCTGGTCGACGATCTGATTGCCACCGGCGGCACCGCCCGCGCCGCCGTCCGCCTGCTACGCAAGGCTGGCGCGACCGTTGAACAGGCCGCGTTCGCGATCGACCTGCCCGATCTGGGCGGCGCCGACGCGCTCCGGGCGGATGGCATCGCCGTTTCGGCGCTGGTCGGCTTTCCGGGGCACTGACCGCCCGAGCCGTTTCAACGGCATATCAGCCCCAGAGCGATCATAACCCTCGCGTGAGGCCATTGGGCTGTAGTTCGCGCGAAGGCGCAAAGCAGGAAGAAGGAATGGTCGCGCAGAGGCGCTGAGGCGCTGAGGCGCTGAGGGGTTGGGTCGTGGCTGCTGCCCTGCCGCGTCAGCGGCCTTCGTCCTCGCAGCCCCGGACACCAACGTCTCCCGGACGCAAAGGAAGCGCCACCGGCGCAACCCCCCTGCGCCTCCGCGCCTCTGCGCGACCATCCTCTTCTTCCTTCGCGTCTCCACACCTTCGCGTGAACCAACGCCACCCGAACGAGTCGCTGTCCTACAACCCAGCTTCCATGCCAGTCTCCGGTCATGTCCGACGCGACTGCCACCAAGCGTCCGAAACGCACCAACCGCCGAAGCGTAAATTTCACCGTGGAAAAGTGTAAATCCGATCCTGCCCAAGTGTAAACTTACCGCCGTCCAAGTGTAAACTTCCGCAGCACATGCCGCCAAACGACCCTCTGTATTCAGACGCTATTCACCCCGAATCCACCACTGTTACGTATAACCTTTGTAAACTTTCGCCGCCCCGGCACCGCTGGAACCGTGTCGGCACCGGCTTCGTTCTTAACCATCATTCGCGGGCGCATTGCCCCGCGGTTCGGGAGCTTTCGCATGATCCAGCGGCTTCGCATGATCGCCTTGGCGATCGCGGCAGGTGTCGGCGTTTCGGCCTGCGTCTACGATGATTACGGCTATGGTGGCGTGTCGGTCGGCTATGGCGCCGGGGGATACGGCAATGGCGGCTATGGCTATTACGACGGCCTCGGCGGTCCGGGCTTCGGCGGGGGCGGCGCGTTCGGCGATCCCTATTGGGGCTGGTACGGCGACTATTATTATCCGGGCACGGGTTATTACGTCTACGACCGCTACCGTCGCCCGTTCCGTTGGAACGATCGCCAGCGCGACTATTGGAGCGGCAGGCGCGGCGCATGGCGTGGCGACCGGTTCGATCGTCCGCGCTGGGATAGCTGGGACCGGCCGCGCGGCGATTACGGCCGCCCCGGCTTCGATCGCCGTCCCGGGTTCCAGAACGTGCCGCGCGGCAGCAGCCAGTCGCCCTATCCCGGCCAGCGTCCCGGCTGGCAACGGCCCGATCGCGGCGCACCCGGAGCCGATCGTGGCACATGGCGTCGCCCGGACGGCGCGACGCCGGGCGCGGGTCGTGGCGGCTGGCGTCGTCCCGACGGTGCCACCCCCGGCGCGGGTCGCGGCGGCTGGCAACGTCCCGAAGGTGCCACCCCCGGTGCGCAAAGCTGGGGTGGCCGGCGCGGTCCAGACGGCGGCGGGCGTGGCAATCGTGGCGGCGGCGGCCGGCCCAACCGCGACTAGACGGGTCGGGTAGCGACCAGCAGGAGCGAGACGAAGGTCAGCACGACCTCGCCCTGCTGGTTGCGCACGTGCATCCGGCTGCGCACCCGCCCCATGTCGCTGCGCTTGGGCGTCGTTTCCTTTTCCAGCACCTCGGTTTCGCAGGTGAGGGTGTCGCCGGGATAGACCGGCCGCCGCCAGCGCAGCTCGTCGATCCCCGCCGCGCCTTGGCTCGCGATCGGGTTGCGTTCCAGTTCCTCGACCAGCATCGCCATGCTCATCGAACAGCTATGCCACCCGCTGGCCGACAGCCGCCCGAAATGGGTTGCGGCGGCGGCCTCGTCGGACAGGTGGAACGGTTGTGGATCATAGCGCCGGGCGAAGTCGAGCACCTCCTCGCGCGTCACCGCATAGCTGCCGAACCGGGCGGTCTCGCCGACCTGCATATCCTCGAAATAGCGCATCGCCGGAGTGTCCGCCCGAACCCGCCCCGCCGCAACCGCTATTTGAGGGCAGGGGCGAACACCGCCGCATCGCCGTCGAGGCTTGGGTCGGCCGCCATCCCCAGTACCCTGCGCAGCAGCGGGTGGATCGCGGTGTTGCGGAACGCCGGCAACCGCCCGGCGGCGCGAAACGCCGGTCCCCCGGCGACGAACAGCGCCTGCATCTCCGGCGCGGCGTCGTCATAGCCATGCGCGCCCTTGTCCGTATCCTTCACGGGCCGGGTCGCCAGCACGATCCAGCCGGGTTCGGCAAGGCACAGCCACGCCGGCACGCGCGGATGGGTGCCATAGCGCAACCGCGCCGGGATCGCCGCCTTGGGCCAGCACCGCATATGCGGCACCGGCCTAGACAGCGCGGCGGCCAGCACCGCTTGCCTGCCCGGCTGCGGCTCGATCGAGGCATAGGGGCCGGTTTCGATCGTGCGGAAGCTGTCCGCCGGGGCGATGGTGTCGAGCGCGATGAACTGCCCCGCCGGGGTCGCCGCCATGCCATGGTCGGCGACGACGATCAGATTGACCGGCTGACCCAGTTCCGCCAGCTCGCGCTGCAACCGCCCGATCTCGCTGTCGACCATGTGCATCGCCGCCCGCGTCGCCGGCGCATCGGGGCCATTGTCGTGCCCGGCAATGTCGACATCGTCGAAATACAGCGTCACGAAGCGCGGCCGGGTGGCGGCGGGACGTCGCAGCCAGTCGACCACCGCATCGACCCGCTTGGGTGCGGGAATGGCGCTGGCGAACGCCTGCCAGTCCGATGGGTAGCTTCCGCCGGCATAGACGCCGTGGTCGGCCTTGCCGCTGCCGCCCCAGCCGATCGTGCTGCCCGGCCAGAACATCGTGGCGCTGCGGATGCCGGCTTCTTCGGCGGCGATCCAGATCGGCTTGGCGGCGTTCCACCAGAACGGATCGTCGGTCGCCATGGTGAAGCGCTCGCCCGGCCGGGCGGCATCCTCCATGGTGTTGCCGACGATCCCGCTGCGGTCGGGCCGGACCCCGGTCGCCATCGTCCAGAAATTGGGAAAGGTCTTGGTCGGGAACGACGGCTGCATCGCCGCCGACACGCCCGCCGCCGCCAGCCGCGCGAGGTTGGGGGTGAGCCCGGCGGACAGATAGTCCTGCCGCGCGCCGTCGACCCCGATCAGGATCGTGACCGGTTCCCGCCGCTCGGGGGCGGCCCGCGCTGCCGGGCGCGGCGTGGCGGCACAACCGGCAAGCGCCGCCAGACCGAGGAACAGGGCAGGGATACGCATGACACAACTCACCGGAACAGGAGGCGAAGCCGCCCCGCTACTCCCGGCCCATGACAGCAATATGGCGTGATGCGCCGGGGGTCAGACGTTGAAGCGGAACAGCAGCACGTCGCCGTCCTGCACGACATATTCCTTGCCCTCGGCGCGCAGCTTGCCTGAATCGCGCGCGCCGCTCTCGCCCTTGTGCGCGACGTAATCGGGATAGGCGATCGTCTCGGCGCGGATGAAGCCGCGCTCGAAGTCGCTGTGGATCGCGCCCGCCGCCTGCGGTGCCTTGGCCCCGACCGGAATCGTCCACGCCCGGGCTTCCTTCGGCCCCACCGTGAAGAAGGTCAGCAGATGGAGCAGCGAATAGCCGGCGCGGATCACCCGGGCGAGGCCGGTTTCGGCCAGACCCAGATCGGACAGGAATTCGGCACGGTCGGCCGGCTCCATCGTCGCGATCTCCGCCTCGATCGCCGCCGAAACCACGACCGCCTCGGCACCTTCGGCCTTCGCCTTGGCGAACACCTTGGCCGACAGGTCGTTGCCCTCGGCGGCATCCTCCTCGTTCACGTTGCAGACGTAGAGAACGGGCTTGGCGGTCAGGAGTTGCGCCTGATCGAACAGCCGCTGCTCCTCCTCGTCCTTCACGTCGGTCAGCCGCGCGGGCTTGCCTTCGCGGAGCAGATCGAGCGCGCGACCGAGCACGGCGGCGGCGATCTTGGCTTCCTTGTCGCCCTGCTGGCCCTTCTTGGCCAGATTGGGAACGCGCTTCTCGAGGCTTTCGAGGTCGCTCAGCATCAGCTCGGTATCGACGGTATCGGCGTCGGCGATCGGATCGACCCGGTCGTCGACATGCTGGATGTCGTCATTCTCGAAACAGCGCAGGACGTGGACGATCGCGTCGACCTCGCGGATGTTGCCGAGGAACTGGTTGCCCAGCCCCTCGCCCTTCGACGCGCCGCGGACCAGTCCGGCGATGTCGACGAAGGCGAGTTGCGTCTCGATGATCTTCGCCGATCCGGCGATTCCCGCCAGCGTGTCGAGCCGCGGATCGGGCACCGCGACGTTGCCGACATTCGGTTCGATCGTGCAGAACGGGTAGTTGGCGGCCTGCGCCGCCTGCGTCTGCGTCAGCGCGTTGAACAGGGTGGACTTGCCGACATTCGGCAGGCCGACGATACCGCAGCGAAAACCCACTTGGCGCAATCCCGGTGATGATGGAAAGCCCGTGCCTTTAGCGGGTGATCCTCCGTTTTGCTACCAGCGATAGTTGAAGCTTACGCTGATCCGCTCGCCCTTGCCGGCATGCGGCAGGACCTCGTGGCGCAGCCAGCTTTCCCACAGCAGCAGCGTGCCTGGGTGCGGTCGTACCGTCTCGAACGTGCCCGGCCGGGTCGGGGCGGCCATCAACAGGCCGAGACGCGGGTCCTCGAACCGGATGCCGCCGGCACCCTCGGGCACCGCGACATAGAAGGTGCCCGACACGACACTGTGCGGATGCACATGCCCCGAATGACCGCCACCGGGTTTGAGCAGGTTGACCCACAGGCTGTCGAGCTTGAGCTTTCGCCCGGCCAGTTCCATGCCGCACTCGGCGGCGAACCTGGCGGCATGTTTGTCGAGCATGCGCTTCAGGTCGGCGAATACGGGATCGCGCAGCGGCAGGTCGTTGAGCGAGGCATAGGAGGTATAGCCGCGATAGCCATGTTCCTTCGACCAACCGTGCCCGGCGCGATCCTCCTGTGCCAGCGCGCGGACCGAGGCGTCGAGCTCCTCGATCAGCCCGGCGTCGTCGATAGCGGCTTCATAGAGCGTGGTCGGGAACAGGGCACGGCTGGTCATGGCTGGAGCGCTTGCCCCAATCGCCGTCCCAAGGAAAGGGTTAGCGCCGGTGCGCCGACAGGAACGTCCACAGCGCGTCATTGTCGACGACCCAGCGATGGCCACCACCGACGGTGATCCGCCCGACGACGTCCGCCCCACCGCGACAGCCGGTGTAGCGCTCCTCATACACGGTCGCGGCGACCCGGCGGGTGGTGGGCGGCGCGGTACAGCCGTTGATCGTCGCCCAGCGCTGCTCGGCGGCGTGCATCGAATAGGACCAGTAGGATGCGCCGCCGCCGGCGATCGGGTTGGTCGTATCGGCATCGCCGGCAAAGGCGATCACCGGGACGGGGCGGGCAGGATGGCAGGTCGCGGGATCGGGCCGGCGAGGATCGCTTGCCAGCGGATTGCCGGCGCGCAGGCCCACGACCGGGGCGATCGCCGCGAACCGACCGGCGGCGACGCAGCCGAGCCACGACGTCATCCGCCCGCCGCCCGACAGGCCGGTCACATAGACCCGCGCGCGATCGACGCAGCCGGCACGGACTAGCCGGTCGATCATCGCGCCGAGGAACGCCACGTCATCGGGAGCATCGGGTCCGGGCACCGTTCCCGCGACGGTCGGCACGCCGGGAATGTTCCAGACATAGCCCTGTTCATGCACGATCCCGGCGTCGGGCGCGACGACGAGGAAGCCATGGCGATCGGCGCTATCGCCCAGCCGGGAGTTGCGCAAAAGCGCCGCGCCGGTACCGCCGCTGCCGTGCAGGAGCAGGACGAGCGGAAGCGGGCGGTTCGGGACTGCCGATAATGGCCGGTGCATCGCCGTCGTCCGTCCGGTCGTACCCGTCGCGACCGAGACGATCGTCCCCGCAGTGCATTGCGGCGCGGCCGTTGCCGGAACGGCGCACAGCGCGAGAAAAAGTGCGACGATGAAACAGGATATGCAGAGCATGGCCATGCTTCTCGCCGATGGTCGACGTGGTGGCAATCCTTGCCCGTCGAGGCGGACCGGCGCAACGCACCCATTATAGCTCGATTATCGTCTCCATTTCGCGATCAAAATAGTCATGGCCTTGTCGGATCGTACATCTTATCCCTTCCGCTGGAGCGATCGTGGCGGTGGGTGCACCGTGCGGGAGTCGAAACGGGGACAGATGCGGCAGCTCGTGGTGCTGGGCGTACGGGGGATTCCTGCGGCCCATGGCGGCTTCGAAACATTCGTCGAAGTCCTGGCGCCGTATCTGGTCGGCATCGGCTGGGACGTACTGGTCTATTGTCAGGGCAGCGAGCGCGACACGCGGTTCGAAGACGAGTGGAACGGTATCCGGCGCGTGCATATCCCGGTGACGGCGAAAGGCCCGATCGGCACGGTCGAGTTCGACATCAAGGCGACGGCGGACGCGCTGCGCCGACCGGGCGTGCTACTGACGCTCGGCTACAATACCGGCTTCCTGTGTTTCAAGACTGCCGCCTTCCGCCGCAGGAACCTCGTCAACATGGACGGGCTCGAATGGAAGCGCGCCAAATACCGGTGGGCGCACCGGATCTATCTCTGGATCAACGAGCGACTGGCGGCGATGGCGGCGACCCGGTTGATCGCCGATCATCCCGCGATCGCCGACCATCTCGCCCGTCATACGTCGCGGCGGCGGATCACCACGATCCCCTATGGCGCCGAATCGATCGAGACGGCCGATCCCGCCCTTCTCGCGCCCTTCGATGTCGAGCCCGATCGCTATTTCACGCTGATCGCCCGGCCCGAGCCCGAAAATTCGGTACTGGAGATCGTGCGCGGTTTCTCGGCCCGGCCGCGCGGGTATCGGCTGATCCTGCTCGGCACCTATTGCCGCAGCAATGCCTATCAGGCCGCCGTGCTCGATGCCGCCGGCAGCGAGGTCGTGTTCGCCGGTGCAATCTATGACAAGGCGATCCTGCGGGCGTTGCGGTTCCATTGTTTCGCCTATCTCCACGGACACCGGGTCGGCGGAACCAACCCGTCGCTCGTCGAGGCGCTGGGGGCGGGCAATGCGGTGATCGCGCACGACAATCGCTTCAACCGCTGGGTGTGTGGCGACGCCGGACGCTTCTTTGCGACCGCGGAGGAATGCGATGCTGCGATCGAGGCGTTGATCGCGGCCCCTGCGCAGCGATCGGCGATGCGATCGGCGGCAAGGGCGCGTTGGCAGGCGGACTTCACATGGGACTCGGTTCTGGCGCAGTATGCGGCGCTGCTCGCCGAATTTGCCGAGCGTGCCGTGAAGCGCTAGACAAAATTGGGTCGCGTCGGAACCAATTGCTGATTCGTCGAACGACGCGCCGACGTTTCCCGAACAACCAATGCCGACGTGGAGTGAAGATCGTCATGGAGCCGTCGGGCGCGAGCAGCCGCTTGTTCGAGCAATTGCAGGTCGGGGCACGGCGTGAAACCGTGACCGGGGGCTATGTCGACCTGCGCGACCAGATGCTGCGCGTCGCGGCCGTCGCCTTCCTCGTCATGGTGGTCTTGGCGCCGCTCATGACGTTGAACGAGGCCAGCCTGACCGGTGCCGGCAGTATCTATCGTCAGACCAGCTACCTCGTCATTCTGGGCATGGCGCTGTGGGCGGTCCGGCCGCTGGAACAGGGCCTCGGCATCATCGCCATTCCCTGGCCGATCCTGCTCGCGCTCGGGTGGTGCTATCTCAGCCTTTTCTGGGCGATCGATCCCGACATCGGTTTCCGGCGCCTGTTGCTGACCACGATCGCGATCTGGACGGTGTTCGTCTTGGTGAAGTTCGGTGGCGATCGCGTGATGATGGATATTTTGCGCGGCGCACTCGTCGTCGCCCTGGTTGTCAATTATTTCGTCGTGTTCAATGATCCAGTAGTCGGCGTCCACTTGCAAACGGATGCCAACACGTTAACCGCGCTGGTCGGAAACTGGCGCGGCATCATGGCGCACAAGAACTTTGCCGGTGCGGCATCGGCGATCCTGATCCTGCTGTTCCTGTTCGACGCCAAACGGATTCCGGCGATATTGCGCATCGTCGTGATCGTCGCCGCCGGCTATTTCCTGTTCAGGACCCAGTCGAAGACGTCGGCCGGCATGGTCGCCATGGCGATCCTGACCGGATGGATGTTCCAGACGCTGACCCGTCGGCTGCGCAACTATCTCGTCCCGATCACCATGATCGTCGGTGCTACGATCTGGGTGATGACGAGCGCCTATCGCGACGTGCTGGAGCTCAACTATCTCGAACCGCGGGCCTTTACCGGGCGGGGGCAGATCTGGGCGGTGCTGGCCCGCTATGCCGGGGACAATCTGGTCACGGGTGCCGGGTTCGGATCGTTCTGGAACATCGGCGGCAACAGCCCGGTGTATCGCTATGCCGTTGGGTTTCCGACGCTCGTGTCGGTCGGGCACAACGGTTATCTCGATCTGCTCGTGACGGTCGGCGTGCCCGGCCTGTGCCTGATCGTGTTCGCGATGATCGTCTGGCCGGTGTGGCGGTTGTTGTCGAGCACCCGAATCACTGCGGCGCGGGGCGCGTTGCTGACCGCGCTGATGCTGTTCTGTCTGGGGCACAACGTCACCGAGAGCAGCATCTTCGAGCGTGACGCGCTGGTCGGGGTGCTGATGATGTTCGCGGTCGCCTTCGCGCAATATGCGACGCCCGATGTCGATCAGCGCCGGACCAAACGCGATGTCGGCGACGACGTGCTGCGCACGATGCGCCGGCGTCGGCGGGGCGGGGCGAAGCTCGCCTGATGCCGCCGCTGGAAGGTTCGCATTCGCCGGTCGCGATCGAGGACCGGGAGGCCGATACCGCGCCGCTGACCATCGGCATCAAGGCGCTGAACGAAGAACGCCATATCGCCGCCTCGCTCGAAAGCGCGCTGGCGGCGGTGGCACTGGTCGGTGGCGAGGTCGTGCTTGCCGACAGCGGATCGACCGACGCGACGATCGCCATCGCCCGGCGCTATCCGGCGGTGCGGATCGTGCAACTCGCCGATCCGGCACAGCGATCGTGCGGGACCGGCGCGCAACTGGCCTTTCAGGCGGCGCGCGGGCGGTATTTCTACCTGCTCGACGGTGACATGGTGCTCGACCCCGCGTTCGTAGCTGCCGGTATCGCGTTTCTCGAAGCCAATCCCGGCCATGCCGCCGTCGGCGGCATCGTCCGCGAGGCCGAAACCAGCAGCATCGAATTCCAGATTCGCCAGCGCAACGACCGTGAAAAGGGCAGCGCGATCAGCGGCGACGTCGACCGGCTCGACTGCGGCGGGCTGTACCGGAGTGCGGCGGTGCGCAGCGTCGGCTGGTTCGCCGACCGCAACCTGCACGCCTTCGAGGAATATGAACTGGGTGCGCGGCTGCGCGCCGCAGCGTGGAAGCTCGCCCGGCTTGGCGTGCATGCAGTCGACCATCATGGCCATGCGACCGGCGGCTATCGCCTGCTGTGGCGGCGGATTCGCAGCGGCTATGCCGGCGGGGCGGGCGAGGTGCTGCGCGCGGCGCTGGTCGGTCCGCACCGGCGGGCAGTGCTGCTCGGCTTCAGCAATCTGCGCCATGCCGCCGTCGTCGTGGTCTGGTGGCTGGTACTGGTGGCGCTGCTGTTCTCCGGCAAATTCGTCGCCACCGGGATCGTGCTGCTGCTGCCGGCGCTGTTCCTGTCGTGGCGGCGCGGGGGGGGGCGCCACGGGCTGTATTCGCTGGCGACGTGGAATGTCATCGCCATCGGGTTGCTGCAAGGCATCGTGCGCCGCCGCCTGCCGCCCGATCAGGCGATTCCGGCGCGGACAATCGCGCCCGACGCGCTTCCTTGACCGGCCGGCGATTTGCGACAAGGGGAGACGGCATGACCCGCGACCAGGTAATCGAGCGACTGACCGACGTATTGATCGACACGTTCGACGATGACGACCTCGTCTATCGCGAGGATCTGACCGCGCGCGACGTGGGCGGATGGGACAGCCTCAGCAACATCCGCTTCATGGTCGCGGTGGAGCAGGCGTTCGGCACGCGGCTGACGATCGCCCAGTGGCAGTCGATGGCGCGGGTCGGCGATCTGGTCGATCTGCTGACCCCCACCGCCTGACCGCACGCGGCGGGGGCGGCGTGGCGTTCAATTCCGACGGCTATCTGCTGCTGTTCCTGCCGCTGGTGGTGCTTTGTCACTGGCTGGCGGTCGCGGCATTCGGGGTGCGCGCGCGCGCGCCGGTGCTGATCGTCGCGACGCTCGCTTTCTATACGCTGGCGGCGGCTTGGGCGCTGCCGGTCCTGCTCGGATCGGTCGTTGGCAACTGGCTGTTGTCGCGGGCGATCGTCCGCAGTACCGGGGCCACGCGGCATCGCTGGGTGACGTTCGGAGTGGTCGCCAATGTCGCCGTGCTGTTCGGCGTCAAATATGGCGCCTTCCTCGGCAGTAATCTGCCGGCGATCGTCGGCGGCAATGCCTTTCTCGTCACGATCGCCCTGCCGCTCGGTATTTCCTTCTTCACCTTTCAACAGGTCGCGTTCCTCGTCGATACCGCGCGCGAGCGCACCGGACCGGCGAAGCCGCTGTCCTATGCCGCCTCGATCCTGTTCTTCCCGACGATCGTCTCCGGCCCGATCACCTATTTCCGTGAGTTCGCGCCGCAACTGGAAGCACCCGCCGATCGGGCACGGGTTCCCGCCGATCTGCTCGTCGGGCTTGTCCTGCTGTCGATCGGGCTGTTCAAGAAGGTCGTGATCGCCGACACGCTGGCCTTGTGGGTCGATCCGCTGTTCGCCGGTGCGGCGAGCGGCGAGACGACGGGGGCTGCTGTGGCATGGGGCATGACGCTCGGCTATCTGATGCAGCTCTACTTCGACTTTTCGGGCTATAGCGACATGGCGATCGGTGCCGCGCGGATGATGGGGGTGCGGCTGCCCGCCAATTTCCATTCGCCACTGCGCGTGACCAGTATCATCGACTGGTGGCGGCGGTGGCACATGAGTCTGGGCCGGTTCGTCGGCGACTATATCTTCCAGCCGCTGGCGCTGCCGCTCACCCGTTTCGCCGCGACCCGCCGCATGGGGCGCCAGGCGATGCAGGCGTGGGGCGTATTGCTGCCGACCTTCTGTTCAATGTTCGTGATCGGGGCGTGGCACGGCGGGAACTGGACGTTCATCGTGTTCGGCCTGCTCCATGCCAGCTACATGGTCGTGGCGGAAAGCTGGCGCTTCGCTTGGCGCAAGCGCCGCAAGGGGCGGGTAACGCGGTGGTGGCACGGCCTGCTCGGCAATCAATTGACGCTGTTGGCGGTGCTCGTCGCGCTGGTGCCGTTCCGCGCCGCCGACATGACGACCGCGCGGCATCTGTGGCAGTCGATGATCGGTGCCGGATCGGGCACGGCCAACCTGCCGCTACTCCCCGCCGCCGGGTGGAGTGCGTTCGCCGCCCTCATCGCGCTGGCGCTCGCGATCTGCTGGATGCTGCCCAATTCGATGCAGTGGCTCGACCGGTTCGAGCCCGTGCTCGACTGGCGCGGCTGGCGCGGGGTGTCGGTGCCGGCGATCCGCCTGACGTGGGCGCCGACCGCCGGCTGGGCGATCGTTACCGCCATTATGCTGTTCCCTGCGCTGGCGTTGATCGCGCGCGGATCGGGCAGCTTCGTGTATTTCGGCTATTGATCCCGCGATGACCACCGACGCCGCCCCCGAACCGATCGCCCCGCGCCGGGTGTTGCGCATATTGGCGGTGATGGCCGCGACGATCGTCCTCGCGCTGGGCGCGACGCTGGCGCTGCCGTTCGATCGCTATCTTGCGTGGCAGGCGGCATCGGGCACGCAGATGTTCCATGCGCGTTGGATCTACGAACGCATCGTCTTCGACCGCACGCCGATCGAGGTCGCGGTGATCGGATCGTCACGGCTGGAATCGGGGATCAGTCCCGCCATTCTCTCGGCCGACCTGTCGCGCCGCCTCGGCCGGTCGGTGCCGGTCGCCAATCTGTCGCTGGTGATGCCCGGCCGCGACTTTACCGCCACAACGGTGCGGCTGCTGCTCGAGCATCATCCGGAAGTGCGGCTGATCCTGCTGACCGATGACGGCGACATCGTCAATTCGCACCCGATGTTCCGCGAAACCGCCAGCGCCCGCGACCTGCTGGCCGCGCCGGCGCTGGTGAACGGCAGCTATCTGCCGAACCTGCTGGCGCTGCCGTACCGCAACCTGACCAACGTTGCGCAGCAGGTCTGGCCGGCGGCGTTCGGCATCACCCGCCGGTTCGATTCCGCCGCCTATGCCGGGGCGGGGCTCGACCGCACACTCGGCTACCGCGTGCCGGGTGGCGAATCGATCAACGGCGATCTCCACCGCCCCGCGCCTGAGTTGGCGGCGATGAGCCGCGCGGCGGTCGCGCGGCAGGTGGCGGGGCTGCGCTGGACCCGCTGGCTGCCTGACGACCGGCGGCTGGCGGTCGACCGCCACTATGTCGCGACGATCGCCGCCGATGCACGCGCAAAGGGCGTCCGCGTCGCGTTCCTCAAGCTGCCGCTTTATGGCCCGGTCCAGTCGCCCGGCGAGGACCGCGCCTATCGCGCGATCGGCCCGGTATTCGCCTTCCGCGACCTGTCGCGCGATCCGACGCTGTACCAGAGCGCGGCGCACCTCAATCGTCGCGGCGCGGAACAGGCATCGGTGCGGGTGGCGGCGGCGGTCGCGCCGTTGCTGGCGGGGGCGGCACGATGACCGGCGGGATCTGGTTCGCGACGACCCATTCGGCGGCCGGTGGTCTGCGCGAATTGTGGAACGATGTCAGCCAAGGGCTGGCGGCGCGGGGCCACGATGTCGGCTGCTTCGCGCTCTATCCCGCCGAATCATGCCTCGAAGCGCCCGATGACGGGACCCGGCCATGGGAGCATGTCGTGCCATGGCGTCCGGCGGGCGGTCGCGATCTGCCCCGGTTGTTGTTCGCACTGGTCGGCTGGCTGCGGCGACAGCGTCCGGCGGCGGTGGTGACGGCGATGCCGCTCGCCAATGTGCTGATGCCGGTCGCGGTGACGTTGGCGCGGGTGTCGACACGGGTCTATCCGTCGCACCATTCGCCGACCGATACCGATCACGCCGGGATCGACCGGATCGACGACTGGACCGGTTGCCTGCCCTGTGTCGCTTCGGTCATCAGCGTTTCCGACGCGGTCGGGGCGTCGCTCGCCGGGAAACCGGGGTGGCACCGCGCCAAACGGCGGACGATCCACAACGCGCTGCCCGTGGGTGTCGAACGCGCGATCGACGCCGCCCCGCGCACCGGTGGTGACGGACATCATGTCGTCGCGGTCGGCCGGCTGACCGCGCAGAAGAATTATCCGCTGCTCCTTCGCGCGATGGCGCTGGTCGGACAGGCGACGCTGACGATCGTCGGCGGCGGCGAGGACGAAGCGATGCTCCGCGCGCTGGCCGATCGCGAGGGGGTCGCCGACCGCGTCCATTTCACAGGGCAAGTGACGCGCGGCGAAGCGCTGGTCCATGCCGCCGCCGCCGACCTGTTCGTGCAGGTCAGCCTGTTCGAAGGCCATAGCCTCGCGCTGATCGAAGCCGCCCGGTTCGGCCTGCCGCTGATCGTGTCGGACATTCCGGTGCAGGTCGAGGGGATTACCGATGCCGCCGGCACGCGCTGTGGCGTGATCGTCCCGCTGGACGATTCCACAGCGCTCGCCGCCGCGATCACCCGGGTGCTGGACGATCCGGTGCTCCGTGCCGATCTTGCCGCCAAAGCCAGTACGCTCGGCCATGCCGCATCCAACCGGGCGATGATCGATGCCTATGAAGCGCTGCTCGTCCCCGGCCACGGTCTTGCCGACGGACAAGGGGCATGACAAAGCGGTACGGACGGACAGCGGGCGGGGGCGGCAACGATGGCTGAGGCGGCTTCGGGTTCCGGCAGGCCGGATACGCTGACGATCGGCGGCCTGCCGATCGCCCGGCTGACCCGGCCCGAACTCGCCGCGCGGATGAGTGCCGATGTCGCGGCCGCCCGCGCCGGAACGCTCGAGCGGCCGCGTATCGTCACGTCGGCCAACGGCAGCGTCGTGGCGGCCTATCACCTCGACCCCGCGTTCCGTCGATCACTCGACGCCGCAGACATCATCGATGCCGACGGCATGCCGCTGGTGTTCGCCAGCCGGCTGCGCTGCCGCCATCCGCTGACCGAGCGGACCGCGACGACCGATTTCCTGCTCGATGCGGCGCAGGCGGCGGCCGAACAGGGGATACGCTTTTATTTCCTCGGCGCGCGGCCGGGGGTCGCGGCGCGCGCGGCGGAGCATCTGCGCAGCCGCTTTCCGGCGCTCCAGATCGTGGGCACGCGATCGGGTTATTTCCCGCCTGACCGGCTGGAGGCGATCTGCGATCGCATCGTCGCGGCGCGGACCGACGTGCTGTGGCTTGCGATGGGCAGCCCGTTACAGGAACGGATCGCAGTCGAGATGCGCGACCGGCTGCCCGGCGTCGCATGGGTCCGCACCTGTGGCGGGCTGTTCGACCATTACGGCGGCGGCGTATCGCGCGCGCCGGCATGGATGCAGGCGGTCGGGCTCGAATGGATCTACCGCGCGGCGCGCGATCCATGGCGGCTGGGGCGGCGTTATCTTGTGACCAGTCCGATTGCCCTCTATCATCTGGCGCTCAAGACTCATGACTGACGAACGGACGACCCCGCGCCGCAGGCCCGCCGGGTCGGGGGATGCGATGCAGCGACGGGACCGAAGTGCGATCCGCTACGACCAGTTCGTCAAGCCCAAGCGCAAACGCTGGCCATGGGTGGTGCTGGGCGCCCTGCTGCTCGTGGCGCTCGCCGCCGGCGCATGGTGGTGGCTGACCCGTCCGGCCGAAGCCGCGCCGACCCCGCCCGCGCTGTCGCAGGCGGGACGGCCGGTGGCGAACGAGGCGTATCAGTGGAAAGCGGTCGCGATCGGTGGCGGCGGCTTCGTCACCGGTCTGTCGCTTGATCCGAAGGGCGAGACGTTCGTCGCGCGCTCGGACGTCTATGGCGCGTATATCTGGGATAAAAAAGCGGATCGCTGGCAACAGCTCGTCACCGCCGCGACGATGCCCGCTGCCGACCGCGTGCAGGACGGGATCGCGACCGGCGTCTATGCGCTGGCGGTCGCGCCATCGCGGTCGCAGCGCATCTATATGGCGGTCGACGGCAAGGTGTATCGCAGCGACGATCGCGGCGCGCATTTCATCCTGACCGGTGCCGGCGGCCCATTCCCGCTGCCATGGGACGCGAACAGCGAATTCCGCCTGCACGGCCCGTTCATGGCGGTCGATCCGGCGAATCCCGATGTGGTGCTGCTCGGCACCCCACAAAGCGGCCTGTGGCGTTCGGCCAATGCCGGGGCAAGCTGGAGCCGGGTCGGATCGGTGCCGGTCAGCGCCGATCGCAAGCCCGGTCCGGGGCTTCAGGCCCCCGGCACGATGCTCTGGTTCGAACCCGGCGCAAACGGGCGCGTGTTCGCGATGGCCGCCGGGCGGGGCATGTTCGTCTCGGCCGATCGCGGCGCCAGCTTCCGTGCGCTCGCCGCCGCCGGGGCCGCGCCGCTCACCCTCAAGCACGGCACGTTCGATCGCAAGGGCGTGTTCTTCGGCGCGGACGAGGAGACGCAGACGCTCTGGTCACTGCGCGACGGGCAATGGCACAATCTGACCAGCGAAGCGGGCCTGCCGACCAAACGCTATGGCGCAATCGCCGCCAATCCCAATGCCGATCAGGTCGTGGTGTTCGATTCGGGCGGCGGCGGCCATCAATCGACCGATGGCGGGCGGACGTGGCGCACGCTGTCGCACACCGCCAGTGCAGGGCCGGGCGATCCGCCGTGGCTGCGGCTCGCCGATCAGGCCTATTTCCCGACCGCCGACATCCGCTTCGATCCCGTCGTGCCCAACCGGCTGTGGGTCGCGGGCGGCATGGGCGTGTTCCATGCCGACGTGACGCCCGACAGCGTCTCGGCCGACTGGGTCAGCCAGTCGCGCGGAATCGAGGAGATCGTCGCCAACGACATCGTCCAGACGCCGGGCCATGCGCCGCTGTTCGCCGGCTGGGACTTCGGCATCCATATCAAGCCCGATCTCAACGCCTATTCGACGACGTTCCAGCCGGGCGAGCGCACGCTGATCGCCGCGCAGCAGCTCGACTGGTCGCCGGCCGATCCGTCGTTCGTCGTCACCAATGCGTCGGACACGCGGATGAACTGCTGTTCGCAGGACGGCAAGGCGGTGATGGCGGGGTACAGCCGCGACGGGGGACAGCGCTGGTCGATGTTCGCCAGCCTGCCGACGCCGCCGGGGACGAAGGACGACGATCCGTGGCGCATGTCGTTCGGCACGATCGCGGTATCGTCGGGCGATCCCGACAATATCGTCTGGGCACCCGCGTTCAACCGGACGCCATTCTACACCACGGACCGTGGCAGTAGCTGGCAGGCGGTCCGCCTGCCCGGCGCCGAGGGCGACAATCCCGGATCGTTCGAACATCAATGGTATCAGCGCAAGACGCTGGCCGCCGACAAGACGACGTCGGGGACCTTCTATCTCTACCACAGCGGCGAAGCGCCCAATCAGGGGCTGACCGGCCTCTGGCGCAGCCGCGACGCCGGGGCGGAATGGCAGCAGGTATATCAGGGCGAGATCGCGCCGTTCGGGAACGCCGCCGCCAAGCTGCGCTCGGTGCCGGGCAATGCCGGCCACCTGTTCTTTACCAACGGTTATGCCGGGGGCGGCGACACCGCGCTTCGCCGCAGCATCGATGGCGGGGCAAGCTGGGCACTGGTGCCAAACGTCACTCGCGTCGACGATGTCGCGTTCGGCAAGGCCGCGACCGGGGCGTCCTATCCGACGATCTTCGTGTCGGGCCGGGTCGGCGGAGCCTACGGTATCTGGCGCTCGGTCGACAATGCGGCGAGCTGGCAGCGGCTGGTCGATTTCCCGGTCGGCAGTCTCGATCAGGTGACGGCGATCGGTGCCGATCCCGACGTGTTCGGGCGGGTCTATATCGGTTACAAGGGGTCGGGCTATATGTGGGGCGAACCCGCCCCCTGCCGCCCGGCGCCGCTCGCCCCACTGGCGAGCGTGCAATGCGCCGCCGTCGGCCGGTGAGGCCGCGGGCATGACCACCGGCGACCGGGCGGCCCCCGCCCGGTATCGCACCGACGTTCAGGGGCTGCGCGCGATCGGCATGGCGCTGGTCGTTATCGGCCATATCTGGCTCGACCGCGTGACCGGCGGGGTCGATGTGTTCTTCGTCGTCTCCGCTTTCTTCATGACCGGTTCGCTGATCGGTCGGGCGGAGCGCGGTACGGTCGACCCGCCCGGCTTCTGGGCGCGGGTCGCGCTGCGCATCCTGCCTGCGGCGATGGCGGTCGCCTTCCTGACGTTCGTCGCGGGCAGCTTCCTGTTGCCGATCACGCTGTGGAAGCCGTTCGCGCTCAACGGCACGATGGCGGTGATCCAGCTCGAAAACCTGCAACTGTTGCGCGAATCCACCGACTATCTGGCGCGCGACACCCCGGCGAGCCCGTTCCAGCAATTCTGGGCGCTCTCCACGCAGATGCAGTTCTTCGCGATCCTGCCGTTGCTGATCCTTGCCTGCGCGCGGATCGGGCGGAGCGGGGGCTATGACCGTCGCGTCCATCTCGCCTGTTTTGGGGTGCTCGGGCTGGCATCGTTCGCCTTCGCCGTCTGGATATTGGCGCGCAACCCCGCACCGCATTACTTCAATCCGGCGGCGCGCTTCTGGCAGTTCGCGGTCGGCGCGATACTGGCGGTCGCGGTCGAACGTTGGCAGCCACGCGAGGCCGTCGCCCGCCTCATGGGCTGGACCGGCCTCGCCGCGATCGTCTCGACGGCATGGGTCGTCCCCGCCGGTGCCGCGTTTCCGGGCGTCGCCGCGCTCCTGCCGGTCGGCGGGGCGGCGCTGCTGCTGCTGGCGGGCGGCGATGCGGGGTTGCGCGGGAGTGCGGCGGCGCTGCTGTCGCGGCCGCTCCTGCAACGTGCCGCCGCCATCTCCTTTACCGTCTATCTGTGCCACTGGCCGATCCTGACCTATGCCCAGGAAGTGCTCGGCACGACGCGACTGACCATCGTGCAGGGCGGGGTGGTGATCCTGCTGTCGATCCTGCTGGCGATGGCGCTCAAGCGGATTGTCGAGGACCCGATGCGCCGCATGGGAGACGCCGGCTGGATCACTCGCCGGCGTCCAGCGCTTCGCCCGGTCCTGCTGCTCGCCGCCGCCGGTGCGCTGACCCTGCCGAACCTTGGCTATGCCTATGGCTGGCAGCGTCATTTCGCCGGTGTCGAGGCGCGGTATCTGGCGATGCCGCGTCTTTATGGTCCGCTGCCCGATCCGTCGCGGGCCGATCGCCGCCTGCCGCCGGGGATCGACGCGCAACTGGTCGCGATCGGCAATCTGCTGCCCGAACCCTATGGCAACGGCTGCGACGTCAAGGAGCAGTCGGCCGGGGTCGTCGTCTGCGCGGTCGGTTCGCGAAAGCCCGACGCGCCGGTGATCGCGCTGGTCGGCGGATCGCATTCGACCCAATTCTATCCGGCGCTGCGCCATATCGCCGAACGCCACGGCCTGCGCCTGCTGTCGATCACCAAAAGCGCCTGCCCGATCGACGGCGAGTATAACGGCTTCGCCCGAACCGGATCGTCGGCGGCGAATTGCCGGGCGTGGGCGAAGGCGGCGGTCGCCCGTGTCCGCGCGCTGCGCCCCGCGCTCGTCATCACCACCGCGACCCGGCCCGGCCCCGGCAATCATGGCGACGAACTGCCGCCCGGTTTCGTCGCGGCATGGCGGGAATGGCGTACGGCCGGCATTCCGGTGCTGGCGATCCGCGACAATCCCCGCGCCGAAACCTACCGCGTGCCCGTGTGTATCGATCGCCACCGGACCGATTTCGCCCGCTGCGCGCTCGACCGGGCGTCGCATCTCTCGACCCCCAGTCCGCTCGACGATGCGCCACCGGTCGCCGGGGTCCGCTACCTCGATCTTACCGATCGCCTTTGCACCGCCACGACCTGTCCGGTGCTGATCGACGGCGTCGTCGTCTATCACGACAACAGCCATTTGTCGGTCCCGTTCGTACAGAGACTGGCTCCGGTGCTCTGGCCCGCCGTCCACAAGATCCTGCGCGACTAAGCGATACTTGGCAGTATTGCGGTGCTGCTCTAGGATCGGATGGCAGGGAAGCGTCTTCCCATAGTCAGCAGGAGGGGCGGGGCGCTGGGCAAGGAACCGACAGGTCTGTGGTCGCAGCGTTTCAACCGCGCGATCGATCTGGTGTGCCTGCTCGCGCTGGTCACGGTGGTCGTGACCGTCATCTATGGCCTGTTGCGGCGTGCCGCCTATGAAGGCAGCTATTATGGCGCCGCCGCTATCGCGGTCGTCGGCGCACTGGTGATGCTGATCGCGCTGGCGCAACAGGCGATCGCCGCGCGTGACGCCGCGACGTGGCGCGAAATGGCCGAGTGGCAGATCCGCGCCGCCCGGACCAAGCTCGCCGCGCGCGGCGTGGCGACCGGGATCGACGTCGGTCCCGAATCGGCGATCTATTACGAATATCTGGTCGAAGCGTTGATCGAGGACATGCAGCACACCGGTGACGATCTGGGCGATGATGACCGGTAATCCGCATACCCAGTTGGGCGAGACGGTGCCGCGCATGGTGGTCCACTGGATCGCTTCGTGCTTCGGCCATTTCCTGATGGTGTTGTTGCCGTTGATCGCGGAATGGCCCTACCGCGTCGATCCGGTGTTCCCGCGCTGGTGGTCGGTGCTGTTGTTCGCCGGCATCACCTCGGTCACGGCGGCGATCATCAACGCCAACCTGCCGGTGACGGCGCGCGAACTCATCAAGAGCGTCGCGCTCGGCTTCGCGCTCAACGCCACCGCCGCCGCGCTGCACTTTACCTGACCGGACCCCATGACGGCTGCCCTGTATCTCGACCTCGCCTGGCTGTTGCCGCCGCCCGCCGACGTGCGGGCGCGGATCGCCGCGATTCGGGGTGGTGCGGCACCGGGCGCGGACATCGCCACGCTCGCCAGCCATGCGCTGTCGCCCAACCAGCTCGACCGGCTGGGGCGGACGATCGATTCGCTGCGGGTCGGCGGCACCCCGCTCGATCCGCTGCTGCCGTTCCGGCTCGGCATCGTCGGCACCGGTACGCTCGACCTGATCGCACCGGCGCTCGTCGCCACCGCCGCCCGGCACGGCTTCGCGCTGGAGATCGTCCGCGCCGATTATGGCCAGGCGATGCAGGACGCGCTCGATCCCGGCTCGGCATTGAACCGGGCACGGTGCGACGCGGTGCTGATCGCGCTAGACCACCGCGACCTGCCGATCGCCCCGACGCTTGCGGCACGCGAGCGCGCGGCAACCGCCGCGCTCGCCCAGATCGATGCGATCCGCGCCGCGCTGCTCGCCCATGGCGGCGCGCCGAGCATCGTCCAGACGATCGCGCCCCCACCCGAAACGCTGTTCGGCAGCTACGACCGGCGCGTCGCGACCAGCCTGTCGCGGACGATCGACGACATCAACGCCGGGCTGGTCGAACGGCTGGCGGGCAGCGGCGACCAGTTGCTCGACTTGGCGGCGCTGGCCGCCACGGTCGGGCTGGCGGAATGGCATGCGCCGAACGAATGGCATCTGGCGAAGCTGCCGTTCGCCACCCGCTGCCTGCCGATCTACGCCGATCATGTCGCGCGGCTGCTCGGCGCGATCCGGGGGCGGGCACGGCGCTGCCTCGTCCTCGATCTCGACAATACGCTGTGGGGCGGGGTGATCGGCGACGACGGGCTGGCCGGTATCCGGCTGGGGCAGGGCGACGCCACCGGCGAGGCGTTCCTCGCGATGCAGCGCTACGCCCTGCAACTGCATGAACGCGGCGTGGTGCTGGCGGTATCGTCCAAGAACGACGATGCGATCGCCCGGTCCGCCTTCCGCGCGCACCCCGACATGCTGCTGCGCGAGGAGCATATCGCGGTGTTCCAGGCGAACTGGACCGACAAGGCCGCCAACATCCGCGCCATCGCCGACACGCTGTCGCTGGGGCTCGGATCGTTCGTGCTGGCCGACGACAATCCGGTCGAACGCGCGCTGGTGCGCCGGTTGCTGCCCGAGGTGGCGGTGCCCGAACTGCCCGCCGACCCTGCACTCTATGTCCGCACGATCGCGGCGGCGGGCTATTTCGAGGCGACCGGCTTCTCCGATGAGGATCGTGGCCGTGCCGCATCCTACCGGGCGAATGCCGATCGCGCGGCGCTGGCAGCGGGGTCGGACGGGCTCGACGCCTATCTCGCCTCGCTCGACATGGTGGTCGGCTTCGCGGCGTTCGACGCGGTCGGGCGCGACCGCATCGTGCAACTGGTCGCCAAGTCCAACCAGTTCAACCTGACGACCCGCCGCTACGACGCCAACGCCATCGCCGCGTTCGAACAGGACGCGGCGGTGACGTTGCAGGTGCGGTTGCGCGATATGTTCGGCGACACCGGCATGATCGCGGTCGTGATCGTCCGCGCCGCCGCGCCCGATGCGTGGGAAATCGATAGCTGGCTGATGAGCTGTCGGGTGCTCGGTCGTGGCGTCGAACGTGCGGTGCTGGCCGAACTGTGTCGGCAGGCGCGCTCGGCGGGGATCGACTGGCTGGTCGGCGTCTATCGCCCGACCCCGCGCAACGCGCTGGTCCGCGATCATTATGCCAAACTGGGTTTTGATCCCGCCGGCGATGGTCCCGATGGTGAAACCCGCTGGCGCTACCCGACCGATCGCCTGGTCGACGTGCCGCCGATGCGCATCGAACGCTGAAAGTGAGTTTCTTGTGCGGTGCCGGCCCGCTCCCCCTCCCGACCACCCACAGCGTATCCTGAATGGGTGGACGGGTGAGGGTAGCCCAGCAAAGTATTACTTTGCTGGGACCCGAGGGGGAGCGGGCCGGCACCGCAAAATGCGTCTCGACGCATTTTCAAACAGCCCGAAGGTTCACGGCCGCCCGATCACCCAGCGTTCGGCGGCGGGCGACGGGGTGTCGGTCGGCGCCGGCGCTTCGGGGGCGGCGGCGTTGCTGAAGATCACCGGACGCTCGGCCTCGGTCACTGCCTTGGGCGGGCCGTCGGCGGTGGCGGTCGGCGTCGCGCTCGGTTCGGCGGCCGGCACGCCGCCCACCGCGGGTTCGTGCCCGGCATAGCGATCGGTGAACGCCGCCCGTGTCCCCTGCACCCCGGGCCAGCGATAGAAGATGTGCGCGCCGATCGTCGTGACCTTGGTCAGTGACGCCGCCCAATAGGGGACGACGTAATCGGCGTGATAATGCGTCGCCCAGCCGACCGGACCATAGACATAGCCGCCCAGTGCCGTCTCCGCGACCAACCGTGCCCGCGCCCAGCCGGCGGGGCTGCGCGGCCGGGCGAGCGATCCGTCGCACACGAAGCTGAACTGGCACCCCGATCGCCGCGCCGCGCCCTGATAGACCACGCCGCAGACGCTGTTGGGATAGGCCGGGTGACGAACGCGGTTCAGCACCACCTGCGCCACCGCGCGCTGCCCCTCGGTCGGCTCGTTGCCGGCTTCGTAATAGATCGCGTCGGTCAGGCAGTCGACCGAACGGGTGAGATCGAGCGCGGCCGCCGTCGTCCCCGCGAAACCGGTGGCGGCGGGCGTCGCGGGATCGGCGGCGGGGATGGCGGCATTCCACTGCTGCGCCTGTCGCGGATCGAGCGGGCGGAGCGCTTCGGGGGCGAACGGGGCGCGCAGCAACTGTGCGGTCCGCCGGGCAAGGCCGGTCTGGCCGGCCGGCGCGGCGTTCCGCGACTCGGGCCACCACCACCATGTCGCGAGCGCGGCACCGACCGCCAGCAGCAACAGCAGGACGATCCGTCCGGTATGCGGCCGTCGGCGCGGTCGCGGCGCAAGCAGCCAGTCGAGCGAGGGCTCGTCAGCCGGGCGGGAATCGGGAGCAGGAGAATCCACGGACAGGGCGCTACCGCGCCGCCTGTTCCTCCGCAACTGCGGTTCAGCCCTATCCCGGCTTCGGCAGGCGATGTACCCGATGGTCCACTGACGATCGTTCGAGGTTTCCGCCGATGCTGCTGTCCGCCCTGCTACTCGCCGCAACCGTCCAGATCGGCGACGACTCGCCGATCGGCTTCCTGCGCGCCGGCGATCTCGAAACGCGCTGCCAATCGAACGCGCCGGCCACGGCATCCTATTGCTTCGCCTATGTCACCGGCGCGTACGACACGGTGAAAGCGTATGAGTCATGGCTGAATCTCAAGGAGTTCTGCGTGCCGCTCCGCCCGCCGCAGGGCGATCTGCGCCGCGTGTTCCTAGAATATCTCGCGCGCAATCCCGCCTATCGTTCGGGCGAGGCCTCGTCGGTGGTCGTGGTCGCGCTGAAGCAGCGCTATCCCTGCGTCACGGGCAGCACGCCTGCGCTGCCGACACCCAAATAACAGGAGCAAAAATCGTCTGGGCCGCGCGGGCCAGGCCGTTGCGGCCCAGACGACGGTTCCGCTTACAAGGGACGAAGATCGTCGCCGTAAGTGTCACGGAACAGAGCGAAAAACGCCTGCATTTTCTTTCTCCCAGTTGCGCCGAAGCGCATTCGCATGGTTAACACCGAATTAACCAGCACACAAACCGGAATCATGCGGGGCGAACGGTCGTGCGACGTTAACCGTTAGTTCGTCCATTCCGGGCTAATCCCGATGCAGGATGCCGTCGTCGAATGTCCCTTTGTCGGCCACCCGAGCCGCGCCCGAGCCGCCGACCGGTGCATCGGTGGCTTGGCAGCGCCTGCCGACTCCGACCGGGGCGGATGTCGTGCCGCTATCCCGCACCGGATACCAATTCGTTCTGCTCGTCTTCATCGTGAACTTTCCGGTCGTTCGTCGCCGGGCGGGATTGGCGCAGGGCGAGCGATTGATGGCCTGCATCGCCGATCATCTCGAACGATCGGTCGCCGATGCGACCGTCGCGGTCATCGGCAGCTCGACGATCGAGATCACCTTCGACGTCGAGGACTTTGCTGGCGGCCGCATGCTGCTCGATCGTCTGCACCAGGCGCTGGTCCATCCGGTCAGCTTCGATGGCGAATGTCATATCGTCCGTACGGCGATCGGCGGGGCCGGCGGGCCGAAAGCCGACATCGCCGACATCGATCTGATCGAAGCCGCCGAACGTGCCCTGCACGATGCGCGGCTGCGCGGGGGGGATCGCCTCGACGATCTGGGCGATCCGCGATTCGCGATCGATCCGATGGACCTGATGCGCGATCTGCCCGCCGCGATCGCCAATGGCGAAATCTTCCTGCACTATCAGCCCAAATTGCACGTCCGTCGCCAGTGCGTCGCCAGCGCCGAAGCGCTGGTCCGCTGGCGGCATCCGACGCGCGGGCTGATCCTGCCGGGCAGCTTCATCGAAATGGCCGAGCGCTGTCTGGAGATCGCCGGTCTGACGCTCTGGACCTTGCGCCAGGCGGCGGTGGATCAGCGCGCGCTGGCGGCCGAGGGCCATGATTTTCCGCTGTTCGTCAACATCTCGGGCGTGTTGCTGTCCGACGAGGTGTTCGTTGCCGAGGCATGCGACCTGATCCGCGACAGCGGCGCGCAGATCGGGATCGAGATCACCGAAACCGCCGTCATCCGCGATCCCGAAACCGCGATCGCGAACCTCAAACGGCTGGCGACGATCGGCGTCCGGCTGGCGATCGATGATTACGGTGCAGGACTGTCGTCGCTGTCCTATCTCAAGCGCCTGCCGGCAGGCGAATTGAAGATCGACAAGTCGTTCGTCACCGAACTGACCAGCAGCAACCGCGATCCGCTGATCGTCCGTTCGACCATCGACCTTGCCCATGCGCTCGACATGGAAGTCACCGCCGAGGGGGTCGAGACGCCGGCCGTCATGGCGTTGCTGAGCGTGATGGGGTGCGACATGGTGCAGGGCTATCTCATCAGCCGCCCGATCGAACTCGACGCGCTGCGGCGGTTCCTCGACGATCGGGCGCATATCGAAACCGTTGCCAGCCCGCGGCTGTCGTTCCGGCGATCCGAAGCAGGCTGGATCGGCCGGTGATGGTTACACCGCCTTAACTTTCACCTGCGAAAACCCCGTCATGCGCCGCCCCGCCCTGGCCCTGCCGGCATTCCTTGTCCTCGCGGTCGTTGTCTCGGCCGCGCCGCTGCCGGCTGTCGCCAATCCACAGTTCGACCGGAGGGTCGCGGAATTGCGCGCGAAGGCAGTCAGCGACCCGGAAACGGCGTTGCGCGAAAGCATCGCGCTCGAACGTCTCGCGAGACGCAGTCCGGCCGAATCGGCGACGATCCAGTGGCTCCGCGCCGAGAGCAACGCACGGCTCGGCCGCGACGACGTGGCGCGCCGGCTGGTCGAACAGGGCCTCGACACCGTTCGGGGGCAGCGGACCGCGATCGAAGGCGATCTGCTGCGGACGCGCGGCGACATCGCCACCGACGCGGGCGACGTCGCCTCGGCGCTGGGCGATTATCAGGCCGCGCATCACATCTATGTCGCGCATGGCAACACGCGCAGCCGGGCGCTGGCGCTGACCAGTATCGCTTCGCTCTATCGGCAGGGCGGCGATTTCGAATCGGCGCTGCGCTATCTGGGAGAGGCGGCGGATATTGGCGGCGATCCGACGCTGATGGCGTCGATCTACAACAATCGCGGCAACGTGCTGTCGGAAATGGGTCGCGACCGGCAGGCGCTGCGCGACTTCCAACGGGCGCAGACCTTCGTCGGCCGCACCGACAATTCGATGTTCGCCGCGCGCATCTGGGGAAACCTCGCCCGGTCGCAGGTAGCGATCGGCGACTTCGCGGCGGCATGGACGTCGGTGTCGCGGGGCATCGCCATCGCCCGGCGCGGTGATTCGCCGCAGGCGCTCGGCGCGTTGCAGTCGATCTCGGCGCGGATCGCGATGGAACGCGGCGATCGGGCACGCGCGGTCGCGCTGATCGATCGCATCTTCACCGGCGTCGACCTCAAACGCACCTCGCTTGCCGAGCGCGACAATCACCGCAACGCCTATGTCGTCTACGCCGCGGCAGGTGACACCGCCAAGGCGCTCGCCCATCTCGAAGCGCTCAACCGGCTCGACGATCAGGCGACTCAGGTCGCGACCTCGGCCAAGACCGCCTTGATGTCCGCGCGGTTCGATTTCCAGAATCAGGAACTGCGCATCGCCGGATTGAAACAGGCCGAACTGCGCCGCAATGTCGCGTTCGAACGGTCGCGCGCCCGGTTCGAACGGATCCTGTTCGGGATCGGCGCCGGCGCGGTCGCGGTGGTCATCGGGCTGCTCGGCTTCGGCATCTTTACCCTGCGCCGCAGCCGCGACGAGGTGCGCGCCGCCAACACCGAACTCGAACACAGCAACGATGCGCTGGGCCGGGCGCTGGCCGCCAAGACCGAATTTCTGGCGACGACCAGCCATGAGATCCGCACCCCGCTGAACGGTATCCTCGGCATGACGCAGGTGATGCTGGCCGATGGATCGCTGCCACCGGTGGCGCGCGATCGGTTGAGCGTGGTGCAGGGGGCGGGACTGGCGATGCGGGCGCTGGTCGACGATATTCTCGATGTCGCAAAGATGACGACCGGCAAGCTGGCCGTGGCGATCGAACCGACCGATCCCGCCGCCGTGCTGCGCGACGTCGCGCGACTGTGGCGCGCCCAGGCGGAGGAACGCGGGCTGACGTTCGCGCTCGACATCGCCGACCTGCCGCCGTGGATCGAAAGCGATCCGGGACGGCTGCGGCAGATCGTCTATAACCTGTTGTCCAACGCGCTCAAATTCACCGCCGACGGCGGCATCGCGCTGCGCGCCTCGGCGCTGGACGGGCGGTTGCGGATCGCCGTCGCCGATACCGGCATCGGCGTGCCCGAGGATCGGCAGCAGGACATCTTCGAATCGTTCCGCCAGGCCGATACCAGTACTACCCGGCGATATGGCGGCACCGGCCTTGGCCTGACCATCTGCCGCAATCTCGCGCAGGCGCTGGGCGGCGACATCCTGCTCGACAGCGCCGTCGGCAGGGGATCGACCTTCACGCTCGACCTGCCGATCGTCGAGGTCGCCGCGCCGGCAGGCGCGACCGAGGTAGCCGAGGGCGAGGAACTGATCGTGATCGAGCCCAATCCGATCGCGCGGGGCAAGATTCGCGGGCTGTTGGGCGGACGGGTCGCCGGTATCCGGTTTGCCGATGGCGTCGGGGACCTGATCGCCGCATTCGGCACCGGTTCGCATCGGTGCGTGCTGATCGATCTGCCCGGACTCGCGACGATCTCGGCCACGCCGGTAGAGGATCTGCGTGCCATCGCGACGGCGGCGCAGGCGGCGGGTATGACCGCGATCGTGCTGGCGGCACCCGATCAGTCGATCGGCGAGGACGAACTATTTTTCACCGTGCTGCGCAAACCCGTTTCTGGAACGAAACTAATTTCGACGGTATTGGGGTCGGTGGACACGGCCCCTCGCGACGGGCTCTTGTGTCCGGCGCAAGGGAGGGCGATAGCGACATTGCATATGTCCGACATTGTTGCCCCCGTTCCGGCTGCCTTGCGGCAAGCGTCATGAACATCCTTTACATAGAGGATGATGCGATGAACCGCCGGGTGGTTCGCGACATGCTCGACGTTGCCGGGGCGACCATGGTGGAGGCCGATGGCGCGGAGGCCGGCTTCGACCGGATCGACCGCGAATCGTTCGATCTGATACTGCTCGACCTGCGCATGCCCGGCATGGACGGTTTCGAGGTGATCCGCAGCATCCGTGGGCGCGACGATGCCAAGCGCGATCTTCCGATCATCGTCGTTACCGCCGATGCGGCGGTCGATCTGTCCGAACGGTGTATCAATGCCGGTGCCGATGAAGTGTTGTTCAAACCGGTGGCGATGGACGCACTGTTCGATGCGATCGGCCGCATTCTCGCGCGCAAGTCCGACGAGGACGAGATGCTGTTCTGACCGGCGGGCCGTCGCGCTTGCCGATCCGTGCCGCTATCGATAGAGGAACGCCGATAACGCCGGGCTATGCTTTGGCGAGCCTCGTACTGTTGCTATGAGAAATTCGGAGTCTGGCGGCCTCATGCAGATCATCGTCCGCGATAACAATGTCGATCAGGCCTTGCGCGCGCTGAAAAAGAAGCTCCAGCGCGAGGGCGTGTATCGCGAGATGAAGCTGCGCCGTCATTACGAAAAGCCTTCGGAAAAGCGCGCGCGCCAGCATGCCGCCGCCGTGAGCCGCGCCCGCAAGCTTGACCGCAAGCGCGTGGAGCGCGACAGCGCCCGGTAAGGTGTCGCGGCGTGGACGTTCCGGTTCGCGTCGTTCTTGAATTCAGGTGATGAGGCGGTCGGTTTGATCCGCCGGTTAGGGGTTTTGATGTCGGTTACTGCCGTTCCGCTCCATCCCGTGAAGCGTGGCTATATCGTCTGGCTATGGGTCGGTATCGCGCTGGCGCTGCTATGTGCCGTTGGACTGGCGTGGGCCGGCACGCGCAGCGGCTCCGATTCGTTCCTCGCCTCGAACGCTTCGCGCGCCGGTGTGGTGACGACGGCCAGCGGCCTTCAATATGAAGTGCTGACCAAGGGCAGTGGTCCGACGCCGACCGACGCCGACGTCACGCTCGTCAATTATGTCGGAAAGTTCACCGACGACACGGTCTTCGATCAGAGCCAGCGTCCGACGCCGATGTCGCCCAAGGGCGTCGTGCCGGGCTTCGGCGAGGCGCTCAAGCTGATGCCCAAGGGATCGCGCTACCGCTTCTGGCTCAAGCCCGAACTGGGCTATGGTGCCCCGCGTCCGGCCGGCGCGCCGCCGATGTCGCCACAGATGCAGGAGATGGCGAGCAAGGTGCTGGTGTTCGACGTCGAGATGGTCGACTTCATCCCCGAAACCGTGCTCCAGCAGTTGCAGATGCAGCAGATGATGCAGCAGCAGGGCGGGGGTGCCGGCACGCCGCCTCCGGGGGCGCTGCCGCCGGCTGGACGCTGAGCGCATCGACCGGTTCTTGAACAACGGCGTCGGGAGCAATCCCGGCGCCGTTTTGTTGTAATAACGGTCGGCAGGCGATGGCCGATATTGTTGCGGCGTCATGATCGCCGATCGTTTTGTTGGCTTGGATCAAGTCAAACATCGACGACGGTCGGTCGGGGCGGTTGGCTTGATTGACGATGTGTTGTATCCGCCCGAACGATCACGCCGTATTGAGCGGATGCAGCAAATCCGGCTATGTACTGTCGGGCAGCCGATCGGAGATCCGACTTGGCGGAAAAGGGGCGATGAACGTTATTCCCGGGGGCATACCGTTGGATAAGGTGGCAGGCCGTCCCGGTTCGGGGGGGCGCAGTCGCTGGCAACCGTCGCGCCGGCTGTTGCGGGTCCGCCTTTACGCCGGTCTGGTGCTGCTCGACCTGTTGTGCATCCTGTGCAGCTTCGCCGGGATCGGCTGGGCCTATGAGAACAAGATTCAATCGGTCGCGGTCATCGGGTCGTCGCTCCTGCCGATCTATCTGTTCGCCGCCTTTACCACCGGGGCCTATAATGTCGGCGTCATGGACCGGGTCGGCACCGTCATCGGGCGGGCGATACGGGCGTTCCTGTTCGCGGCGGCGGCGGTCCTGTTCCTGGCGTTCATCCTGAAGGCGAGCGAGGATTTCTCCCGACTGGTCTTCGCGCTCGGCGTGGCGATCGGCGTCCTGACGCTGGCCACGGCGCGCTATGTGTTCCTGCGCCGTGTCGCGCATATCCTCGGCGGAAATCCCTACAACATCGTCATGATCTGCGACGAGGGGCATATGCCGGTCGGGCGGAGCGTTTCGATGGTGCTGGCGACCTCGGCGTTCGATGCCGCCGGGCAGGACCCGGAGATGTATGATCGCCTCGCCCGTGCGCTCGAACAGGTCGACCGGGTGATCGTCGCCTGCAGCGTCGCCAATCGCGAGAAATGGGTCCATCTGCTGCAAGGCGCGAACGTTCAGGCGGAGATCGTCATGGACGAGCTTCAGCCGTTCGGTCCGCGTGGCCTCGGCCGGTTCGGCGGCAGCCCGACGCTGGTCGTCGCGCATGGCCCGATGAGCCCGCAGGGGCGACTGCTCAAGCGATTGTTCGACATCGTCTTCGCTGGCGGCACGCTGTTGCTGCTGTTGCCGGTGTTCCTGCTGGTCGCGGCGGCGGTGAAGCTCGAATCGCGTGGGCCGGTGTTCTTCGTCCAGACCCGCATCGGCCGCGCCAATCGCCAGTTCCGTATCCGCAAGTTCCGCAGCATGCGCGTCGAACAGAGCGACTCGGCCGGCGCACGATCGGCGGCGCGCGACGACAACCGCATCACTCGTGTCGGCGCGTTCATCCGCCGCACCAGCATCGATGAGCTTCCGCAGTTGATGAACGTGCTCGACGGGACGATGAGCATCGTCGGCCCGCGCCCGCACGCTCTAGGCTCGCGTGCCGAGGACAAGCTGTTCTGGGAGATCGACGGACGCTATTGGCATCGTCATGCGGTCAAGCCGGGGCTGACCGGTCTGGCGCAGGTGCGTGGCTATCGCGGCGCGACCAATGTCGAGAGCGATCTGACCAACCGCCTCCACTCCGACCTTGAATATCTCGATAACTGGACGATCTGGCGCGATCTCGTCATCATCCTCAAGACGTTCGGCGTGGTCGTTCACCGGAATGCCTTCTGAACGTCGCCTCCGCCGCGTGACGCGGTTGCGCCGGTCACTGGCCTGCGCGGCGATGCTCGCCTTGGTGCCGCTTGGCGGTTCGGCGATCGCGGCGACCGACCGGGCCACGCTGGAGCAGTTGCGGCGCGGCGACGTCCGCCTGGCGGCGATCGGCCATCGTCTGGCGACGGGCAACGCCGTCCTGTGCGACGATCGGGTGCCGGCGATCGGGCTGGTCGTGCATGCGATCGACCAATATTCCGCCGACGAACAGGGTGATGCCCGCGCGATATTCGGCTTCGATACCGCCGTCGCGATCGAAGGCGTGGTGCCGGGGAGCGCGGCGGCACGTGCCGGCATCCGTCCCGACGAATCGATCGTCAGCGTGAACGATCGACCGATTCCCCGATCCGATGGCGCAGGGCACGTCCACACTCGCGATTCGTTCGTCGCGCTGCTCGACGCCCAGCCAGTCGACCGGCCGTTGCGGTTGACGCTGCGCCGGGCGGGGCGCGACCGGGCGGTCGTCGTCCCGCCGTCGCCGGGTTGCCGCAGCTATTTCGAGCTACGCCCCGGTCCCGCACTCGACGCCAGCGCCGATGGCGTACAGGTGCAGATCTCCGGTGCCTTTCTCGACCGGTTCAGCGACGATCAGGTGGCGGTCGTCGTCGCGCACGAACTGGCGCACAACATCCTGCGGCATCGTCGCCGGCTGGATGCGGCCGGCATAAGCCGGGGCGTGTTCCGCGAATTCGGACGCAATGGCCGCCTGTTCCGCGCGACCGAGGACGAGGCGGACCGGCTGAGCGTGTATCTGCTCCGCAACGCCGGCTGGGACCCGGAGCTTGCCGTCCGCTTCTGGCAGGGGCCGGGCACACGGATTGCGGGCGGCATCTTCTACAGCAGGACGCATTCCTCTCCCGCCCGGCGTGCCGAACTGATCGCGCAGGAGATTGCCGCCTTGCCAGCCGGCGCGCCGATTCCCTATCGCCCATCCCTGCTCGCGCGGCAGGATGCGCCGTTGCGGTGAACCACGCGCTGGCCGGTCGGGAAGCCAACGCGATCTACGGAGCACAAAAAAATAGCGGCCCGAAGGCCGCTATTCTCCACTCCGGCTTTCGCCGAAACGATTAGTTGCTGTCCGAATCGTCGTCGCTGTCAGCGACAACGACGATGCCGACGACAACAGCGGCTGCTGCGAGCAGCGCGACGATGATGCCGCCGCCAGCCAGCTCGTTCTTGCCAGCGGTCGTGCCCGACGCACGTGCCGACTTCGCAACCGACAGGCTCGAAGCAACGTTGGCCGGGGCCGCAACGGCCGGGGCAACTGCCATCGAAGCGGCAGCGGCGGCGAGGATGATCTTACCGAAACCCATAATCTACTCCCTTCACGCTCAATTTGCCGCTCACTCACACAAAAGGATGTGTTTGGCAAGCGGTACGATCACAACCCGAAACGCCGGTTCCTGGTTGTTGCCGACAGGTCGCAATGTCCTGTGGGAGTCATCCCTAGCACGGGTTTGTGACTTTTCACACATGTCATCGTAATAATCTGCCGCGTTGCACAACGGTCAAACGTTCTGAACGATCCATCTGTCGCGTTCGCCGAGGCCAAGCGCGGTCAATACGCCGGTACGATAGGCGCCGGTGTCGATACCGATACGATTGTCGCGAAATTCGGGTTCTTCGGTAACGGTATGACCATGGACGATGATTTTTTCATGCGGTCTGGCATGTTCGAGGAAGGGCGATCGCATCCAGCGCAGATCCGATGGCCGCTGCCGGTCGATCGGAATATTGGGACGGATGCCCGCATGGACGAACGCATAATCCCCGCGAACGACGAAATCCTCGCCCGCCGCCAGAAAGTCGCGATGCGATTGCGGTACGCAGCGTACCAACAATGCGTGGAGCTCGTCGAAATCGGCCAGATCATAGTCCGCTTCGCTGACGCCGTAGCTCAGCATCGTCTCGCGTCCGCCGATTCGCGCGAACAGCCGCAACGCCTCGCGATCGCCCTCGAGCGCCGACAGCATCACTTCCTCGTGATTGCCCATCAGGAATGCGGCGTCGATCCCGCTGTCGGCCAGCGTGCGACACCGCTCGACCACCCCCGCCGAATCGGGACCGCGATCGACGAGGTCGCCGAGAAACACGATCAGCCGGTCGGCCTGTCCCCGCGCGGCATCGTCGGTCATGATCCGGTCGAGCAGGACGTCGAGCTCACGCCGCATCCCGTGGACGTCGCCGATCGCATAGATTCGCGTGCCCTCGGGCGTGATCGACGCGGGCGTCGTGCGTTTTGGTTGGCCGAACAGACGCTTGAACATGCAATTCCCGTGCAACCTCGATAGCCGCCGCAGATAGGTTGTGCCGGCCGGAGCGGCAATGGCCGTCCGCCGCGAGTCATCGCGATTTCCGGTGCAATGCAGCGATACGCGCGATATGGCGCGGTTCATCCGGATCCATCGACAACAGCGATCAAGGCACGACCCCATGACCATTCAGCGCGTTCGCAAGGCAGTCTTTCCCGTGGCGGGTCTTGGCACCCGGTTCCTGCCGGCGACCAAGGCGATGCCCAAGGAAATGCTGACCGTCGTCGACAAGCCGCTGATCCAGTATGCGGTCGAGGAAGCGCTGGAGGCGGGGATCGAGCAGATCATCTTCGTCACCGGCCGCGGCAAGGGCGCGCTGGAGGATCATTTCGACGTCTCCTACGAACTCGAAGCGACGATGAAGGCGCGCGGCAAGTCGATGGCGGTGATCGAGGGAATCCGCCAGAAGCCGGGTTCGCCGGTCTATGTCCGCCAGCAGGAGCCGCTGGGGCTGGGCCATGCGGTATGGTGCGCGCGCGAGATCGTCGGCGACGAGCCGTTCGCGGTGCTGCTGCCCGATGAGCTGATGGTCGGCGGTTTCCTCAAGCAGATGGTCGAGGCGTACAACCAGGTCGGCGGCAACGTCATCGGCGCGCTGGAAGTGCCCGACAGCGAGACCGACAAATACGGCATCATCTCGCCGGGCAAGGTCGACGGCAAGCTGACCGAAGTGACCGCGCTGGTCGAAAAGCCCAAGGGCAAGGCACCGTCCAACCTGATGATCCCCGGCCGCTACATCCTCCAGCCCGAGGTCATGGACATCCTCGACGCGCAGGAGCCGGGCGCGGGCGGCGAGATTCAGTTGACCGACGCGATGGCCAAGCTGATCGGGCGGCAACCCTTCCACGGCTTCACCTTCGACGGCAAGCGCTACGACTGCGGCGACAAGGCGGGCTGGGTCCAGGCGAACATCGCGCTCGCGCTGGCGCGTGCCGACATCGGCCCGGCGGTGCGGGCGTTTGCGGAAGAAGCACTCGCCGCTAAGTAAAGGCGGCTCAGGCGACGACCAGCCGGTCGTCGCCGAGGCTCGCCAGCAATTCGATCATCCCCCCGCCGCTGACGCCGATCGCGTCAGCGGCCAATCCGGCGAGCGCGAGGCCGCTCTGGCAGGCGATGACCTCGACGCCGCTTTCCGCCCCGATCTCCCGTAATTCGCCAAGCGTTGGCTGTCCCGCCGGGGCCGACGCGTCACCCGCGAACGCCGCCACTGCCGCTTCATGAAGATAGACCCGCGCCCGCGCGCCCAGTGCCGCCGTCGCACAGGCCATAGTCAGTGCCGCGCGCAGCCGGTCGCCCTCCGCGCCGGCGACGATGATCGTCAGCCCGCGCACCGGCAACCGGGGTCCTTGGGCAGCGTCAGCGTGCGGAAGCGGAAAGCGAGCAGATCGGCGATCAGCACTTTACCCGCCGGGTCCTCGCCGAAGCCGACGATCGCGCGCATCGCCTCCAGCGCGGCCATGCTGCCGATCACCCCGGTCAGCGCGCCCAGCACTCCCTGATCGGCGCAACTCGTATCGGCGCGCGCCGGATCGTCGCCAACGAAACAACGGTAGCACGGCCGCCCCGCCTCCCAGCCGCGAAACACGCCCAGTTGCCCCTCGAACCGCCCGACCGCCGCCGAGACGAGCGGCACCCGTGCCGTCAGCGCGGCATCGGCCACCACCAGCCGGGTGATGAAGTTGTCGCAGCCATCGACCACCACATCGGCCCCGGCGAGCAGCTCCGCCGCATTGGCGCCATCGATTCGCGCCGCGACCGGCTCGACCCGGACGAACGGGTTGATCCGCGCCACGGCGTCCGCCGCCGCCGCCACCTTCGCCCGGCTAATATCGACATCGCCGAACAAGGTCTGGCGTTGCAGGTTGCTGGCATCGACGCTGTCGTCGTCGATCACGACCAATGTGCCGACCCCGCCCGCCGCGAGATATTGCAGCACCGGCGATCCGATTCCGCCGGCACCGATCACCACGACCCGCGCCGCCTTGAGCGCCGCCTGACCGGCACCGCCCACCTCGTGCAGTACGAGATGGCGGGCATAGCGATCGAGTTCGGCGTCGGAGAAGGTCATGCCGCCCAGTCGAACGCCAGCGACGCGCGATACCACGCGCCTTCGCTTACCAGCCGGGGGACGAGGTTGCCGCGCGCGAAGCTGACCACCAGCCCGGCGGCATATTGTTCGACCGTGGGACAATCGATCGCACGGGGAATGGTGGCGCGCACCAGCCCGTCGACGCCGATCAGCACCGCGACGTCGACCTGCACCTGCACCCGGCCGCCGACCGCGACCGGCATCGGGCAGGCGGTCCGGCGCAGCTCGGTCGCGACGAAGCGGGTCATGCGGGGCGTCGGACGCGGAACGTGGCGATAGGGGAGGGGCGGCAGCGCGGCCCAGTCGATCGTGCGTGGCACGACCGGCGTCTCCACCGGCGCCGCAGGTGCCGGCGGCACGGCGCTTCCCGGCTGGGCTAAGGCGAACAGGGCAAGCGCGATCATCGGCCGGTCGATCCGAACCCGCCCGCCCCCCGAGCGGTATCGTCGAGCGAGTCGACCTCCATGAGCGTCGCGTGCAGCACCGGGGCGGGGACCAGTTGCGCGATCCGCTCGCCCCGCACCACCGCGAACGGTTCCTGCCCGAGATTGGCGAGAATCACCTTCACCTCGCCGCGATAGTCGCAGTCGATCGTGCCCGGCGTGTTGAGGCAGGTGATGCCGTGCTTCAGCGCCAGCCCCGAGCGCGGGCGCACCTGCACCTCATAGCCATCGGGTATCGCCAGCGCGAAGCCGGTCGCCACCGCATGGCGTGCGCCCGGTGTCAGCGTCACCGTCTCGGCCGCGACCACGTCCATCCCGGCCGCGCCGGCGGTGGCATAGGCAGGCAATGGCAGGCCAAGCCCGTGGGGCAGGCGGAGGAGGCGCAGCGCGATCATGGTGTCACCATCGCATTGCGCATCGGTGCCGTCCCCGGCGCGGCGGCGATGCGGCGCACCGCGTCGATCAGGGCGCCATCGGCCAGCAGGTCGTGGCCGCGTCCGGGCAGCACATGGTAATCGGTCGCGATCCCGCGCAGCGCCAGCGCCTCGGCATAGGCGCGCGAGAAACGTTGCGGCGTCTCGGCATCGTCCGCCCCGACCAGCAGCGTCACCCGCGTCTGCGGCGCGACACCGCCGACCGTCATCAACGGGTCGAAGCTCGTCACCGGCCGGGCGAAATCGCCGCCGCCGCGCCGCGCGCGATATTTGCGCCATTCGGGCAGCATGCACGGGCACCCGGCCAGCACGATGCCGTCGACCAGCCCCGGCCGCAATCCGGCGACCACCGCCGCCATCGCCGCGCCACCCGACTGGCCGACCAGCACGGTGCGCGCCTGTGGATAGCGTTTGCGCCAGCGCAGGATGCTGTCGGCGACCGCCGCGATCCGGTCGGCGGTATAGCTGTCGCCCCCCATCCCGCCGCGCTCGCCCGGCGACTGGTTGCCCGCGCTGTCGCGATAGCCCGGCCGCAGCAGCGCTACCGCGCGCGTGTCCGGTATCGCATCGGCGATCCGGTGCGTCGCCTGCGCGAAGTCGGCGGGGACCAGCCCGTCGCCATCGCCGTGCAGCACCAGCACCAGCGTCCGCACGTCGCGCACGGCGTCTGGCCCGAACGCCTGACCCGCCAGCGCGGGCGCACGCCCGTTCGTCCCGCTGCCAGCGCATCCGGCAAGCGCCATGGCAAGGATCAGCTCACGCCAGCGCATCGGCGATCCGATCGGCAAGGCGGCCGGCGACATCGGCCTTGGGGGCATCATCCCACGCCTCGACCCCCGTGGCAGTGACGAGATGGACGCGGTTGCGATCGCCGCCCATCACGTCGCCCGACACGTCGTTGGCGACGATCCAGTCGGCGTTCTTGGCGCCCAGCTTGGCGGTGGCATGGGCGATCACATCCTCCGTCTCGGCGGCGAAGCCGACCAACAGGCGCGGGCGGCGTGGACTGCGCCCCAGCATCGCCAGAATATCGGGATTGGGCTGGAGCGTCAGCACCGGCGCGCCATCGCCTTTCTTGAGCTTGGACGGTGCGGCCTCGACATGCCAGTCGGCCACGGCGGCGACCATCACCGCCGCATCGACAGGCAGCGCCTGTGCCACCGCATTGGCCATGTCGCGCGCGGTCTCGACATCGATCCGCTCGACGCCCGGCGGAGTCGCCAGCGTCACCGGCCCGGCCACCAGCGTCACCCGCGCGCCCCGCGCGGCACAGGCGGCGGCGATGGCGAAGCCCTGTTTCCCCGACGATCGGTTGGCGAGATAGCGCACCGGATCGATCGGTTCGTGCGTCGGCCCCGCCGTCACAAGGACATGGCGGCCGGCGAGCGACGCGGGAAGCGGCGCGGTCGCCGCCTCGATTGCCGCGACGATAGCATCGGGCTCGGGCAGGCGGCCGGGGCCGTATTCGCCGCAGGCCATCGCGCCTTCGTCGGGCTCCAGCACCGTCACGCCGCGCGCGCGCAACGTGGCGACATTGGCCCGGGTCGCGGCATGCTGCCACATGCGCACGTTCATCGCCGGGGCGGCCAGCACCGGCTTGTCGGTCGCGAGCAGCAGCGTGGTGGCGAGGTCGTCGGCATGGCCCCCAGCCATCTTCGCCAACAGGTCGGCGGTGGCCGGCACGACGACGACCAGATCGGCCTGGCGGCTGAGCTGGATATGGCCCATCTCCGCCTCGTCCTTCAAATCCCACAGGCTGGTATGCACCGGTTGTTCGGACAGGGCGGCCAGCGTCATCGGCGTCACGAATTGCGCGCCGCCATCGGTCAGCACGCAGCGCACGCCATGCCCCCGGCGGCGCAGGCCCCGGATCAGCTCGCACGCCTTATAGGCGGCGATACCGCCGCCGACGATCAGCAATATGCGCGTCATCGAACGATCCTCTGCACCCGAACGCGCCGCCTGTCGAGCAGCGCGACCGCCAGATCGCGCGCGGCGTCGGGCAGAAACGCCAGTCCGAGCAGAAACGCGGGTGCCGCCGCCAGCACCCAGTAGAAATTGTCGATCCGCGCGAACAGCGCGATCGCCAGCGCATAGCCACCGAAGGTCAGCGCGGCGCGAAAGCCCACCGGCCCCGGTGCCGCCGCCCATCCGGTCAGCGCCAGCATCGCGACCGGCGCGCCGATCCACCACGGCAGCAGCGTCAGCACCGTCGATCGCGCCATCGCATCGGCGAACAGCCCCGGACCATGGCCGCCGGTCCACCCCGGCGACACCGGATCGAGTGGACCCACCGCGATCCCCGCCGCCCGCGCATGCAGCGACAGGATCGCGACGAACACCAGCAGCACCGCGCCCCAGCCGATCGCCTCGCGCCGCTGCCGCTCGATCAGCGCCGCCGCCAGCATCGCCAGTGCGAACAGCGCCGCCGTCTCGCGGATCAGCATCGCGCACAGCGCGATCGCCGCCGCCTCGATCCAGCGTTCCTCGCTGCGCAAGGCGAGCGCCCATGCGATGAGCAGCCCGGCCCAGATTTCGTGGAACGCGACCAGCCCCGGCTGGACGAAGGCGATCATGCCGCCCGCCAGCAGGAACCACGCGACGGCGCGGGTCGTGCCCCTGGCGAACCACGCCTCGATCACCCGCCGCCACGTCAGCACCGTGGCCGCCGCCACCCCCGCCAGCAACGCCAGCACCAGCAGGTTCGGCAGCGCCGCCTGCACCACCGCCAGCGTCGGCAGGCGGAAGGTAACGAAGGGCTTGAGCGGATAGCCACCCGCGCGCAGCGCCTGCGCCGCGACGGTGTAGTAATCGCCACCGCCGCGCACCCCTTCGACGATCGCAGCATAGAGGCCGAGGTCGGTCTGCCCAGCGACGCTGGCGGTGCCGCCATCGTCGGCCGGCACGAACCACGACGCGGCGATCAGGAACAGCGCGGCGAGCGCGACCGCCAGCGCCGCCACCGGGGGCACCCCCGCGAACCGTCCCGGCCGCGCCAGCCACACCGGCGGTCGCGCCCGGCTCATCCCAGCAGCGCCACCAGCCCCGCGCCCGCGATCCCGCTGCCCAGCGCCACCAGCGCATAGCGCCAGCCGTCGCCGCGCACGACGGTGACTTCCTTGAGCGGTGGGGAAGGGGGGGCGCCGCCCGGCGAGGGATAGCGTGCCTCGATATTGCGGAGCAGCTCGGGCAGGCGGGCGAAGGTGCGCAGGTCGGTGATGATCCGGTCGGCGACGATCGCCTCCGGCCCCAGCTCGTCGCGGATCCAGCCGCGCACGAACGGCGCGGCCGTCTCCCACAGGTTGATCTCGGGATCGAGCGCGGTGGCGACGCCCTCGACCATCACCATCGTCTTTTGCAGCAGCAGCAGGTGCGGCTGGGTCTGCATGTCGAAATCGCGGGTGATGTTGAACAGCGAATCGAGCATCATGCCCACCGACATGTCCTTGACCGCGAGGCCGCGCATCGGCTCGCCCACGGCACGCAGCGCGGTCGCGAACTCGGCGACATTGTGGTGCGCGGGGACGTAGCCCGCCTCGAAATGGATTTCCGCGACGCGCTTATAGTCGCCGGTGATAAGGCCGTAGAGAATCTCGGCCAGCCACACCCGCGCCCGCCGGTCGATCCGCCCCATGATGCCGAAATCGATCGCCGCGATCCGCCCGTCGGCCAGCGCGAACAGATTGCCCTGGTGCATGTCGGCGTGGAAGAATCCTTCGGCGATCGCCTGCCGCAGGAACGCGCGCACCAGCCGCGTCGCCATTGCGCCCAGATCATGGCCCGCCGCGACCAGCGCCGGCCGGTCCGACAGCTTGATTCCGTCGATCCATTCGGTGGTCAGGATGCGCGACGTCGTGCGCTGCCAATCGATCGCGGGAATGGTGAAGTCGGGTTCGGCCTCCATCCCGTCGGCCAGTTCCGACGCCGACGCCGCCTCGCGCCGCAGGTCCAGCTCGCGCGCGGTCCAGCGCTTCATCGTCTCGATGACGAGGCGCGGGCGCAGGCGCTGCAACTCGCCGCCCATCGTCTCCATCTTGGCGGCGGCCCATTCATAGGTGTCGATCGCGTCGAAGAACTGCGCCTCGACGCCGGGGCGCAGCACCTTCACCGCCACCTGTCGCCCGTCGGTCGTGATCGCGCGGTGGACCTGCGCGATCGACGCTGCGCCGACCGGCGTCTCCTCGATCGAGGCGAATTTCGATTCGATCGACGCGCCCAGCCCCGATTCGATCGCCGGGCGGATGACGTCCCACGACAGCGGCGGCAACCGGTCCTGCAGGCTCAGCAGATCCTGCGCGACATCCTCGCCGACCATGTCGGGCCGGGTCGCCAGCGTCTGCCCCAGCTTGATCGCCGCCGGGCCCAGCGCGGCGAACGCCTCGGCATAGCGCGGCACCTCGGGCACCCGCGCGCCGAACCGCGCCAGCCGCACGATCCGCCGCAGCCGCGCCGGGCTGCGCGGATTGCGCTCGATCTCGATCAGCGCGCCATGCCGCGCCAGCGTGCGCCCCCATTTCAGGATGCGCCAGTAATGGGTGAGGGTAGAGGTCATGCGGTTCTTTGTTCTGGACCCCGGCCTGCGCCGGGGTTTGATGCCTGCGGCATCAAATCTTCCACCCGCTGTGGATCGCGACCAGCCCGCCCATGATCGGCTCCACCCGCGTCCGCACGAAGCCCGCCTCGCCGATCATCGCCTCGAACGTCGGCATGTCGGGGAAACGCCGGATCGATTCGATCAGATAGCGATAGCTGTCCTCGTCGTTCGCCAGCAGCTTGCCGAGCTTGGGCACCAGCTTGTGCGAATATTGGTCGTAGACATCGGCGAACCCCGGCCAGGTGACGGTCGAGAATTCGAGGCAGAAGAACCGCCCGCCGCGCTTCAGCACGCGGTGCGCCTCGCGCAATGCCTTGGGGATGTCGGTCACGTTGCGGATGCCGAACGCGATCGTATAGGCATCGAACGACTTGTCGTCGAAGTGCAGCACCTCGGCATTCTGTTCGGACCATACGAGGCCTTCGATCCCGCGCTTGGCGGCGCGTTCCATGCCGACACCCAGCATCGCCGGGTTGATGTCGGCGACGGTGATCGCCGCCCCCGATTTCGCCATGCGGAACGCGATGTCGCCGGTGCCGCCGGCCATGTCGAGGATCGTGTCGCTGAACTGCGGCTTCACCCGTGCGACGAACCGGTCCTTCCACAGCCGGTGCATGCCGCCCGACATCGCATCGTTCATCAGGTCGTAGCGCCCGGCGACGCTGGCAAAGACATCGCCGACGCGCTTGGTCTTTTCGGCGGGGGCTACCTGTTCGTAACCGAAGGATACCGTGTCGTTCATGGCGCACAGCCCTAGCCGCGCCTTGTGGCTGGAGCAAACCGAACCTAGCTTTCTTGTGAGCAGATTCGGTGCCGGCCCGCGCGCGTGCAGCGCGCCAAAAGGACCCCATGCCCGAACTTCCCGAAGTCGAAACCACCGTCCGCGGCCTTGCCCCGGTCCTCACCGGCCAGCGTCTGACCCGCGTCATCGCCAATCGCGCCGACCTGCGCCGTGCGTTCCCGGTCGACCTCGGCCAGCGGCTGACCGGCGCGACCGTCACCGGGCTTGCCCGGCGCGCCAAATACGGCCTGATCGATACCGATCGCGGCGACACGCTGGTCTTTCACCTCGGCATGTCGGGGCGCTGGCGGGTCGACCCGAGCGAACGGCTGGCGCACGATCATCTGGAGATCGACACGGGCAGCGGGCGGCAGGTGGTGCTGAACGATCCGCGCCGATTCGGCTCGATCGACCTGATGCCGACCGCCGAGATCGCCGCATGGCCGCCGTTCGCCGCGCTCGGCCCCGAACCGCTCGGCCCCGATCTTACGCCTGAGCATCTTGAAGCGCGATTCGCCGGGCGGATCGCCGCGGTGAAACTGCTGCTGCTCGACCAGCGGATCGTCGCGGGACTCGGCAACATCTATGTCTGCGAGGCGCTGAACATCGCCCGCATCGCGCCGACCCGCCCCGCCGGCCAGATCGCACCCGAACGACTCGCCGCCCTCGTCGATGCAATCCGCGCGGTCCTGCTGTCGGCGATCGAGGCGGGGGGATCGACCCTGCGCGACTATGCGCGCCCGGACGGCGAACTGGGCTATTTCTCCAAGCAATTCCGCGTCTATGGCCGCGAGGGTGAGGCATGCCCGTGCGGGGGCACCGTCGAGCGGCGAATCGACGGCGGACGCTCCACCTTCTGGTGCGCGACCTGCCAGCGATAGTTGACCGGCAGCGCACCATTCGCTAAGGGGCGCACCTTCACCGGACGGGTGTCTGCCCGATCGGTCCCTATTCATTTTCGATAGAGTCGAGGACGGCATGGCGAATACGCCACAGGCGAAGAAGCGTATCCGGCGCAATGCGCGTCGCGCGGAAATCAACGGAGCGCGGGTCGGCCGCATCCGTACCTTCGTGAAGAAGGTCGAAGCAGCGATCGTCGCGGGCGACCGCGAAGCCGCCACCACCGCGCTCGCGAGCGTCCAGCCCGAGCTGGCGCGTGGCGTCGCCAAGGGCGTGCTGCACAAGAACACCGCATCGCGCAAATTCTCGCGTCTGACGAAGGCGGTCGGCGGAATCGCCTGACCCCTTAACGTTGCCGCGACCTGATTACCCCGCCGGCGAGTGCGCCGGCGGGGTTTTTCGCGTGCCCGTTTCCGGCGCCGTTTACCGCTTGGAAACCCCTTGCGGATCGTTTCGGGAACACCGCGCCGGTTCCCACAAACCACCCCGAATCACGGGTCGAGGAAATGGCGGAATTTCAGGGATTCGGCTGATTCCCACGCGCCATGTCATCATAAGTTATTGATTTAGAACGATAAGAAATAAATCCAACGCAGTTCTGCGGCGCAGCGCGTGTCAACCGGCTTTATTTCGGTTTCGTGACTTGATCCCGATCCGCTCCCGTTCCTAAACAGCACTCCCGCCGCCGATCTGCGACGTGCGGGGCCCACGCCTATGCAAGCGTGCGGTCGTCCGCCGGGCGACCGAAGGGGGATTTTGAAACGATGGCCCTGTTGGCCGGGAACACGTGTTTTCCGGGACGGGAGAGGTGTGTCTGGTGACGATTGCGGTGGATCATGGTCAGGTTGAGGTCGCAGCGGCATGGGCCCGCGTGCGCCAGAACCTGCGCGTGTCCGCCGGGCAGCGGCTGTTCGACCGCTGGCTGAAGCCGATCGAACTGGTCGCCGACGACGACAGCGCGGTGATCCGCCTGACGCTGCCGTCGGCGTTCATGACCGACTGGGTCCGCAACCATTATGCCGAACGGCTGACCCACGCCTTCCGGGCCGAACTGCCCCATGTCCGCGAAGTGCTGGTCGAAACCGCCAGCCCGCTCCAATCGCGAATCGTCCCCGCCGCGCCGCTGGGCGAGTCGGACGATGTCGACTTCCCGCCCTATGCCCCGTCGATCGCGCCGCGCCCGGCGGGCGAGCGCCCGACTTTCGATCCGCGCTACCGCTTCGAGACGTTCGTCACCGCCGCCTCCAACCGGGTCGCGTTCAACGCCGCCCGCGCGCTCGCCGAACCCGGCACGCCGCGCTTCAGCCCGCTGTTCCTCCACAGCGCCACGGGCCTCGGCAAGACGCATCTGATGCACGCCATCGGCCACGCCTTCCTCGCCGCCGATCCGTCGGCCAGCGCGGTCTATCTGCCCGCCGAGCGGTTCATGTTCGAGTTCGTCGCCGCCATGCGCGCGCGCGACACGCACAGCTTCAAGGCCCGCCTGCGCGGCGTCGACCTGCTGATGATCGACGACCTCCAGTTCGTCGCCGGCAAGGACGCGACGCAGGAGGAATGCCTCCACACGATCAACGCCTTCATGGACGCCGGCAAGCGCGTGGTGATCGCCTGCGACCGCTCGCCCGCGCTGCTCGACGGGATCGATCCGCGCCTGATCTCGCGGCTGGGCGGCGGCCTCGTCGCCGACATCAAGGCCCCCGAGGAGGCGCTGCGCCACGCGATCCTCGCTGCCAAACTGTCCGATTCGCCCAAGGGGCTGGTGCCCGACGATGTGCAGGAACTGCTCGCCGGGCGGATTCGCGGCAGCGTGCGCGAGCTGGAGGGCGCGCTCAACCGCCTGCTCGCCTATGCGCAACTGACCGGCGACGTGATCGATATGCCGTTCGCCCACGCGACGCTTGGCGAGATGCTGGCGGGGCCGGCGCGCCGGGTGACGATCGACGACATCCAGCGCGCGGTGTCGGTACATTTCGAGGTGAAGCAGCTCGACCTGATCTCCGCCCGCCGCGCGCAGGCGATCGCCCGCCCGCGACAGGTGGCGATGTACCTCGCGAAGAAGCTGACGACCCGCTCGCTGCCCGAAATCGGCCGCAAGTTCGGCAACCGCGACCATTCGACGGTGATCCATGCGGTTCGCCGAATCGAGGAACTGCGCGGCGTCGACCGCGAAATCGACGGCGCGGTCCGCTCGCTGCTGCGCTCGCTCGAAGCGTAACGGCCACCGGCCACCGCCCACCACCATCGTCATTCCGGAAGGCCGGAATCCATACACGCTGACGATTCGACTCGATTCGCAGCGGTAGTGGCTCTGCGTGGTCCAGTAAAAGATGGGTTCACGCGGAGGCGCGGAGGCGCGGAGGCGCGGAGGCGCGGAGGCGTTGCGCCCGGTGCTACCGCACCCGCGCCAGCGGCCTCATCCTATCGGCGGCCGGAAGCACAGGCGTCTCCCGATCGCGGAGGGGCATGCCCGAGTCGCACCCCCTCCGCGCCTCCGCGCCTCTGCGCGAACCAAGCTTCTTACGTAATAACGTCCGGCTCGCTCCGCCCGGTATGCTCGCGAATCGACGCGACCGTCTCCGCCGCCGCCACCAGCGGGGCCAGCGCATCGCCAGTCGCCTGCGCCAGATCGCCCTCCGCCGGCTCATACCGTTCGATATACACGCGCAGCGTCGCGCCCTGCGTCCCCGTCCCCGACAGGCGGAACACGATTCGCGACCCGTCGGCGAACAGGATGCGGATGCCCTGATTGCGGCTGACCGACCCGTCGGTGCTGTCGTGATAGGCGAAATCGTCCGCCTCGGACACCGTCAGCGCCCCGATCGCCGTCCCCGGCAAGGTCGCCAGCCGCCCGCGCAGGCTCGCCATCAGCGCATCGGCCCCGACCTGCGCGACCCCCTCGTAATCATGCCGCGCATAATAGTTGCGGCCATAGCGCGCCCAATGGTCGGCCATGATCTCCGCCACCGGTTGGCGCCGGACCGCAAGGATGTTGAGCCACAGCAGGACCGCCCACAGCCCGTCCTTCTCACGGACGTGATTCGATCCGGTCCCCGCGCTTTCCTCGCCACAGATGGTGACGAGGCCGGCATCGAGCAAATTGCCGAAGAACTTCCACCCGGTCGGCGTCTCGTACAGCGGCACGTCCAGCGCCTGCGCGACCCGATCGGCGGCGGCCGACGTCGGCATCGACCGCGCGATGCCGGCAATGCCATCCTTGTACGCCGGTGCGAGGTGCGCGTTCGCCGCCAGCACCGCGAGCGAATCGGACGGGGTGACGAAGATGCCGCGCCCGATGATAAGGTTGCGGTCGCCATCGCCATCCGACGCCGCGCCGAAATCGGGGGCATCCGCGCCCATCATCCGCTCGTAGAGTTCGTGCGCATGGACCAGATTGGGGTCGGGATGATGCCCGCCGAAGTCGGGCAACGGGGTAGCGTTGACCACCGAACCGGGGGCCGCGCCCAGTCGGCGTTCGAGAATCTCGGTCGCGTACGGCCCGGTTACGGCGCTCATCGAATCGAACGACAGCCGGAACCCGCCCGCGATCAGCGCGCGAATCGCGTCGAAGTCGAACAGCCCTTCCATGCACTCGGCATAATCGGCGACCGAATCGATCACCTCGACGGTCATGCCGTCGACCATCTGCTCGCCGGGCGAATCGAGATCGACGTCGCCGGCGTCGCTGATGACGTACGCATCAATCTCCAGCGTGCGGGCATAGAGCGCGTCGGTGAAGCTCTCGGGCGCGGGGCCGCCGTTCGACACATTGTACTTGATGCCGAAATCCTCGTCCGGCCCGCCGGGATTATGGCTGGCCGAGAGGACCAGTCCGCCGATCGCACCGCGCTTGCGGATCACGTTGGACGCGGCGGGGGTCGACAAGATGCCGCCTTGCCCCACGATCACCCGGCCGAACCCGTTGGCGGCGGCCATGCGGATCGCGGTCTGGATGACCTCGCGGTTCAGATAGCGCCCGTCGCCGCCGATCACCAGCGTCGCACCGTCCTTGCCCTCGACCACGTCGAACACCGACTGGATGAAATTCTCGGCATAGCGCGGCTGTTGGAACACCCGCACCTTCTTGCGCAGGCCCGACGTGCCGGGCTTCTGGTCAGTAAAGGCTGAAGTGACGACGGTATTGCTGGGCACGAACATTTCCCCCGATGCTGCGAAACGGGGGATTCATTATCGCGGCGGCCTGACCTGCGACAGTTAATTCGCAGATCAGACCTGCAATCCCAATGCCTCCTGCGCCGCGCGCAACGTCGGCCGCGCCAGCGCCTCGGCCTTCGCCGCGCCTTTCGCCAGCGCCACACCGACCGCCGCCCGATCCTCGAGCAGCGCCACCAGCCGGTCGCGGATCGGCCCCAGCGTCGCTACCGCCAGATCGGCCAGCGCCGGCTTGAACGCGCCGAACCCCTGTCCCGCGAACCGGTCGAGCACGTCCTGCGACGTCTCCCCGGCAAGCGCGGCATAGATGGTGACGAGGTTGCGTGCCTCGGGCCGCTCGGCCAGCCCGGCGACCGCATCGGGCAGCGGCTCGGGATCGGTCTTGGCCTTGCGGAACTTGGTCGCGATCAGCTCGTCCGAATCGATCAGGTTGATCCGGCTCATGTCCGACGGATCGGACTTGGACATCTTGGCCGTGCCGTCGCGGAGCGACATGATGCGCGGCGTGTCCTCGGGAATCATCGGTTCGGGCAGCGGGAACAGCTCGACCCCGAAGTCGAGGTTGAACTTGGTCGCGATGTCGCGCGCCAGTTCCAGATGCTGTTTCTGATCCTCACCCACCGGCACATGCGTCGCCCGGTACGCAAGGATGTCGGCGGCCTGAAGCACCGGATAGGTGAACAGCCCGACGCTCGCGCCTTCGCGGTTCTTGCCGGCCTTGTCCTTCCACTGGGTCATGCGGTTGAGCCAGCCGACGCGCGCCGTGCCGCCCAGGATCCACGCCAGCTCGCTGTGCGCGGGCACCCGCGCCTGATTGAACAGGATCGACCGGTCGGGATCGATTCCCGCCGCCAACAATGTCGCCGCCATCTCGATCGTGTTCGACGCCATCAGCTTCGGGTCCTGCGTCACCGTCAGCGCGTGAAGATCGGCGAGGAAGAACAGGCAGGTATCGTCCGGTCCCATCCGGTCCTGCAACCGCACCCAGTTGCGGATCGCGCCCAGATAATTGCCAAGGTGGAGATTGCCGGTGGTCTGGATGCCGGAGACGACACGCATGGAAAGTTCCTTCAAGCGGCGCGCCGCCGCAGCAGCGCGCGAAGATCGGTCAGCCGGAACGCTCCGGTGAGCATGCAGGCAAGGCCATAGACGACCGCCCCGGCCCCGACGAGTGCGGCCATGCCGATGATCCGGGTCAGCACCGCGCCGGTGGTCCATGGCGCGACCAGCCGGTCGGCGAAGAACAGCGCCGCGCCCATCAGCAACGCGGCGACCGCGAAGCGCGGCAGCCGGTGGGTGAGCTGGCGGTCGAGCGTGAAATGCCCCCGCCGCCGCAGCGTCGTGTAGAGCATCGCGACATTGATCCACGCCGAAATCGCGGTGGCGAGCGGCGGGCCGACATGGGCGATCGTCGGGATCAGCGCTAGATTGAACGCGATGTTCACTCCGATCGCGATCATCGCGAATCGCACCGGTGTGCGCGTATCCTGTCGCGCATAAAAGCCCGGGGTCAGCACCTTGATGAGCACATAGGCCGGCAGCCCGAGCGAAAAGGCGGCGAGCGCCTGCGCGCAGCGCGCCGTATCTTCCGGCCCGAACGCGCCATGCTGGAACAGCGCGCGGATGATCGGTTCGGCGACGGTCAGGAAGGCGATGGTCGCGGGCAGGGTGAGAAGCAGCGCCAGCTCGATCCCCCGGTTCTGCGTATCCATCGCCCCGGCATCATTCTTTGCCGACAATTGCCGCGAGATGGTGGGCAGCAGGATAGTGCCAAGCCCGATACCGATCAGCCCCAGCGGCAACTGGTTCAGCCGGTCGGCATAATAGATGTACGAGATCGATCCTTCGCCCAGCAGCTTGCCCGACAGCGCGGTCGAAATGACGAGGTTGACCTGCATCGCCCCCGCGCCGATCGCGGCGGGCACGATCAGCCGCAGCATCCGCCGCACGTCGTCGGTCATCCGCGGCCGGCGGGGCTTAAGCGACACGCCCGACCGGCGACAGGCAAGGATCAGCCAGCCGAGCTGCAACGCGCCGCCCGCCGTCACCGACCACGCCTGTACCCGCGCGGTCGCATACGGGTCGGGACCGTGGAAGAACAGCAGCCCGGCGACCATCGCCACGTTCAGCAGGATGGGAGCGGCGGCATTCACCCAGAATTTGTCGAGCGAATTGAGGATCGCGCCCAAGAGCGACACGATCGAGATCATCAGCAGATAGGGGATGGTGATCCGCGACAGCGTAACCGCAAACGCGAACTGCTCCGGCGTCGGATCGTTGAACCCGCCCGACAACACCCACGTCAGCGGCCACGCCGCGATCAGCATCACCACCGTCGCGGCGATCAGTACCGGCAGCAGTACCGACAGCACGTCGCGCGCAAAGGCGAGTGCCACGGGCAGGCCCTTGTCCGCGCCGGCCGCATCGCCTTCGGCCACCTTCTGGTTGAATAGTGGTACGAAGGCGGCGTTGAACGCCCCTTCGGCGAACAGCGCGCGGAACATGTTGGGCAGGCGGAACGCGACGAGGAACGCATCCGAGGCGAACCCCGCGCCGACGAATGTCGCCTGCAACGAATCGCGCCCCACCGCCAGCACCCGGCTGGCGAGCGTCAGCCCGCCGACCGAACCCAGCGATTTCGCCAGTTTCATGGCAATCGTTCCGCCGCCGCGCCGCTGCTATCAGGCGTGGCCGGCGACCTCGCCGATCGCGCCCTGCCCATTGGCCTGCGAGACATAGAGCTGCGCGAAGTCGATCGGCTCCAGCATCAGCGGCGGGAAGCCGCCGTCGCGCACCGCATCGGCCAGCACGCGGCGGGCGAAGGGGAACAGGATGCGCGGCGCTTCGCCGAGCAGGAACGGCTGGAGATGCTCTTCGGGAATGTTGCGCAGCGCGAACAGCCCGGCGAACGACAGGTCGACGAGGTACATGACCTGTCCGTCGATCTCGGCGCGCGCCTCGATCTTGAGCACGACCTCGTTCACGCCGTCGCCGACCTGCGCCGCGCCGATGTTGAACTGCACGTCCAGCTTGGGCTGGCCGGGGATCTGGTACACGCCGGGCGCGTTCGGATTTTCGAACGACAGGTCCTTCACATATTGGGTGATGACGTTGACCGACGGCTGGCCATCGTCGTCGCCTTGAAAGCCCTGGGGGTCGATGGCGTCGTTCTGTTCGTCCATTCGGTGTTCCTGACCGGTCGGGCGGAAAGCTTTGCCGCTTGCCGCGTTCTATACTGCTGGCGCGACTAGCAGCGGCGCGGACGCGATTCAACGGGTCGGCCGGCGCAAACATCGTGTCCGCGTGACGGCGTTTGAAACACTGCCCGATCGGGCCTATGTCGGGTGGATGGAAGGAACTGAAGGCATGCTCGTTTTTGTCGTCCTGCTCGCGATGGTCGCCGCGTTTCTCGCGATGCGGCTCTACGCCGTCCTCGGCAAGCGCACCGGGGCCGAACCGCTGCCACGCGCGGCGGAGGAACGGCTCGGCACGCCGCCGGTCGCCCGCCCGGTCGAGGTGCAGGGCGAGCCCCGCGCCATCGGCCCGCGTCAGGTGGATGCCGGCGCGGAGAACGGCCTGCGCGCGGTGATCGCCGCCGATCCCTCGTTCGACGTTGCGCAGTTTCTCGACGGCGCGAAGTCGGCCTATCGCATGATCCTCGAAGCCTATTGGAAGGGCGACCAGGACTCGCTCGAATGGCTGACCGAACGCGAGGTGCGCGACGCCTTCGTCGAAGCGATCGCCGAGCGTACCGCCGCCGGGCATGTCCTCGACAACCGGCTGGTGACGATCGAACGCGCCGCCGTCACCGAAGCCTCGGTCGAGGCCGGTGTCGCCCGCATCACCGTGCGTTTCGATGCCGACATCGCGTCGATCACCCGCGATGCCGATGGCACGATCATCGCCGGGTCGATGTCCGACGCGGTCGAGACGCATGACATGTGGACCTTCGCCCGCGCGGTGCGCAGTGCCGATCCGAACTGGAAACTCGCCGACACCGACGAAGCCTGATCGGAATGCACCGGGGGGGATGGGCGGCATTTGCCGTAGCACTGCTGCTGGGCGGCTGTTCGAACGCGATCGTGCCGCGCGGCGCCGAGACGATCGGCGCGCGTCCGGCACCCGATCGCCCGCCGACACGCGATACCACTCGCGCGCCGGTCATGCGGCCGGTGCCGGTGCGCCAGCCAACCGCCGCCGTACCGCTACCCCCGGTACTGGGCGTCACGCCCATCGCCGGGGCGACGACCGCCGCCGCTGCCGGCGTGGTCGCCGGTCCGCCGGTCGCTACGCTGCCGATCACCGAGGATACCGCCACGCGGGCGCTGTCTGCCTTCCGCACCAGTTGTGCCTCGCTCGTCCGTCGCACCGATCCAACCGGGCTGACGCGCGGCGCCGACTGGCAGCCGGCATGCGACGCCGCCCGCGTTACCGACCCGGCCGATGCCCGCGCCTTCTTTGCCCGCTGGTTCGAAACGGTGCAGGTCGGCGACGGCAAGGCGTTCGCCACCGGCTATTACGAACCCGAAATCCACGGCGCACGCACCCGGCGCAACGGCTATGAAACCCCGATCTACGGCGTCCCCGCCGATTTGATCGAGGTCGACCTCGGCCTGTTCTCGACCGACCTCAAGGCTAGGCGCATCCGTGGCCGCGTCGATGGCAGCAAGTTCGTGCCCTATTATGATCGCACCGCGATCGAGGAAGGGGCGCTGGCCGGACGCGGGCTGGAGATCGGCTGGGCTGCCGATCCGGTCGAAATCTTCTTCCTTCAGGTCCAGGGATCGGGACGGTTGCTGCTGCCCGATGGCGGCGTCATGCGCATCGGCTATGCCGGGCAGAATGGCCGCGACTATACCGGCATCGGCAAGCTGATGAAGGATCGCGGGCTGCTCGCCCCCGGACAATCGTCGATGCAGGGCATCATGGCATGGCTCCGCGCGAATCCCGAAGAGGGCCGCGCGATCATGCGCGAGAACAAGAGCTTCGTGTTCTTCCGCGAACTGACCGGTCCCGGTCCGCTGGGCGCGATGGGCCTGCCGGTGGTGGGGCAGGGGAGTGCGGCGGTCGACGTGAAGTTCGTACCACTGGGCGCACCGGTGTTCCTGTCGATGGACCGCACCGATGCCACCGGCCTGTGGATCGCGCAGGACACCGGCGGCGCGATCAAGGGCGCCAATCGCTTCGACACCTTCTGGGGCGCGGGCGACGAGGCGCGCGCGATCGCCGGCGGCATGAGCGCGCGCGGCACCGCCTTCCTGCTGCTCCCCCTCGGCACGCTCGCCCGGATCGGCAGTGGCACCCAGACGCCTTGATCCGGCCGAGGCGGCGCTATGGGCACGGGTGGTATCGGCGATCAAGCCGCTCCACCCGGCTCGCGTCGCGCCGCTCCCGCTCGCTCGCCTCGAAAAACACGGCGCCCCCGCGCCCAAACCGGTCCGCGCGCCTGTCGCTCCCGCACCCGTCGCTCCGACGCGCGCGCGCCAGCCGGGGCCGACGCTCGACGCAAGCTGGGACCGGCGAATCGCCCGCGGCATGGTCATCCCCGATTCGACACTCGACCTGCACGGCCACACGCTGGCCTCGGCGCACGGGCTCCTCGATCAGGGGCTGGCGCGATCGATCCAGCGCGGCGACCGCGTGCTGCTGCTGGTGACGGGCAAGCCGCCGCGCCCCGATTCGGAACGGCCCCATGCGCGCGGCGCGATCCGCTCGGCGATCACCGACTGGATATTGGCCGGCCGCCACGCCGACCGCGTCGCCTCGATCCGCCCCGCCCACCCCCGCCACGGCGGGCAGGGTGCGCTGTATCTGGTGCTACGTCGCGAGCGGTGAGCCGCCCTCGCCACCGCTTCGTCGTTCCCGCGCAGGCGGGAACCCATAGACGCGACGGTCGCGAATCTTGCCGAAACGTCGGCGGCTATGGATTCCCGCCTGCGCGGGAATGACGAACGTCTGGGTAGCGCTTACCCCGCCAATCCCGCCACCGCGATGTCGGCATAGATGTCGACCAGCCGCCGCAGGTCGTCGACCGCCACCGCCTCGTCGACCTTGTGCATCGTCGCGTTCAGCAACCCGAACTCCACCGTCGGGCACAGCGCCGACAGGAACCGCGCATCGCTCGTGCCCCCGGTGGTCGACAGCTCGGGCATGATCCCGGTGTGTCGTTCGATCGCCCCGGCAATCAACGTCGAGAACGCGCCGGGCGGCGTCAGGAACGCCTCGCCCGACACCCGCCCTTCGACCACCGCCTCCGGGGCATGCGCCTGCACGACCGAGCGCACCCGCTCGATCAGGTCGTGCCCACGGTGTTCGTCGTTGAACCGGATCGACAGCCGCGCGCTCGCCTGCGCCGGGATCACGTTGGTCGCCGGATTGCCGACCGTGATGTCGGTGATCTCGATGTTCGACGCCTGAAACCACGCATTGCCGGTATCAAGCGTCACCGCATCAATCGCCGAGAGCGCCGCGACCAGCCTCGGCACCGGATTGTCGGCCAGATGCGGATAGGCGACATGCCCCTGCCGCCCGGGCACGGTGATCCAGATATTGACCGACCCGCGCCGTCCGATCTTCACCATGTCGCCCAGCCGCACCTGCGACGTCGGCTCGCCGACAAGGCACAGGTCGGGGGCTAAGCCACGCGCGCGCATCCGGTCGATCAGCGCGCGCGTGCCGAACACCGCCGGCCCTTCCTCGTCGCCGGTCAGGATCAGGCTGACGATCCCCGCCTCGGCCGGCACCCGCGCGGCGGCGGCGATGAACGCCGCGACCGCGCCCTTCATGTCCACCGCGCCGCGCCCATGCACCAGCCCACGCTCGACCCGCCCGTCGAACGGCCCGCCCCGCCAGCCCTCGCCCGGCGGCACCACGTCGAGGTGGCCGGCAAAGGCGAAATGCCGTCCGCTGTCCCCCCGCACCGCCAGCAAATTCTCGACCGGCCCGTCGGGCGCCTCACCGACGATGAAGCGGTCGACATGGAACCCCAGCGGCACCAGCGCCGCTTCCGCCACGTCGAACACCGTGCCGATCGCGGGAGTCACGCTCGCGCAGGCGAGCAGGCGGCTGGTCAGGTCGACGACATCGGGCTGGATCATGGGGAGCGCTGATCGCGCAAGCCGCGCCGTTGTGCAATGCCGCGAGTTGCCGTGCGCGGCGCCCACCACTACGGCACATCCATGCGGGTCTTGTTCGTCATCCTCGCCGGACTCCTGCTCGTGCCCGGCTGGTCGGGGTCCGAACGATTGCCGCTGCTGCGCCCCGGCGCGATGGCGATCCGCGCGACGCCGGTAGCGATCGATCGCGGCGGCAACCGGCGGGTCGGCGCGCTTACCTATCTGGGCGGGGTCCAGCTTCACAGCGATGATCCGGCGTTCGGCGGCTTCTCGTCGATGCACGTCGCGGGCGACCGTTTCACGCTGCTGTCCGACGGCGGCGGCCTCGTCCGCTTCACGATGGGGCGCGACTGGCGCATCCGCGACGCCAGCGCTGCCGAACTGCCCGGCGGTCCCGGCACCGGCTGGCAGAAACAGGACCGCGACAGCGAATCGATGGCGGTCCGCCCCGACGGCAGCGTCCTCGTCGGCTTCGAGCGCGCCAATGCGATCTATCGCTACGACGCCGGCTTCACCCGGACGCTCGCGTCGGTCCGCCCGCGCGGCATGCGCAAATGGTGGGAGAACAGCGGCCCCGAATCCATGGCGACGCTGCCCGACGGCACGACGCTGGTGTTGAGCGAAAGCCATATGCTCCCGCGCAAGCCGGGCTTCTCCGCGCTGCATTTCCTCGGTGACCCGACCCGGCCGGGCACGCGCTGGTATCGCTTCCAATATGTCGCCGACAAGGGCTGGAGCGTCACCGACGCGGCGGCGCTGCCCGATGGCCGGCTATTGGTGCTGTTGCGCGACTTCGACCCGCGTCAGCTCTTCACCGCGCGGCTACAGATCGCCGACCTGACGCAGCTTCGCCCCGGCGCGGTCATTCGCGGCCGCACCATCGCCCGGTTCGAGGGGGCCGTCGCCCACGACAATTTCGAGGCGCTGTCGCTGGAGATCGAGAACGGCCGCCCGATTCTGTGGATCGCCTCCGACGACAATCAGCAATTCTGGGAACGCTCGCTGCTGCTCAAGTTCCGCGTCGACCTGCCCTGATACAGCACACACACCAAAACCCCCGAGCGGCGACACCGCTCGGGGGTTTTGGTACTTGTCGAACGTCGAGAAGATCAGGCGGCGGTTGCCGTCGCCGCCTTCTTCACGTCACGCTTCAGGCGGCGGGCGCGCAGCGACAGATCGTCGTCGCTGGTCTTGAGCAGCCAGTTGTCGAGGCCGCCGACATGCTCGACCGAGCGCAGCCCGTGGGTCGACACGCGCAGCCGGATCGAACGCGCCAGCGCATCCGACATCAGCGTGACGTTCTGCAGGTTCGGCAGGAACGTGCGCTTGGTCTTGTTGTTGGCGTGGGAAACATTGTGACCCACCTGCCGGCCCTTGCCGGTCAGTTCGCAGATGCGCGACATGATCGTTGATCCTGATTCTTGGGCAGGGGCAAGTCCCCCGGAAAGACGGCGCGGATAGCGATTACCGGGCCCCGCGTCAACCTGTCGCGGACCGGTGCAACCCCGGCTTGAGCGATGCGTTGTTACGCTATCGATTCGGATCGGCATATAGTGGGAGGACGAGCATGCGCGCGATTTTGGCTATTCTGGGACTGGTGGCGCTGATCGGCGCCGGACTCATGGCGCTTGGCTTCATCAGCATCGACCAGACCCGCACCGCCGCACTCCCCAGCGTCAAGGTGGAGGGCGGACAGGCGCCGAAGTTCGACGTCGACGTCAGCAAGGTCGAGGTCGGCACCGTCAACCGCACGGTCGAAGTACCGGCGATCAGCGTCGAAAAGCCCGCCAACGCCAACTGACGCTCTGGCGCGCCGCCTGCCCGGATGGCAGGGCGGGGCGATGTTCGACGCCACGCCCATGGCCCACGCCCTTGCCGCCGCCGCCCAAGCGGCGGGCGCGGGCGAAGTGCCGGTCGGCGCGGTGGTGATGCGCCGGGGTGAGGTGGTGGCAGTCGCCGCCAATGCCCCGCGCGCCTTGTGCGATCCGACCGCCCATGCCGAAATCCTCGCGATTCGCGCGGCGGCGGCAGCGCTCGGGCAGGACCGGCTCGACGACTGCGACCTGTGGGTCACGCTGGAGCCCTGCGCGATGTGCGCCGGCGCCATCGCCCATGCCCGCATCGCCCGGCTCTATTACGCGGCGAGCGATCCCAAGGGCGGCGCGGTCGAACACGGCCCGCGTTTCTTCACCCAGCCGACCTGCCACCATCGCCCCGACATCTACGGCGGCATCGCCGAACGCGAGTCGGCCGATCTGCTCCGCACCTTCTTCGCCGGCCGCCGATAGCCTGCGGGAAATCCTGCTTCGTCAAATAGCAGAAATTTGGTTCACGCGGAGGCGCGAAGGGATAACCCGACACCGCCTGCACCCACCACACCTGCCATGGTCGTCATCCCGGCGAAGGCCGGGATCCATAACCGCAACGCCAGCGCTTCCTGCTTCGGCCTCGGAGAAGATGCGTTCCGGCCTGCGCCGGAAAAACGAAGCTCACCCCGCGCGACTCCGAAACTCCCGGCAACGCCGCGCCAACGACGGAAACCCAACGCAAGCCCCGGGCAAAACCCCTCCGCGCCTCTGCGCCTCCGCGCCAACCAACCTTCTTCTCACTCCCCGGGAAGCGAAAACGAAAACGGCCCCGCACGCCAACCGCGTGCGAGGCCGCCTTCGTGAAAACCGAAACCTTACCGCAGGTCGCCCTGCTCGATCGGCACGATCTTGATCTCGACCCGGCGGTTTTCCGCGCGGCCTTCCTCGGTTTCGTTCGACGCGACCGGCTGCGATTCGCCGAAGCCGCGCGTGCCGATCCGCGCCGCCTGCACGCCGCGCCCGGCCAGCGCATCGGCCACCGCCGCCGCGCGCCGTTCCGACAGGGTCTGATTGTACGCATCGGACCCGGTCGAATCGGTGTGGCCGTACACGTCGATATAGGTCTGGTTGTACTCGCGCAGCACGTCGGCCACCCGGTCCAGCGTCGGGCGGAACTGCGACGAGACGGCCGCGCTGTCGGTGGCGAAGGTGATGCTGGAGGGCATGTTGAGGAACAGGTCATCGCCACGCCGCGTCACGTCAATGTCGGTGCCGGCGGTGCGGGCGCGCAGGTCGCGCTCCTGCTTGTCCATGTACGCGCCGATCCCGGCACCCGCGAGGCCGCCGATGCCCGCGCCGAGGATCTTCTCGGTCCGGTCGCGCCGCCCGCCGACGAGGTCGCCGAGCAGATAGCCGCCCACCGCGCCGCCGATGCCGCCGATCGCCGCGCGCGAGATGGTGCGTTCCCCGGTTTCGGGATCGGTCACGCAGCCGCCGGTCAGCAATGCCGCCGATAATGCACCCGCAACCCAGAATTTCGATGCGCCGCCCATGTTGTCCTCCACGATGATAGCAATGGTTTGTTGCCCCCGGAACGCCTGTTTCCACGCGCTTGTTCCGTTTGCGTTTTGATATGCTCCGGTTGAACAAAGGCTGACAGCGCGGTTGTGCTGGGGTCAGCATTGCGGCATGGGTGATCGCAGTTCGATGGAACCTCTCTCCCCCTTCCCCTGGTTCGACGTTGTCATCATCCTTGCGCTGGTGGCGTTGAACGGCGTGTTCGCCATGTCCGAACTCGCCATCGTCTCTGCGCGCAAGGCCCGGCTGGAAGGGTTGGCAAAATCGGGGGGCAAGGGTGCGCAGACCGCGATGCGGCTGGCCGAGGACCCCGGAAAATTCCTCTCCACCGTCCAGATCGGCATCACCCTGATCGGCATTCTCTCGGGTGCCTATTCGGGGGCCAGCCTCGGCGGGCCGGTCGGCGAGCGGCTGGTGCTGCTGGGCGTCCCGGAAGCGCTCGGCCCCAACGTCGGTTTCGGCGTCGTGATCGGCATCACCACCTTCGCCAGCCTCGTGATCGGCGAACTGGTGCCCAAGCAGTTCGCGCTGCGCTCGCCCGAACCGATCGCGGTGCTGGTCGCGCTGCCGATGCTGTATCTGTCGCGGATCACCGCGCCGTTCGTCTGGGCGCTCGACACCACCTCGTCGCTGATCTTCAAGCTGCTGCGCATGAATCGCGAATCGGAAAACCGGGTGACGGCGGAGGAACTCCACCTGCTCGTCGCCGAGGCCAGCCGCTCGGGCGTGATCGAGGAGCATGAACGCTCGATCATTTCCGGCGTCGTGCGCCTCGCCGACCGGCCGGTGCGTGAAGTGATGACCCCGCGTACCGCCGTCGAATGGCTCGACGTGACGCTGGACGACGCCGGCATCCGCGCGGCGATGGCCGCCGCGCCGCACACCCGCATGCCGGTCGCCGAAGGATCGGTCGATGCGGTGATCGGCGTGGTGCAGGCGCGCGACATCGTCGGCGCGATGGCGCGCGGCGAGGTGCTCGACCTGCGCGTGCTGCTCCACGACGCGCCGGTGCTGCCCGATCAGGTCGACGCGATGGACGCGCTGCAGGCGATTCGCCGTGCCGACGTGCCGATGGGCCTCGTCCACGACGAATATGGCCATTTCGAAGGCATCGTGACCCCCGCCGACCTGTTGCGCGCGATCGCGGGCGATTTCGCGTCGGATGCGGAGGTCGACCATCCGCACATCTTCCGCCGCGAGGACGGATCGCTGCTCGTCTCCGGGCAAACCCCGGCCGACCAGCTTGCCGAACGCATTGGCATCGATCTCGACGAGGATCGCGACTATGCGACCGTCGCCGGTCTCGCGCTGGCGGTGCTCAAGCATCTGCCGACCGAAGGCGAGCATTTCACCGAACAGGGCTGGCGCTTCGAGATCGTCGACATGGACGGCCGCAAGATCGACAAGCTGCTGGTCGCGCAGGTCGAATAGCGGCTCGGCACCGCCCCGGAACCCGCCTGCGCGCGTGTCCCGGACGCCCCTACTTACCGCCTCGTCCACGCCTCCTGCGCCGTGTCGGCTTTCCGCGCCAGCGTGCGCTTCGCCGCCTTGTCGTCCAGACCGTACGCTTTCAGGAACAGCACGCTGTTGGCGATCGCGGCGGCATGGCCCGGCGCATCGGCCTTGCCGACCAGTTCATGGCCGCCGCCGCGATAGACCACCGCGAACTTGTCGCCCGCCGGCGCGCTCTGCACCGGGAACAGGTGGTCGTGCCAGTCGGTGACGAAGCCCGGCACGACATCGGCATCGCCGGTTATGACCATCATCGGCAGCGCATCGGTGGCATAGGCGGTGGGGGTGATGAGGCCGGGGATGCGGCCGGGCGAGGAAAAGCCCAGCACCGCCTTCACCGCCGGTTCGCGGAACGGCGCGATATGCGCCAGCCCGCCGCCCATGCACAGCGCGATCAGCGTGCCGAAGCTGTGTCCGGCCGCGACCACCGGCTTGCCCGGCCATGTCCGCGCGGCATAGGCCGCCGCCGCGCGCTGGTCGGCGATGCGCTCCATGAAGCTGGCCTGCATCGTGAACTTCGCGCGATCTGGATAGTGCATCGAATCGACGTGGACCGGCGCGATCACCGCAAATCCGGCATTGCGCCACGCGGCGGCCGCCTCCTCATAGCGTTCCGGCCACGACCCGTGCCCGGTCGACAGCAGTACGACACCATGCACCCGGTCGGGCACCCATGTCACCATCGTCGTCGACCGGGTCGGCGATACGGTCAGCGGCACGGTGGCCGATGGCGCGGCGAGCGCCGGTGCGGCGGTCGCCACCACCGCGACGGCAAGGGCGGTGATGATCGGTGACATGGCTCGCTTCTCCCCGGAACAATCCGCCGGGGATAGGCGGTCGAGAGGCGAACCGCCAGCCGCTCCGGGTCAGAGCTTCCCGAACACCGCCTCGAACCCGGCCTTGTCTCCCGCCGCCAGATAGCGCGCCTGTTCGACCCAGCGATCGCGCGCCATGCGCGGTGCGAAGGTGCCGAGCGTCGCGGCGACATCGTCCGCCTGCGCATCGTCGAGCCGGGCGAGCGCCGCGATGTCGGCGATGCCCCGATCCACCAGCATCGCCGCGACCTTTGGCCCCAGACCTTTCAGCAGCGTCAGGTCGGTTGCCTCCGCTACCGGCGCCACGGGAGCGGCAACTGGTGCTACCGGCGCAGGCGCAACGACCGGGGCAGGGGCAGGGGCAGGGGCAGGGGCAGGGGCAGGGGCAGGGGCAGGGGCAGGGGCAGGGGCAGGGGCAGGGGCAGGGGCGACCGTCCGGGCCTCCTCGCGCACCGGCTCGGCCACTTGCACCACGTCCGCGCTTGCCGGCACCGCATCACGTGCCGCCACCGCTTCGCCTGGCGCATCGGGATCGTCGACCGCGCCGTCACCGGTGCGCTCCAGATGCCCGGCCTCCTCCAGCTCGCGCGTGCCCTCGCGCCGCCGGCGCGCCAGCTTCATGCCATAGGCGATGCCGACGATCGTCAGCACCATCAGCACCGCGATCAGCACGAAATGCGCGGTCGTCAGCACGCCGAGCACGCCCGGCGACTGGAGGGGAGTGGTGCCGCTGTCCTGCATGATCCGTCCTTATGCCTGTCCGTTCTCGCGCGCGATCTCGCGCCAGCCGATGTCGCGCCGGCAGAAGCCGGGGAAATCGAGCGCGTCGACCCCGCGATACGCCGCCGCCTGCGCCGCCGCGACGCTGGCCCCGCGCCCCGTCACCGCCAGCACCCGGCCACCGGCGGTCACAACGCCCGTGTCGCCGCTTCGGGTTCCGGCGTGGAACACCGTCGTCCCCGCCGCCTCCGCCGCGTCGATCCCGCCGATCGGCCGGCCCGTCTCGGGCGTGCCCGGATAGCCCGGCGCGGCCATCACCACGGTCAACGCCACGTCCGGCAAGAATACCGGCGCCGCCGCCTCGCCCAGCCGTCCCTCGGCCACTGCCAGCAGGGTCGGCAGCAGGTCGCTGTCGAGCCGCGCCATCAGCACCTGCGCCTCGGGATCGCCGAAGCGCGCATTATATTCGATCAGCTTCGGGCCGCGCTCGGTCAGCATCAGCCCGGCATAGAGCACCCCCGAATAGGGCGTGCCCCGCGCCGCCATCGCCGCCACGGTCGGCGCGACGATCGTGTCGATCGCCAGTCGCTCCAGCGCCGCCGTCAGCACCGGGGCGGGGGAATAGGCCCCCATGCCGCCGGTGTTCGGTCCGACATCGCCGTCGCCGACCCGCTTGTGGTCCTGCGCCGATCCGAACGGCATCAGCGACACGCCATCGGTCAGCACGAACAGGCTGGCTTCCTCGCCCGACAGGAATTCCTCGATCACCGCCTCGCCGCCGGGCTGTTCGAAGATCGCGGCCAGCGCAGCCTCCGCCTCGGCGCGGTCCATCGCTATCGTCACGCCCTTGCCCGCCGCGAGGCCGTCGGCCTTGATGACCACCGGCAGCGAGAAGGGCGACAGCGCCGCGATCCCCTCGTCCAGCGCCTTCACCCGGACATAGCCGGCGGTCGGAATGTCCGCCTCGCGGCACAGGTCCTTGGTATAGCCTTTCGATCCTTCGAGCTGCGCCGCCGCCGACGACGGCCCGAACACGGGGATCGCGGCCGCGCGCAGATCGTCGGCCAGCCCCGCCACCAGTGGCGCTTCCGGCCCCACCACCACCAGCCCGACCGACGCCTCGCCACAGAAGCGCACCACCGCATCGTGATCGGTCACGTCCAGCGGCACCAGCTTGGCGCAGCGGCCGATGCCGGGGTTGCCGGGCGCGGCATAAAGCGTATCGAGGGCATCCGACTGCGCCAGTTTCCATGCCAGCGCATGTTCGCGCCCACCCGATCCGATCAACAGGACATTCATGGACGATCGCTTCCCCGATTTCACAACCAGCCGGCTCGTAGCCGAGCCGCGCGCCAACGACAACGCCGCCCCCGAAAGCGTGTCGGAACTCGCCGGCCGGCTAAAACGCATGGTCGAGGGCGAATTCGGCCGCGTCCGCCTGCGCGGCGAAATATCGGGCTACAAGCGCGCAACCTCGGGCCATGTCTATCTGGCGCTCAAGGACGATGCCGCGCTGATCGACGGCGTGCTGTGGCGCGGATCGGCCAGCAAACTCGCCTTCACCCCGCAGGATGGCGTCGAGGTGATCGCCACCGGCAAGCTCACCACCTATCCCGGCCGCTCGCGTTACCAGATCGTGATCGATCACCTCGAACTGGCCGGCGAAGGCGCACTGATGGCACTGTTCGAGAAACTGAAGGCCAAGCTCGCCGGCGAGGGACTGTTCGCGGCGGACAAGAAGCGCGCGCTGCCGTTCCTGCCGCGCACGATCGGCATCGTCACCTCGCCGACCGGCGCGGTGATCCGCGACATCCTCCATCGCCTCGCCGACCGCTGCCCCAGCCATGTGCTGGTCTGGCCATGCAAGGTGCAGGGCGAAGGCTCGGCGGCCGAGATCGCGGCGGCGATACGCGGCTTCGGTGCGCTGCCGGTGCGTCCCCCCCTTCGTCACCCCGGACCTGTTCCGGGGTCCACCGATCCGCAAACGCCGCAGCCGTTGCTCCTGCCCAACGGTGGACCCCGGAACGAGTCCGGGGTGACGGAAGCAGAAGCCGACCCTCGCATCATCTACCGCCCCGACCTCCTCATCGTCGCGCGCGGCGGCGGCTCGATCGAGGATTTGTGGTCGTTCAACGAGGAGATCGTCGTCCGGGCAGTCGCCGCCTCGCCGATCCCGGTCATCTCGGCGGTCGGCCACGAAACCGATACCACGCTGTGCGACTTCGCCGCCGACCTGCGCGCGCCGACGCCGACCGCCGCCGCCGAAATGGCGGTGCCGGTCCGTGCCGACCTCGCCAACACCATCGCCAGCCTGTCGCTGCGCACCGAACGCTATGTCCGCCGCTATCACGAACGCGGCAGCGAACGCCTCGCCGCGCTGGTCCGCGTGATGCCCCGGCGTGACGCGCTGCTCGGCCCGCAGCGCCAGCGGCTCGACGACGTCAGCGCCCGGCTGTCACTGGCGCTCGAACGGCGGCTGGCCGGCGCGCGCCGCGACCTCGACCGGCGCGGCGGCGCGCTGCGCCCGGCGATGCTGACCCAGGCGCTGGGGCGCGCCCGCGCCCGGTTCGACGGCACCGCGCGGATGCTCGACAGCGTGAACCCCGACAATCTGTTGCAGAAAGGCTATGTCCGCGTCGTCGCCCGCGCGACCGGCAAGACGATCGCGTCGGCCGCCGAAGCACGCGCGGCGGGCGGACTGCAACTCCACTTCCGCGACGGCACGCTCGACGCAAAGGTTGAGCGCGCGGGCACCAAAGCCTATGTCGAACCGACCCAGCCGAGCCTGTTGTAGCAAGGCAAACTCCCCTCCCTGACAAGGGAGGGGCCGGGGGTGGGTCGGCCTGCGAGGAAACGCCACGCCCGCCACCGGCCAACCCACCCCAACCCCTCCCTTGTCAGGGAGGGGCAAGAAAGTGCCATCGGACGCCCGCCCGTCCCACAAACACCGGAACGCCCCATGTTGAAGCCCGACGCCCGCCCCGCCAAGCTCCAGTATCTCACCAACAATTTCCGCGTGCTGGTCGACGGCGACTACGTCACCTGCGCGGTCAGCCAAACGCGCATCCCGCTCGACGACCTGAAATACTGGAACGCCCCGCGACAGGAAGCCTATGCCACCGCCGAGGCGGCGACCGAGGCGCTGGCGCCGAAGTGATCGCGTTCCCCCCGCCCGCGATCGTCCAGCCCGCGCCGGTTCCCGCGATCGACCTCACCGGCACCCCGGGGCAGGGGGCGGTGCTGACCGGCCGGGCACCCGCCGGCACCACCGCGCTGACGCTCGACGGCACGCCGGTCCGGCTCGCCCCCGACCGCGCCTTCGTGATCGCGTTCGATCGCGACGCCGGCCCCGCCGCCACGCTGATCGCGACGCTCGCCGATGGCCGGCGCATCACCCGCACCCTCGCCATAGCGCCACGCACGTGGCGGATCGAACGCCTGCCCACGCTCCCGCGCGTTTCGCAACCGTCCGCCGAGTTCCAGCGCCGCCGCGCTCCCGAACTGGCGCAGATCGCCGCCGCGCGCACCCGCGCCAGCGACTCGGGCGGCTGGCGACAGCGCTTCGTCTGGCCCGCGACCGGCCGCATATCCGGCCTGTTCGGCTCGCAGCGAATCTATGCCGGCGAACCCGGCGCCTATCATTCGGGCGTCGACGTCGCCCGCCCGACCGGCACGCCCATCGTCGCCCCCGCCGACGGCGTTGTGATCCTTGCCGCGCCCGCGCCGTTCACGCTGGAGGGCAATCTGCTGATGATCGACCATGGCATGGGGCTGAACTCGGCGTTCCTCCACCTGTCGCGGATCGACGTGAAACCGGGCGATCGCGTGCGGCAGGGCCAGCCGATCGGCGCGATCGGTGCTACCGGCCGCGCCACGGGTCCGCATCTCCACTGGGGGATGAAGTGGAACGACGCGCGGATCGATCCGCTGCTGCTGGCCGGGCCGATGCCGGAACCCGAACGCCGCTGAACCATTGCGTTCCATAACCAACGGGGAGTCCTGAACGATGCTGCGCGCCACCCTTCTGACCAGCCTTGCCGCCACCGCGCTCGCCGGTTGCGCCACCACCACCGGCGAAACCGCCGGACGCAGCGCCACCGCGCCGTTGCGCACCGCCGCCGGGGCCGATGTCGGCACCGTCACCGCGACGCAGGTCGGCGACGGCATCCGCGTCCGCATCGTCGCGCGGAACATGCCGGCGGGCACCCACGGCGCACACGTCCACACCACCGGGCGCTGCGACGGCCCCGACTTCACCACCGCCGGCGGCCACTGGAACCCGACCCAACGCCAGCACGGGACCAGCAACCCCGCCGGCCCGCACGGCGGCGACGCGCCCAATCTGACGATCGGCGCGGACGGCAGCGGCTCGCTCGACATCACGCTACCCTCGGGCACGATGGACGGCCTGCTCGATACCGATGGCGCGGCATTCGTCATCCACGCCAATGCCGACGACTATCGCACCGATCCGTCGGGCAATTCGGGCGGCCGCATCGCCTGCGGCGTGTTCGCCGCCGCCTGATTGCGTGAACGCCCGGTCGGGGGCATGGTGCGGGGATGACCACCCGCCGCCATGTCCTCGCCGGGGCCGGAGCCGCCTCCGCGCTCGCCATCCTGCCTGCCGCCGCCCGCACTACCCGCCCGGCGCTGGTTGCCGGCACCTATTCGTCGCGCGGCGGGGCAGGGCTCTACCCAATTAATCCGACCGCCACCGGCTGGCAGGTCGCCGAACCGATCGGCAAGCTGACCGACCTGTCGTTCGGCGTGTCGCGGGGCGACAAGGCGTATTTCGTCCATGAAAGCGCGAAGGGCCGGCTGATCGCCACCGACCGCGCCGGCGGCATCCTCGCCGACCTGCCCAGCGGCGGCGACGATCCGTGCCATGTCGCGATCGACCGCGCGGGCAGGATGCTTGCCGTAGCCAACTATTCCTCGGGCACGGTCGCGGTCTATCCGCTGAATCGCAACGGGATTCCCGCCGCGCCCGTCGTCCGCCAGCAGACGGGCACCGGCCCGAATGCCGATCGTCAGGCCGGTCCGCACGCGCACTGGGTCGGCTTCACCCCTGACGGCCGCTACCTCCACGCGGTCGACCTCGGCGCCGACGCGGTCTTCGCCTACACGATGCAGGGCACGACGCCGTCGCAGCCCCGCCTCGCGTGGCAGGCCCCCGCCGGCTCCGGCCCCCGCCACCTCGCGCGTCATCCCCGGCTGCCGGTCGCCTATGTCGTGACCGAACTCGCCAACACCCTCGTCACGCTCGACGCGAAACCGGACGGCAGCTTCACGACCCGCGCGTCGCAGTCGCTACTCCCGCCCGGCTTCACCGGCGCGTCCGCCGCCGCGCATCTCTGGATCGACCGCACCGGCCGCCGCCTCTACGCCTCGAACCGCGGGCATGACAGCATCGCGGTCTTCGCCCTTGATGCGAAGGGCGACGCTCGCCCGATCCAGCACATCCCCTGCGGCGGCCACTGGCCGCGCTTCTTTCTCGCGCTGGAGGATGCCCGCCGGTTCCTCGTCGCCAACGAACGCAGCGGCACCGTCACCGTGTTCGGCATCGAGGCCGACGGCCGCCTCACCGCCACCCCCGAACGCCTCGCCATCCCCGGCGTGGTGTTCCTCGATCTGGCCTGACCCAAATTGTCGCCCCAGCGAAGGCTGGGGCCTCAACCGGCGCCTGCCGTGCGTCATCACCGGGATGACGTTCGTGGCGAACCAGTCAGCGCGACCGCTAACCCAACCGGTCCACCGCCCCGGCCAGCCGCTCGTCGAGCACCCCCAGCATCGCCGTCCACCCGCCGAGCGACTCCAGCTCGCCCGGCCCGTCCGAAATTCCGCGCAACCCCATCACCGCCACGCCGAAGCGCTGGCACGCGCGCAGCACCGCGAACGTCTCCATATCGACCATGTCGGCATCGATCGCGTCATACTCATCGCCCCCGACGATGTTCGCGCCGGTCGACAGCCGCGCCACCGGCCAGCCGGCGATCGGCGTCGCCAGCGGCAGTTCGGCGGCATGGTCGCTGAACGGCGTCACTCCCTTCGCCACACCGATCCGCGTCGCGTCCATGTCACGCCACGATACGCTCGCTACCTGCCACACCGATCCCAGCGGCAGCGTGCGCGACCCCGCCGACCCGATCGACACCACCAGATCGGGCAGCACCCCGGTGGCCGCCAGCCCGCACAGCGCCTGCGTCACCCCGATCGCCGCCTCGACCGGGCCGACCCCCGTCACCAGCGGCACGAAGCGTTTGCTGAGGGAAGGTCCATATTCATGGTCCGTCGCCATGACGAACATCACCCGCCGTCCCCCGATCGTCGCCATCCGCATCATCGCCTCTCCGTATCCTGCCCGTCCCTGCGCGCGGTGTCGGGCGCGGGCAAGACCCTTGCCGCCTCGCGATCACGCCTCGCGCACCCGGTTCCTTCCACCCCGGCACCGCGCGTTCCTGCGCCGCCGGTGCAACCCACAATTGCTATTGCAAATCGCGATCAATTACGCTATGCAATGATACCGCTACCAGCGCCCGAAAGCCCGGATTCACCCACTTCCCCCGGCACGTCCACGTTGCTAAGGCGCGGCGGTAAGCTACGCATTCGCGACCGCGGCGCGCCCATGGGCACTCCTCCCGAACCGGCGGTGTCCATCCCCGCCGCGTCACCCATGGGAAGGACCCGCATGACCGCAATTGGCCAGGACACGCTCGGCACGCGCGACACGCTCGATGTCGGCGGCAAGACCTATTCTTACTATTCGCTGGCCAAGGCCGCGGCAAAGCTCGGCGACGTGTCGCGGCTGCCCTTCTCGATGAAGGTGCTGCTCGAAAACATGCTCCGCTTCGAGGATGGCGTCACCGTCACCGGTGAAGACGCACAGGCGATCGTCGACTGGCAGAAGGACGCGCGCTCGGATCGCGAAATCCAGTATCGCCCGGCACGTGTGCTGATGCAGGATTTCACCGGCGTGCCCTGCGTCGTCGATCTCGCGGCGATGCGCGACGCGATCACCGGCCTTGGCGGCGATGCGGCCAAGATCAACCCGCAGGTGCCCGTCCACCTCGTCATCGACCATTCGGTCATGGTCGACGAATTCGGCACGCCGAAGGCCGCCGAGCAGAACGTCGAGCTGGAATATCAGCGCAACATCGAACGCTATGAATTCCTCAAGTGGGGTTCGAAGGCGCTCGACAACTTCTCGGTCGTGCCGCCGGGCACCGGCATCTGCCATCAGGTGAACCTCGAATATGTGGCCCAAGCGGTCTGGTCGTCGGAATCGACCGACGGCTCGGGCATGATCGCATACCCCGACACGCTGGTCGGCACCGACAGCCACACCACGATGGTCAACGGTCTGGGCGTGCTCGGCTGGGGCGTCGGCGGGATCGAGGCGGAAGCGGCGATGCTCGGCCAGCCGGTGTCGATGCTGATCCCCGAAGTCGTCGGCTTCAAGCTGACCGGCAAGCTGGGCGAAGGCATCACCGCCACCGATCTGGTGCTGACCGTCACGCAGATGCTGCGCGCCAAGGGCGTCGTCGGCCGCTTCGTCGAGTTCTACGGCCCCGGCCTGTCGTCGATGACCCTCGCCGACCGCGCGACCATCGCCAACATGGCCCCCGAATATGGCGCGACCTGCGGTTTCTTCCCCGTCGACGACAAGACGATCGACTATATGCGCCTCACCGCGCGGCCCGAGGAAGTCATCGCGCTCACCGAAGCCTATGCCAAGGCCAACGGCTTCTGGCGCGACGAAAATGCGGTCGACCCGATCTTCACCGACACGCTCGAACTCGACATGTCGTCGGTGGTCCCCTCGCTCGCCGGGCCGAAGCGTCCGCAGGACCGCGTCGAGCTGCCGATGGTCGACGACGTGTTCAACGGCGACCTGACCAACGTCTACAAGAAAGCCGCCGCCGTCCGCGTGCCCGTCGAGGGTGCCACGCACGACATCGGCGACGGCGACGTGGTGATCGCCGCGATCACGAGCTGCACCAACACGTCGAACCCGTCGGTGCTGGTCGCCGCCGGCCTCGTCGCGCGCAAGGCGAACAAGCTGGGCCTCAAGCCCAAGCCGTGGGTCAAGACGTCGCTCGCCCCCGGTAGCCAGGTCGTCACCGACTATCTCGACAAGGCCGGGCTGACCGAGGATCTGAACGCGGTCGGCTTCAACCTCGTCGGCTATGGCTGCACCACCTGCATCGGCAACTCGGGTCCGCTTAGCCCGCCGATTTCGGCCGCGATCAACGGCAACGACATCGTCGCCGCCTCGGTCCTGTCGGGCAACCGCAACTTCGAAGGCCGCGTGTCGGCCGACGTCCGCGCCAACTTCCTCGCATCGCCGCCGCTCGTCGTCGCCTATGCGCTAAAGGGCACCGTGACGCAGGACATGGTGTCGACCCCGATCGGTCAGGGTTCGGACGGGCAGGACGTCTATCTCAAGGACATCTGGCCCTCGAACGAAGAGGTCGCCGACCTCATGGCCGCCAACATCGACGACGGCATGTTCCGCTCGCGCTATGGCAACGTCTACGCCGGCGACAAGCACTGGGCCGGGATCGAGGTCGAAGGGTCGGATACCTACAACTGGCCGACGTCGAGCACCTATATCGCCAACCCGCCCTATTTCGACGGGCTGACGATGACGCCGAACCCGGTCGCCGACATCATCGAGGCGAAGCCGCTGGCGATCCTCGGCGATTCGATCACCACCGACCACATCTCGCCCGCCGGATCGATCAAGGCGGACAGCCCGGCCGGCAAGTGGCTGATGGAGCGGCAGGTCGCGCGTACCGACTTCAACAGCTATGGCGCGCGTCGCGGCAACGACAACGTCATGGTGCGCGGCACCTTCGCCAACATCCGCATCAAGAACGAGATGGTCCCCGGCGTCGAGGGCGGCATGAGCCGCTACGAGGGCGAGGTCATGCCGATCTATGACGCCGCCATGCGCCACAAGGCCGACGGCACGCCGCTGGTCGTCATCGCGGGCAAGGAATATGGCACCGGATCGTCGCGCGACTGGGCGGCGAAGGGCACCAACCTGCTCGGCGTCCGCGCGGTTATCACCGAAAGCTTCGAACGGATCCACCGCTCGAACCTCGTCGGCATGGGCGTGCTGCCGCTCCAGTTCGCCGAAGGCGTGACGCGCCAGACGCTGGGGCTGACCGGCGATGAAACCTTCACGATCCAGAACGTGGCCGGCATCCGCCCGCGTCAGGACGTCGAGGTCATCATGGTCCGCGCCGACGGCACGACCGAGACGTTCCAGACCCGCTGCCGGATCGATACCGTCAACGAACTGGAATATTTCCTCAACGGCGGCATCCTCCAGTACGTGTTGCGCAAGCTCGCCGCGTAAGCGGTAGAGCCTGACGGCAAAAAAGGGCCGCGTCTCCCACAAGGAGGCGCGGCCCTTTTCATTGTCCTACACCTGCCGGGTCATGCGATGACCGGATACGCTCCTTGAACCGTTCGATCTCAACGGCTTGCCACCGCCCGGCCACGGTGCGCACGAAACGCGCGCAAGTGTAAACTTTGTAAACTTCGGACCTGCCTCGCACGACGCGGGGCAGGGGAAGCGGTCACTTCTGACAGGCGATGATCGCCTCGATCACGGCCAATGTCTCCTGCGGGTCGCGGATCTTCACCGTGTCCATCCCCGCTGCCTTGGGCGCGTAATCATTGCCGCCGGGGAAGATCGCATCGCCGATGAACAGCATGGCGTCGGTGGCGATGCCGCTGATGTCGGCCAGCTTGGCAAGGCCGGTCGCCTTGTCGACGCCTTCCTTGGTGATGTCGATCGACGTCGCGCCGCCCATGTTGATCGACAGGCCGGGCAACCGCTGCCGCAGGTCCGCCTGGATGATCTTGCGCTTGGCGAAATCGGGGTCCCAATGTTCCTTGGCGTCGATCGGCGCCTGCTGGCCGAGTGCCGAAAAGGTGATCTGGCTCCCGCGATCCTCGATGCGCGGCCCCCAGGTCTGTTCGGGGGTAAAGCCGGTCGCTTCCAGCGCGGCGTCGAACGCTTCGAGGATGTTCGCCTTGGTCGCATCGTCGAACAGGTCGGCATAGACCGTGTTCCAGCGACCGTCGCCATAGGTGTACAGCTTGGTCCCGCTGGTCGGCATCATCCACAGCCGGTTGAGGTCGGCGCGCTCGGGAAGGTGCCCCGCGACCTGCTTCTCGAACTGCGGCCAGTCGCCACCCGAAATGATCGCGACATGCGCGACGCCGAGCAGATCGGCCAGCGCCTCCGCCATCGGCGCGCCCATCTGCTGCTTGCTCTCGGCAAGCGTTCCATCGAGGTCGAAGGCGACCAACTGCTTCATCGTCTGGCTCCGGTAGAAAGCGTCACCGGGCACGATGCCCGGCCGCAGGGAAAAGGGGTTCAGCGGCCGCCGCGCGCGCGGGTCAGCGCGGCGACGCAGCTCGCGCGGTCGATCGGCGCGCCGCTGCGCTGCCGGGCATCGACATGGCGCACCACCGGCACGCCGCCGGTCGCGGGGGGATAGAGATAGGCGTCGAGGACGCAGATGTCCGACCCATATTGCAGCTTGCGTCCCGGCCCTTCGCTGAGATCAAGCAACGGCTGGCCGAACAACTGGCCGATCGTCGTGGCATTCTGCCCCATCACCCGCTCCAGCCCGATCGTGCCATAGGCGGGGGCAGGGGGCATCGGCAGCGCGTTCTGGCGCACGACCGGGCCGGTCGCGCAGGCCGAAAGCGTCAGTCCCGCAAAGAGCGCGGCGGTGCGTCGCATGTCGTCATCCCCCTTGGGCGCATCCGATGGAACCGATGCGTCGCCATCGCCGCGCCGATCAGCGGCGCAACGAAGTTGACGAACGGAATCATCAGCAATCCGGTTCCCGCCAGCCCCAGTATAAACCGCCGGGTCCGCGTCGCCTGCCGTTCGGTCCGCAGCTCGGCACGGGTCAGGTGCCGCACCGCCACCATGTCGAACAGGTCGCGCCCCAGCAGCCAGCCATTGACCAGCAGCAGCGCGATCGGCGTGCCGATCCCGGTCGGCAGCAACAACAGATACAACGGCGCGCACAACAGGTTCACGCCCAGCGTCCGCAGGCCCGATCGCACTCCCATCATCGCCGAACGCGCGAACGGCACCGGCCGCGCGCTCGCCAGCGCCTCGGGGTAATGCCGCGCCTCGACCGCCTCGACGACATCGTCGGCGAACACGCCCACGACCGCGATCGCGACGATGCGAAACAACAGCCACGCCAGCGCGACCGCCGCCAGCGTCGCCGCCACCGCCGCCAATGCCCCGGCACCGTCACCCAGCGCGAAGCCGTCGCGCGCCACCCAATGCGCGCCCCATGCCATCGCCGCGCCGACGCCCAGCAGCAGGATCAGCGTCACGGTCAGCGACTTGGCCAGCACCTTCAGAAAGGCCCGGTCGCCAAGCTGCGCCACCGACAGGAAAAAGGCACCGACCATCGGGAGCGGTCATGCGGGGCGCGAAGGCCGGCGTCAACGCCCGACCCTTGCCTGTCCCCGCCACGCTGGCTAACGCGCGGCCATCGCCGCTCCGGCCCTTCGGTCGCGGCCCATGACTTTCCGGAGAGCCAGCTTGACCGAACCCACCCTCGACGTCGTCGCCATCGGCAACGCCATCGTCGATATTCTCGCCCAGTCCGACGATGCGTTCCTCGCCGCCGAGGGGATGACCAAGGGCTCGATGCAGCTCGTCTTCTCCCCCGCCGACGCCGACGCGCTCTATGCCAAGATGGGGCCGGGCCGCGAAGTGTCGGGCGGATCGGCCGCCAATACCGTCGCCGCCATCGCCGCGCTGGGCGGCAAGACCGGCTTCATCGGTCAGGTCGCCGACGACCAGTTGGGCGCGGTGTTCGCGCACGACATCCGCGCCGCCGGGGTCCGCTTTGATACCGCCGTCCGCGCCGGCGAGCCGACCACCGCGCGCTGCCTGATCTTCGTAACGCCCGATGGGCAGCGCACGATGAACACCTTCCTCGGCGCATCGCAGTTCCTGCCCGAAGCTGCCCTCGACGCCGATCTGATCGCCAGCGGCGCGATCCTGTATCTCGAAGGCTATCTGTGGGATCCGGAAGAACCCCGCGCGGCGATGCGTGCCGGCATCCGTATCGCGCGTGACGCGGGCCGCAAGGTCGCCTTCACCCTGTCCGACACCTTCTGCATCTCGCGCCACGGCGACGATTTCCGCGCGCTGATCGCCGAAGGGCAGATCGACATCCTGTTCGCCAACGAGAACGAGCTGCTGGCGCTGGCCGAGGTCGAGGATTTCGACGCGGCGGTCGACAAGGTCGCAGGCCAGGCGCCGCTACTGGTCGTGACGCGCGGCGAACACGGCGCGATCGCGGTGACGGCGGGCAAGCGCACCAGCGTCGCCGCCGAGCCGATCGCGCGGGTGGTCGACACCACCGGCGCGGGCGATCTGTTCGCCGCCGGCTTCCTCCATGGGCAGGCGCAGGGCCATGACGTCGAACGCTCGCTGAAGCTGGGTGCGCTGTGCGCCGCCGAAATCCTGTCGCACTATGGCGCGCGGCCCGAAGTCGACCTGAAGACGCTGGCGGCGACGAAGCTCGGCTGAACCGACCGATGGCGGGGTCGGCTTTTCCGGTCCTGCAGTCGCCCGCCGCATGTCGGCTCAACGCCGATGATGCCGGGAACGTCCGGGCATCCGATAGCGCAAAAAGGAAAGGGTCCGGGAGTTGCCTCCCGGACCCTTTCCTTTTGCGCTTCGAGCATCGTCAGGCGTCGGGGTCCGCGGTAGCGGCGGCGTACCGCTGCCGGTTTCCGGCGTATCCGTCAGAGACCACGTCCGACATGGCTGTGCGAACGGCTGTAACCGAAATACACGACCAGTCCGAGCGCCGCCCATCCGAAGAACAGCGCCAGCGTGTAGAACGACAGGCTGAAGAACAGGTACAGGCATCCGGCCACCGCCAACGGCGCGACGAGAATCACTGCCGGGGTACGGAACGGACGACGCCGACCCGGATCGGTCCGCCGCAGCACCAGTACCGCGATCGCGACCATCGCGAAGGCGAACAACGTTCCCGAATTGGAGATGTCAGCGAGCGCACCGACCGGAAACAATGCCGCGAAGAACGCGACGAACACGCCGGTGATGATCGTGACGACATGCGGGGTGCCGTATTTCGGATGCACCTGCGACAGCTTCTCCGGCAGCAGGCCGTCCCGGCTCATCACGAAGAAGATGCGCGTCTGGCCGAACATCATCATCAGCACGACGCTGGGCAGGGCAAGGCCGGCGGCAAGGCCGACCAGATTGCCGACCTGACGCCAGCCGATTTCACGCAGCGTCCATGCCAAAGCTTCCTTGGAACATACGACGGCCTGCGAACCGATATTCGCGCAGGCAGCGGCCAGCTCGGTGCTGCCCGGCGCAATGCCGTTGCCGTTCGCGTCCAGCATCGGCTGCGCACCGACCGTGCCGATGACCCCGGCGGCCACGAGGATGTAGAAGACCGTGCAGATGGCAAGGCTGCCGATCAGGCCGATCGGCATGTTGCGTTGCGGGTTCTTGGTTTCCTCGGCCGCGGTCGAGACTGCATCGAACCCGACATAGGCGAAGAAGATCGACGCTGCCGCCGCCGATATGCCGCCAAAGCCCAGCGGCGCGAACGGTTCGAAATTGGCCGATTTCATGACCGGCAGCGCGAGGACGCAGAACAGGACGAGCGCAGCGATCTTCACCGCGACGAGGATGGCGTTGATAAACGCCGATTCCTTGGTCCCGATCACCAGCAGCCACGTCACCAGCAACGCGATGATGAACGCCGGCAGGTTAATGATCCCGCCATCGATCGGTCCCAGGGTCAGCGCTGCGGGCAGGTCGATACCCGCGAACTCGCGCAGCAAACCGACGAAATACCCCGACCAGCCGACGGATACCGCGCCAGCGGCGACCGCATATTCAAGCACCAGTGCCCAGCCGACCATCCATGCCAGCAACTCGCCCATGACGGCGTAGCTGTAGGTATATGCCGATCCCGATACCGGGACCATCGACGACATCTCGGCATAGCACAGCGCGGCTACGGCACAGACGAATCCAGCGATGATGAAGGCGATCATCATGCCCGGTCCGGCCTTTTGCGCAGCCTCCGCGGTCAGGACGAAGATGCCGGTGCCGATGATCGCACCGACCCCCAGCATCGTAAGCTGGAACGCGCCGAGCGTGCGCGCGAGCGACTTTTTTTCCGCGGTCGCGAGGATCGCGTCCAGCGACTTGATACGGCCGAAGATCATGCAGGCCCCCCATAGGTGGTCGCAACCGACGCGCCACCGGAATTATGATGCGTGAAACCTACCCGCAAATCCGCCCGGTGCAATTCCTTTCGTGTAATAAAGCTGTCCTATCGCGACAGCATCGGTCCCAACGGCTGCCCACCGAACAGGTGAACGTGCAGGTGCGGCACCTCCTGTCCGCCATGTCCGCCGACGTTGGCGAGCAGGCGATAGCCCGGTTCGACCAGCCCGTGTTCGCGCGCGACATGGCCGACTGCGCGGACGAATCCGGCGATCTCGTTATCGCTCGCCCGGCCTGAGAAATCGTCCCACGACACATAGGCACCCTTGGGGATCACCAGCACATGCACCGGGGCCTGCGGGGTGATGTCGTGGAAGGCGAGCGCGTACTCGTCCTCATAGACCCGCTTCGCCGGAATCTCGCCGCGCAGGATGCGGGCGAAGATGTTGGTGTCGTCATAGGGGAGGGTGGCGTCGATCGGCACGGGCTTCACTCCTTGGGGCGGGCGGCTTTCTCGGCGATGCCCGACAGGCCGTCGCGCCGCGTCAGCTCGGCGCGGACCTCGTCCAGCGTGATTCGCTTCTCGGCGAGCAGCACCAGCAGATGAAAGAGCAGGTCAGCAGCCTCGCCGATCAGGCCGTCTCGATCGTCGGCCATCGCCGCGATCACGCACTCGACCGCCTCCTCGCCGACCTTCTGCGCCATCTTCGGCACGCCCCGCGCATGGAGCTTCGCGACATAGGATTGCGCCGGATCGCCTTGGAGCCGGGTGGCGATCACCGATTCGAGATGGTCGAGCGCGTCCATGGTCAGTCCTTGCGGTTGCGGTTGCGGATCGCCCGCCGCGCCAGCACCACCATCAGCGCGACCGCGACGAAGGTCGCCACGTCGGACAGCGCGAAGCCGGTGCGCGGGGGCACGGTGCCCGAATGGGCGGCGAGGACCACGGGTATCATGCGGGCGACCGCACCGGCACGCCCGCCCTCGCCAGCGCGGCATGCGCATCGGCGACAGACGCCTCGCCGAAATGAAAGATCGACGCGGCCAGAACCGCGCTCGCATGGCCCTGCGTCACGCCCGCGACCAGATGGTCGAGCGTGCCGACTCCGCCCGATGCCACCACCGGCACCGATACCTGGTCAGCGATGGTGCGGATCAGGTCGAGGTCATAGCCGTCGCGCGTGCCGTCGCGGTCCATCGACGTGACCAGCAGTTCGCCCGCGCCCAGTTCGGCCAAGCGTAGCGCATGCTCCACCGCGTCGATGCCGGTCGCCCGCCTGCCGCCATGGGTGAACACCTCCCACCGGTCGCCGGCCCGCCGCGCGTCGACCGAGGCGGTGACGCACTGGCTGCCGAAGCGCGCGGCAATATCGGCCACCAGTTCGGGCCGCGCCACGGCGGCGGAATTGACCGCGACCTTGTCGGCGCCGGCCAGCAGCAGCGCACGAGCATCCTCGGGCGTGCGCACCCCGCCACCGACGGTCAGCGGCATGAAGCACACCTCGGCAGTGCGGCGCACCACGTCGATGATCGTGTCGCGCCCTTCGTGGCTGGCGCCGATGTCGAGGAAGGTCAGTTCATCGGCGCCCGCCGCGTCATAGGCTCGCGCCTGTTCCACCGGATCGCCGGCATCGCGCAGCTCGACGAAATTCACGCCCTTGACCACCCGCCCGGCATGGACGTCGAGACAGGGGATGACGCGGACGCGGACGCTCACGCGCGCGCCACCGCGATCGCCTCGGCCAGATCGAGGCGCCCGTCGTACAGCGCGCGGCCGGTTATGACGCCTTCGATTCCCGCCTTGCCTTTCAGCGCATGGATATCGCCGATATCGGCCACGCCGCCGCTGGCGATGACCGGAATCGATACGGCAGCCGCCAGCGCGGTCGTCGCCTCGACATTGCAGCCTTTCAGCATCCCGTCGCGCCCGACGTCGGTGAACAGAACTGCTGCGACGCCGGCATCCTCGAACCGGCGGGCGAGGTCGACCACCGACACGTCGGACACATCGGCCCAGCCACGCGTCGCGACCATGCCGTCCCACGCATCGACCGCAACGACGATCCGGCCCGGACAGGCGCGGGCCGCCTCGCGCACGAAATCGGGGTCCTCCAGCGCGGCGGTGCCGATCACCACCCGCGCGACGCCGAGGTCGAGCCAGCGATCGACGTTGGCGCGGTTGCGGATACCGCCGCCCAGTTGCACCCGGCCGGGAAAGGCGTTCAGGATGCCCGCCACCGCATCGCCGTTGACCGACTGGCCGGCGAAGGCCCCGTCGAGGTCGACGACGTGGAGATGATCCGCGCCGGCATCGGCAAACATCGTCGCCTGCCGCGCCGGATCGTCGCCATAGACGGTGGCGCGGGCCATATCGCCTTCGGCCAGTCGGACGATCTGCCCGCCCTTGAGGTCGATGGCGGGGAAGACGATCAAGGACGCCATTCGAGAAACCTCTCCAGCAGCGCCAATCCGTAGCGCTGGCTCTTTTCAGGGTGGAACTGCACGCCCAGCAGATTGTCGCGACCGATCGCGGCGCTCACCGGCCCGCCATGATCGGTGGTGGCGAGCACATGGTCGCCGTCGAACGCATAGCTGTGTAGGAAATAGGCTTCGCCCGGCACCAGCAGCGGATGATCGGCCATCGGCACCACGTCGTTCCAGCCCATGTGCGGCACGGTGACGCCGGGCGCGGGATCGATCCGGCGGACGGTGCCGTCGATCCAGCCGAGGCCGGCATGCGTCCCGAACTCCTCGCCGGTCGTGGCCAGCAACTGCATGCCGACACACACGCCGAGGAAGGGCACGCCGCCGTCCAGCGCCCGTGCGCGTAGCGCCTCGACCATGCCGGGGATCGCGGCAAGCCCGCCCATGCACGCGGCGAACGCGCCGACGCCGGGCAGCACGATGCGATCGGCGCGCAGTACCAAATCGGGGTCGGCGGTGATCGCCAGATCGCGCGAACCCGCTGCCTTCAATGCGTTGGCAACCGAATGCAGGTTGCCCGCACCGTAATCGATCAGCGCGATCACAGCGCGGCGGCCACCGCGTCGACGGCAAGGGTGGCGGTGAAGGCGACGACCTCGACCGTGGCGACGCCGTTCAGAACGAACGGATCGGTTTCGGCCAGCGCTTGCACCGTGTCCGCATCGCCACGGAACAGCAGCACGCCACCGGTCGGCGGATTGCGCCGCCCGGCCAGCAGCATCTCGCCCGCCGCCATTCGCGCCTCGATCCACGCGACATGTGCCGCGCGGTGCGTGTCGACTTCTTCCAGCGGCTTCACATAGCTCAGCATGGCGAGGCTCAGCGGCTGCATCGGACGGGCGACCATCGTTACAATACTCCCTTGGTCGAGGGGATGGCGTCGGCTTTGCGCGGGTCGATCTCGGTCGCCATGCGCAAGGCTCGCGCCAGTCCCTTGAAGACGCTTTCGACGATATGATGATTGTTGGTGCCGTACAGCGTCTCGATGTGCAGCGTGATGCCCGCCGCCTGCGCGAAACTGTGGCAGAAATGCTCGAACATCTCGGTATCCATCGTGCCGAGCGACTGCTGGCTGAACGCGACCTTCCACACCGTCCACGGCCGCCCCGAAATGTCGAGCGCGACGCGGGTCAGCGTCTCGTCCATCGGCGACAATGCCTCGCCATAACGGGCGATGCCGCGCTTGTCGCCGAGTGCTTTCGCGAATGCCTCGCCGATCGCGATGCCGGTGTCCTCGACGGTGTGATGCGCGTCGATATGCAGGTCGCCCTTGGTCCGGACGGTCAGGTCGATCAGCGAATGGCGGCTGAGCTGTTCGAGCATGTGATCGAAGAAGCCGACTCCGGTCGACACGTCGTAGGTGCCGGTGCCGTCGAGGTTGACGGTGACGTCGACCGACGTCTCGCTGGTGTGGCGGGCGATGGTGGCGGTGCGCATGGGCGTCCCATAGCGCGGTGTCGGCCCCATGCAACGCAACGAATCTTGACCGGGCACGAAACCCCGCTACCCAAGGTCGCCATGAACCAGATCATCGCCGACAGCCTGATCCCGTATGACGAGATCGTCCAGGAAGCCCTGCGCGCGGTGGTCGGCCGCGTGCTGGGGCAGGTGTCCGCCACCGGCGCCTTGCCCGGCGAGCATCATTTCTACATCACCTTCAAGACGCAGGCGCCCGGCGTAGACATCCCCAAGCGGTTGATCGAACGCTTCCCGGACGAGATGACGATCGTCATCCAGCATCGCTTCTGGGACCTGACCGTCGACGATACCCGTTTCTCGGTGGGCCTGAGCTTCGGCGGCATTCCGTCGACGCTCATCATTCCCCATGCGGCAATCACCGGCTTCCATGATCCGGCGGTCAATTTCGAGCTGCGTTTTCAGGCGACCGAGGACGGCGGGATCGATTCCGAACCGCACGACCAGCCGGAAAACGATGCGCCGATCGCAACGAGCGAGGACGGGTCGAACGTCGTCGCGGTGGATTTCAAACGCAAGAAGTGACGATCGAGGTCGTCGCCGCGCCGGGTGATGCCGAACGCGATGCGATCCTGCGCGTCCTCGTCGCGCACAACGACGCGGCGGTCGGGCCGACCGGACGGCGGCAGGTCGCGATCGTCCTGCGCGACGAGGGCGGCGCGATCCTCGGCGGGCTGTGGGGCAGGATCGGCTATCGCTGGCTGTTCGTCGAATATCTGGCGGTGCCGCCATCGCACAAGGGGCGCGGGATCGGCCGTGACCTGATGCAGCGGGCCGAGGCAGAAGCGCGGGCCGGCGGGTGCATCGGCATCTGGCTCGACACCTTCAGTTTCCAGGCGCGCGGTTTCTACGAAAAGCTGGGTTTCGCCGTATACGGCGACATTCCCGATTTCCCGCCGGGCGAGACGCGCTTCTTCCTGTCGAAGCGGATCGACTGAGCCGCTGACGGGTTTTGGCGGATATGACCAATACCCGCACCGAAACCGATTCGATCGGCCCGATCGAGGTTCCTTCGCAAGCCTATTGGGGGGCGCAGACCGAGCGATCGATCGAGAATTTTCCCTTTGCCGTTAGCGAACGCATGCCGATCGGCATCGTCCACGCACTGGCGATCGTGAAGCAGGCGGCGGCGCGCGTGAACCGTACGCACGGCCTTCCCGACAACATCGCCGACACGATCGATTCGGCGGCGGGAGAGGTGATCGCCGGCAAGCTCGACGACCAATTCCCGCTGGTCATCTGGCAGACCGGCAGCGGCACCCAGTCGAACATGAACGTCAACGAAGTGATCGCCGGCCGCGCCAACGAGGTGCTGGGCGGAACCCGCGGCGGCAAGGTGCCGGTACATCCCAACGATCACGTCAACATGGGGCAATCGTCGAACGACAGCTTCCCGACCGCGCTGCATGTCGCCGCCGTCATCGCGCTCAACCGCGATCTGCTGCCCGCGCTCGACCGGCTGGCGGGATCGCTGGAGGCGAAGGCTCGGGACTGGGCGGAGATCGTCAAGATCGGCCGCACCCATTTGCAGGATGCGACGCCGCTCACGCTGGGGCAGGAGTTTTCCGCTTACGTCGCGCAACTGCACGATGCCGACCGCCGGTTGCGCTCTGCCGAGGGTGATCTGCTGCGGTTGGCACAGGGCGGTACGGCGGTCGGCACCGGCCTGAACGCCGCGCCCGGCTTCGCCGAAGCGGTTGCAGCGGAGATCGCCTCGATCACCGGCCACGCCTTCGTCACCGCGCCCAACAAGTTCGAGGCGCTGGCATCGAACGATCCGCTGGTGCAACTGTCGGGCACGCTCAACACGCTGGCGGTGGCGCTGACCAAGATCGCCAACGACATTCGCCTGCTCGGTTCGGGGCCGAGGTCGGGGCTGGGGGAGATTGATCTTCCCGCCAACGAACCGGGCAGCTCGATCATGCCGGGCAAGGTCAACCCGACCCAGTGCGAGATGCTGACGATGGTGTCGGCGCAGGTGATCGGCAATCACCTGTCGGTGACGGTCGGCGGCATGCAGGGGCATCTCGAACTCAATGTGTTCAAGCCGTTGATCGGGGCGGCGGTGCTGCGGTCGATCGATCTGCTGAGCGTCGGCATGGTCAGCTTCGCCAAGCGCTGCGTCGACGGGATCGAGCCGAACCGGCAGCGGATCGGCGAACTGGTCGAACGCTCGCTGATGCTGGTGACGGCGCTGGCCCCCGAGATCGGTTATGACAATGCCGCGAAGATCGCCAAGCACGCCCATGCCGCAGGGCAGACGCTGCGCGAAGCCGGCCTCGCGCTCGGGCTGATCGACGAAGCGACGTTTGACCGGCTGGTCCGGCCCGAATCGATGGTCGGGTAAGGGAACCGACGCGCGTTTCCCGCGCTATACCGGTGTAACGACATGCAGGTGACAACATGGGTGCGACAACTATCGGCGCGCTGGTCGGCGGCTTCATCGACAGTCTCGACGGCGGTGACGATTCGAACGTCGATGGTGCGATCAAGGGTGCGATCGTCGCCAATGTTCTGAAAGTCGTGATCCCCGTCGCCATCACCTATGCCATCGGCTGGGCGGTATTGCGTGGCGCGGGCGAATTGAAGGCACAACTCTTTGAGGAGACGGCAGCATGATCGGACGTATTATCGGAGCGCTGGTTGGGCGCCAGATTGATCGTCGTGACGGTCGCGGCGGTGCCAAGGGCGCGGCGATGGGCTGGCTCGCGGGCAGCGCGATGCGGCGGATGGGGCCGCTCGGCATGATCTTGGGCGGCGGCTATGCCGCGAAGAAGGCGTACGACCGTCGCAAGGGTGATCGCTTGCGACGCGGCTACTGATCTCGACACCAGGCTAATCCAAATACGGGCAAGGGGCGACGGTTTCACGACCGTCGCCCCTTGACGTTGTGGCAGGCCGCACGCCATCAGGCGGCCCCATGACCCAAGTGCCAGACCCCGACCTCCACGGCTTCAAGCGCCGCGGGGTGTTGTTCGTCCTGTCGTCGCCTTCGGGCGCGGGCAAATCGACGATCGCGCGCAAGCTGCTGGCCGCCGAAGCCGATCTGTCGATGTCGGTGTCCGCTACCACCCGTGCCCCGCGCCCCGGGGAGGTCGACGGCAAGGACTATCACTTCGTCGATCTGGAAGAATTCCGGCGCATGGCGACGGCGCACGAATTCCTCGAATGGGCGCATGTGTTCGGCAATCGCTATGGTACGCCGCGCGAGGCGGTCGATGCGATGCTGAGCGCGGGCAAGGACGTGCTGTTCGACATCGACTGGCAGGGCGCGCAGCAATTGTTCCAGATCGCCGGCGGCGACGTGGTGCGGGTGTTCATCCTGCCGCCGTCGATGGCCGAACTGCATCAGCGGCTGATCGCGCGGAACACCGATTCGGCGCAAGTGATCGATGGCCGCATGGCGCGCGCCGCCGCCGAGGTCAGCCACTGGGACGGCTATGACTATGTCCTCGTCAACGACGATGTCGACGCCTGCTTCCGCAAGGTGCAGACGATCCTCGCTGCCGAGCGGTTGCGCCGGTCGCGGCAAACCGGGCTGATCGGGTTCATCCGCAAGCTGATGAACCCGGCACCGTAGGGCCGATCGACCCTTCGCACGTCGTCACCCCGGACTTGTTCCGGGGGCCACCTGGCCCCAGACGCTGTCGATACAGCCTCAAGGCGCACCGACTGCCGAGCCGTGGACCCTGGAACACGTCCGGGGTGACGAAAGGGGTGGCTGTTTCGGCCGAAAATGACGAAGATCGGCCGGCAATGCTGAAGGTCGATCGGCCCTAAGCCCCTCCCCGCGAAGGGGGAGGGGTACGACGGGTCAGGCGGTCGCGACCGTGATGTCGGCCGCATTGGGAGCGATCGGGCTGCCGATCGGCTTTTCCGAAAAGCGTTCGCCGGCCACGGTGCTGACGATGCCCGAGGGTTCGGGAATCGTGTTTTCGTCGGCGATCGCTGCGGCGAAGGACGCCGATGAGTCGCTGCCGCCCGCCTGATGCGCTTTCGGTTCGGGTGCGGGCAGCAGCTTCGGCGCAGCCTTGCGCGGGGTCGATCCGCGCAGCGACAGCAACATGCCGGCGACCGCGCCGACCGCGCCGAGGATCGCGAGCGTCGTCAGCGGACGCATCTGCGCTTCGAGCGCGAGGCTCTGCTTGCGGACATGGATGTCCTGGTTCGACCGTTCGCGGCCGTCCTTGCGTGGCTGGTAGAGGTTGTCCTTCGCACCCGGTTCGGCCGGAGTATCGATCGTCTGCGCCGCTTCGCCGAAAAAGGCTTCCATGAAGCGGTCGGCGCTGCGCGGCAGCAGGTTGCTCATCTTGGTCATCACCATGCCGGTGCCGCCGACGGTCAGATCGCGCTTGGGATTGGCGACCGCAAAACAGATCGCCTTGGCGACCAGTTCGGGATCATAGACCACCGGCGGCACGCGCGCGGGCTTGTCCATGCGGTTGCGGGCATGTTCGGGGTACGGGGTGTTGATCGCCGCCGGCTTGATGAGCGTGACCGACACCGGCTTGCCGTCTGCTTCCAGCTCCATGCGGAGCGCTTCGGTAAAGCCCTGCACCGCATGTTTCATCGCGCTGTACGCGCCCTGCAACGGGACCGAGCGGTCCGACAGGATCGAACCGACATTGACGATCGCGCCGCCGCCGCGCGCGGTCAGTTCGCGCGCGGCATAGAGCGAGCCGGCGACCGTTGCGAAATAGCCGACGTCGAACGCCCGGCGCTGTTCGTCGAGACCGGTGTCGAGCAGCGGCGCGTAGAGTGCGACAGCGGCGTCATTGACCCATGCGTCGAAGCCGCCGAACGCCTCGCGCGCCTTTTCGCCGATTCGCTCGGACGCGTCGGCGGCGGTCACGTCGATCGCGAGATGGGTGGCGCGGCCGCCCTTGTTGCGGATCGATTCGACCGCTTCGGCCAATGCGTCCTCGTTGCGGGCGACGAGCACGACGCGCGCGCCTTCGCGCGCGGCACGGCGGGCGGTGGCGAGGCCAATGCCCGACGAGGCTCCGGTGATGACAATTGTCTGTTGTGACAAGGGCTTGAGGCTGACGGCCATGATAACGCTCCCGACGGGGTTTGCACCGGCGCTGAACGCGCAGGAGACCAGTCGGGGTCCGAAGGTCAGCCGTCGAGGATCGCCATCCGTTCGGGTAGCGTCGCCATCACCTGCCGCCGGGCGGCGGGATCGATGCTGGTCCAGCAGGCGATCTCGTCGCGGGTGCGGCCACAGCCGAAGCACCAGCCGGTGGCGCTATCGATCGAACAGACCAGCGTGCAGGGGCTTTCGATCGCGACGGGGGCCACCGCCTCGAACGGATCGTCGGCGTCCATCGCCTCAGCCGGTCAGCCGCACCGAAAGGAATGCCGGGACCGGGCCGTTCCAGCCGCCATCCTCGATCGCGTCCTGCTGGACATAGCGGGCCGGGCGCTCGTCGCGCACCGGTTCACGCCGTTGGGGTTCCTCGCGCCGGGGGGCTTCCTCGCGGCGTTGCGGTTCCTCGCGACGGCGGCGGGGCTGGGGCGCGGCTTCCTCGGGCGCGGCGGCGGCACGGGGACGGCGCGCGCGGCGGGGAGCCTCCTCCTCGGCCTTCGCAGCGGCTTCTGGGACGTCGTCGGCGGGAGCGGAGGTGCCCATGTCGAGGATGGGAATCGTCTGGCCGGTCAGTTTCTGGATATTGGCGATGTTCTCGGCATCGTCCTCGGTAATCAGCGTCCACGCGGTGCCGGTGGCGCCGCCGCGACCAGTGCGGCCGATGCGGTGGACGTAATCGTCGGGGTGCCACGGCGCGTCGAAGTTGACGACATGGCTGACCCCCTTCACGTCCAGCCCGCGTGCCGCCACGTCGGAGGCGACGAGGATGCTCACGTCGCCGCGCTTGAAGCGTTCCAGTTCGGCGATGCGCGCGGCCTGTTCCATGTCGCCATGGATTTCGGCCGAGCTGAAGCCGGCGCGTTGCAGGCTCTTGTTCAGTTCGCGCACCGTCGTCTTGCGGTTGCAGAACACGATGGCGTTGCGAAGATCGGCGCTGCCGAGCAGCTTGCGCAGCACGTCGCGCTTTTTCGCCGCGCTTACCGGCACCAGATGCTGGGTGATGTTGGTGTTGGTCGTCGCCGGCCGGGCGACCTCGATCGTCTTGGGATTGTCGAGGAACTTGTCGGCCAGCTTCTTGATCGGCGGCGGCATGGTGGCCGAAAACAGCAAGGTCTGCCGCTGCTTGGGCAGCTTGGTGCAGATTTCCTCGATGTCGGGGATGAACCCCATGTCGAGCATCCGGTCGGCCTCGTCGATCACCAGCATCGAACAGCCGTTGAGCAGGATCTTGCCGCGGGTGAACAGGTCCATCAGCCGGCCCGGCGTCGCGATCAGCACGTCGACGCCCTTTTCGAGCGCCGCCAACTGGTCGCCCATCGACACGCCGCCGATGAGGAGCGCCATCGAGAGCTTGTGGTTCGCGCCATATTTTTCGAAATTCTCGGCGACCTGTGCCGCCAGTTCGCGCGTCGGTTCGAGGATCAGCGAGCGCGGCATGCGGGCGCGGCTGCGGCCGTGCGCGAGGATGTCGATCATCGGCAGCACGAACGACGCGGTCTTGCCGGTGCCGGTCTGCGCGACGGCGACCAGATCGCGCATCATCAGCACCGAGGGGATTGCCGCCGCCTGAATCGGGGTGGGCTCGCTATAGCCCGAATCGGTGACGGAACGCAGCAGTTCGTCGGACAGGCCGAGATCGGCGAAGGTCATGCAGGTTCCAGCTTATGGAAGGGCGACGAAACAGCGTCGCCAAATGGGGTTGCCGCTGCAGGAAATCCGGCGAAAAGTCAAGGAGGCAGCGCCTAGCGCGCCGGGACCAGCGTGCGGAACTGGGCGATGCGGCACTGTCCGCCCGAACGCGAGCGCAACACATCGCGCGCGGCGCACATTTGCCCGTCGCCGCTGGGCTTGAAATACAGGCCCGCATAGAAATCGAGCGCGGCGCAATCATCGGCGAGGCGGGCGCGCAACCGCTTGCCCCCGGCGAGCAGCAGGTCGACGCTGTCGGGGCGGCTGACGGTGACGGCAGCAAGGTCCTGCACGGGCACGCAGCGGTCGGCGCGCTTTTCGACCCACTGGATCGGCGGCAACGGACGCGGCGTGCTGAACGATGCCGGCGCGATCGGCGCGCGGGGCACGCGGATGATGACGCGCTGGATCCGCATTTCGGTCCGCACCGTCGTCACCCCGCCGGGCGGCAGCGGATTGTCGACCAGCCGCCGCTGCGCCGACCCCGGCAGCGCCAGCATCAGCAGCGCCATGACAGCGACAGGGAACGGCAGGGTACTCACGCGACAAACATTCACCCCGACGTTTTAACCTGCGATGAACTGGCGGCAAGGGGGCGGGGGTGATAGCGCGTGCCGATGCGTACCGATGCCGTCGCCGCGATGGTCGCCGATGCCCGCGAATTGCTGGGCGAGCGGGCCGTCTCCACCGATCCCGGGCGGATCGCGCCGTGGTTGACCGACTGGCGCGGCCGGTTCCACGGGGCCAGCGCCGCGCTGTTCGAGCCGACAGATACCGCCGGGGTCGCCGGAATCGTGACGCTGGCGGCACGGCACGGGGTCGCGCTCGTGCCGCAGGGGGGCAATACGTCGATGGTCGGCGGGGCGACGCCGCCGACCGACGGATCGGCGGTGATCGTGTCGCTCCGCCGGATGAACCGGATTCGCGCGGTCGGCGAGGGGCAGGCAGTGGCGGAGAGCGGCGTGATCCTCCAGCATTTGCACGACGCGGCCGCGCAGGCTGGACAGCGGTTTCCGCTGACGCTGGGCGCGCGGGGGAGCGCCACGATCGGCGGGCTCGTGTCGACCAACGCCGGGGGCACGCAGGTGCTGCGCTGGGGCACGATGCGGCGGCTGGTGCTGGGCGTCGAGGCGGTGTTGCCCGACGGATCGGTCCACGACGGGCTGGCGGCATTGCCCAAGGACAATCGCGGCTATGACCTGACGCAGTTGCTGGTGGGGGCGGAAGGGACGCTGGGCATCGTCACCGCCGCGACGCTGCGGCTGGTGCCGGCGATCGGCGCGCGGGCGGTGGCGTGGGCCGGAATCGCCGATCCGCAGGCGGGGCTGACGCTGCTGCGCCGAATGCAGGCGGCGACCGACTCGATCGAGAGCTTCGAGATCATTCCGGCTGATTCGCTGGCGCTGGCGGTGGCGCATCTGCCCGGTGCCCGCCCGCCGCTCGCCGGGCGGCACCCGTGGCATCTGCTGATCGAGGCGGTGGCGGGCACCGGCGAGGCGTCGCCCGATGCGCTGCTCGTCCGCCTGCTCGGCGAGGCGCTGGTCGACGGGGTGGTCGGCGATGCGGTGCTTGCCACGTCGGACGCGCAGGCCGAAGCGTTCTGGCGGCTGCGCGATTCGCTGTCGGCGGCGGAGAAGGCGGCGGGGCCGGCGGTGCAGCATGACATTTCGGTGCCGGTGGCGGCGATGCCGCGCTTCATGGTGGAGACGGCCGCCGCCGCCGAGGCGCGCTTTGCCGGGACCCATGCCACCGCCTTCGGCCATCTGGGAGACGGCAATGTGCATTTCCATGTCCGCGCACCCGCCGGGGCCGATCCCGCGCACTGGTATGCGCAGGATGCGCCGGTCGTCACCCGCTTCGTTCATGACGCGGTGGTCGCGGCCGGCGGATCGATCTCGGCGGAACATGGCATCGGCCAGATGAAGCTTGGCGAACTGGCGCGCACCGCGCCGCCCGCGCGGCTGGCGGCGCTGCGCGCGGTGAAGGCCGGGCTGGACCCGCGCGGATTGTTCAATCCGGGGAAGCTCGTACCGCTTGCGCCCGCGCCACCCAGCAAATAGACGAAAATCCCAAGTTCGCCGGGGGGCGGACGTCCGGCGGGTACTGCCGGACAGGGTATGATTACTTGGAGATCCTGAAATGGCCAGCGCGCCGCAGAACCAGTCGCTTCCGCTTTTCTACAACCAGCTCGAACCGCTTTCGAGCCAGACGCATGCCGACTGGAAGGTCCGCAGCACCGATCGCGCGCCGTTCCTGGTCGGCCAGCATGCCGTGCCGGTGACGGTCGAGGAATTCCCGCTGGTACAGCGGCGGATGCCGATCGTGTTCTCGGTCGGTGACGATCCCGTGCCGCTGGCGCTGATGGGCCTGAACGAAGGCGTCAACACCTTCCTCGACGACGAAGGCCGGCTGATCGATCCCGAGACCTATGTCCCGGCCTATATCCGCCGCTATCCCTATCTGCTCGCGCGGCTGCGCCCCGAATCGGAAGAGCTGTCGCTGTGCTTCGACCCGACGTCGGACGTGATCGGCCAGTTCGACGAGGGCGATGCGCTGTTCGACGGCGACAAGCCCAGCGAAGTGACCCAGCAGATCCTCGCCTTCAACGAGCAGTTCGAGCAGGCCGGCCAGAAGACCGGCATGTTCATGAAGGAACTGAAGGAACTGGGCCTGTTGATGGACGGCGAAGTGTCGATCCAGCAGGACGGCAACGACCAGCCGTTCGTCTATCGCGGCTTCCAGATGGTATCGGAAGAAAAGCTGATGGAACTGCGCGGCGACCAGCTTCGCAAGATGCAGCAGTCGGGCATGCTGCCGCTGGTGTTCGCGCACCTGTTCTCGCTGTCGCTGATGCGTGACGTGTTCGCGCGGCAGATGCGGCAGGGCAAGGTACAGGCGCAGCCGGTCGGCGTGCCGACCTTCTGATGGTGCGGGCCGTCCCGGGCGCACGCTATTCGCGGGTTGCGATCGCCTTTCACTGGGTGATCGCCTTCCTCGTCGTCGTGAACCTGTGGATCGGCCTGATCGGCGGGTCGATGGGGCTGCACAAGTCGATCGGCCTGACCGTGCTGGTGCTGACGATCGGGCGGATCGGCTGGCGAATCGCCAATCCGCCCCCGCCGTTGCCCGTCTCCACGTCCGCGTGGGAACGGGCGGCGGCGCATCTGACGCATGCCATCTTCTATCTGTTCCTGATTGTCCTGCCGATGAGCGGCTGGGCGATGGCGTCGGGCACGACCCGGCGGCCGCTCGAATGGTTCGGGCTGTTCGCCGTGCCCTATCTGCCGATTTCACCCGCCGCGGCAGGGGCGGGGCATGAGGTCCATGAGATCGTCGGCATCACCATGGCCGTGCTGGTCGCGCTGCATGTCGGCGCGGCGTTGCGGCATCATTTCGTGCTGCGCGACGCGGTATTGGCGAGGATGCTGCCGGGCGTGCGATGAGTCGTTACAAACGGATACAATTTCGCTCTTGAAGCCTGCCGACGCCTTTCCTAGATTGTTGATACACGGTTCGATGTTCCCCCCTTTCGTCGGGCCGTGCGGCGCGTTTCACGCGCCTCCTCCCTGAACCTTGGCCACTCCGTGCTTCATGCACGGGGTGGTTTTTTTATGTGCTTATTCCGCAGCGCGGCGGAGCGGATCGGCAAGCGTCGCCAGCGTGTCGAGCACGGCGCGAACCGTCTTCGCGGTGCGGGCCAGCCCCTCGCCCGGCTGATCGAGCGCCGCATCGAGATACAGCGTCCGGTCGAGTTCGAGCTGGAGCGCATAGACGCCGCCGCGCGGATCGGCATGGGCGTCGAGAATGTGGCCGCCGGCATAGGGCCGGTCGATGGCGACCGGGCACCCGTGGCCCCGCACAACCCCGGCGATTCGCGCGGTGACATGGCCGGGGCAGCTTCGCCCGAACCGGTCGCCGAGCACCACCTGCGCCGGATCGGGGCCGGGGAGCGGCGGCATCGAATGGAGATCGAGCAGGATCGCCGTACCGAACGCCGCGCGGGCGGCGGCGAGCGCCTGCCCGAGTGCTGCATGATAGGGCGCATGGGTTTCGACGATCCGCGCCCGCACTTCCGCGTCGGTCAGCTTGCGCCGCCACATATTGTCGGCACCACCCGCACGGCGCGGGATCAGGCCGATGCCGCTCTTCACCTTGTCTGACCGGGCGAGGGCAGCCGGGCGGGCGCCTTCGTCGATCCACGGATCGCGATCGGCGTCGGGCGAGCGGTTGAGGTCGATCCATGCCCGGGCATGGCTGGCGACGAGCATCGTTTCGTCCCCCCGCGCGGCATGGGCGACGGCATCGACGTGGCGGTCCTCCAGCGGGACCAGCGCGGCCATCGGCACGCTGACGAGATCGGCGAGCGCTTGAGGATAATATCGCCCGGCGTGCGGCACCGATACGACCACCGGCGACCGTGGCGGACCCATGCCGAAGCGATGGAACGGGGGCGGGGCGGTGTCCATTTTTGCCACAGACCATGTCGTCCCCGGTGTGTCGAGGCGGGACGTCTGGAATTTCTTAACCGCTCCCGGCATATGCGGAGCCATGACGGCCAAGGGGTGCCCATGTTCAAAATTCTGCTGGCCGAGGACGATCAGGTGATGCGCGAGTATCTGGCGCGCGCGCTGGAACGTGCCGGCTATCATGTCAGTGCGGTCGATCGCGGTACGGCGGCGGTGCCGCTGCTGGAGCGCGAGCCGTTCGACCTGCTGCTGACCGACATCGTCATGCCCGAGATGGACGGCATCGAACTGGCGCAGCGCGCGGGCGAGATCGCGCCCGACCTGCGTGTCATGTTCATCACCGGTTTCGCCGCCGTCACGCTGAAGGCTGGCAAGACGGTGCCGCAGGCGCGCATCCTGTCCAAGCCGTTCCACCTGCGCGAGCTGGTGGCCGAGGTCGACCGGATGTTCGAGGGAGAAAAATTGCCTACGGGCAATTAGGCTCTTGTCAGCCCGAAACGACGCCGCTAACAGCGCCACTCCGGTTTCGCTCTCCCCTTACGGGGAACAGCGCCGGGCGCGTAGCTCAGTGGTAGAGCACTGTGTTGACATCGCAGGGGTCGCAAGTTCAATCCTTGCCGCGCCCACCATCTAAGAGCCGTCGGTCCCACCGGACCGGCGGCTTTTTGCTGTTTGCAGCATGGCATCACAGACCCTAAGCGAACCCGGCCGGGTCGGCCGGTCACACACGGGACACGCGCATGAAGATCGTCGTTTTCGGGCTGGGCTATGTCGGCATGTCGAATGCGGTGTTGCTGGCGCAGCATCACCATGTCGTCGCGGTCGACATTTCGGCGGAGCGGGTCGCGCTGGTCGAGGCACGCCAGTCGCCGATCATCGACAAGGAACTCGACGAATTCCTGCGCGACCGTCCGCTCGACCTGACTGCCACGCTGGACGGACAGGCGGCGCTCGCCGGCGCGGACTATGTGATCGTCGCGACGCCGACCAATTATGACGAACAGACCAACAAGTTCAACACGACCTCGGTCGAGGACGTCATCGCGTTGGCGAGCCGGACCGCTCCGCGAGCCACGATCGTCGTCAAGTCGACCGTGCCGGTCGGCTTCGTCGACGATGTGCGCGCGCGGCTGAACGCGCCCCAAGTGATCTTCAGCCCCGAATTCCTGCGCGAAGGGCGCGCGCTGCACGACAATCTCCACCCGTCGCGGATCATCGTCGGCGAACGCTCGCAGCGCGCGAAAATCTTCGCCGACCTGCTGGTCGAGGGGGCGGAAAAGACCGACATCCCGGTGCTGTTCACCGATTCGCGCGAGGCTGAGGCGATCAAGCTGTTCGCCAACACCTATCTCGCGATGCGCGTCGCTTTCTTCAACGAACTCGACAGCTATGCGATCGCCGGCGGGCTCGACACGCGGCAGATCATCGAGGGGGTCGGCCTCGATCCGCGGGTCGGCATGCACTACAACAACCCGAGCTTCGGCTATGGCGGTTATTGCCTGCCCAAGGACACCAAGCAGCTCCTCGCCAATTATTCCGAGGTGCCGCAGAACCTGATCCGCGCGATCGTCGACGCCAACCGGACGCGCAAGGACTTCCTCGCCGACCAAATCCTCGCTCGCAAGCCGACCAGGGTCGGCATCTTCCGCCTGACCATGAAGGCGGGATCGGACAATTTCCGCCAGTCGTCGATCCAGGGGATCATGAAGCGGATCAAGGCCAAGGGGATCGAGGTCGTCGTCTACGAACCGACGCTGGCCGACGACCAGTTCTTCGGATCGCGCGTCGTGCGCGATCTGGCGGGGTTCAAGGGCGAGTGCGACGTCATCATCGCCAATCGCAACGACCCCGAGCTGGCCGATGTCGCCGCCAAGGTCTTTACCCGCGACGTGTTCGGCGCGGACTGAGCGCGGCCATCCCCTCGGCCAGTGCCCGCGCGATGGTGGCGTGGCCGAAATGGGTTTCGATCAGCGCGCTGCGGTCGTGGGGTCGTTCTCCGCTGCGGGCCGCATGGATCGCGGCCACCAGCGCGGCGGCGAAGCCTGACGGGTCGTCGGCGAGGATCAGGTGATCGACGACGGCGGGCGGCAGGCCGCGCGCGCCCTTGGCGGTCGTGACGACCGGGCGACCGCTGGCCAGCATGTCGATCGTCTTGATGTTGACGCCGCTGCCGTGGTGGATCGGGTTCATCAACACATGCGCCCGCCCGACCAGCGGCGCGACCGCCGCCGGATCGGGCAGCGTTTCGATTCCCGCATCGCCCAGTTGGCCCAGCAGCGCGGACGGCGGCGAGCGGCCGGCGATCACTACCCGTACATCGGGCAGCGCGTCGCGGACGAGCGGGTGGACATGGCCCAGATACCACGCCAGCCCCGCCTGATTATTGGGGCTCGACAGGCTGCCGACGAAGAACAGGTCGATGCTGCGCGAGCCATCGGCACTATGGCTGGCGATCATCGGGTCGGGCTGCGGCGGCAGCCAGCGATTGTGCGCGATGCCCCGGCCACGCCACCAGTCGCGGTCGTCGGCCGAAATCTCGAACACCTGCGCGGCATCGCGTTGCAGCGCGGTTTCGAACCGGCGCATCCCCAGCACATTGGCGGCGATGCGCCAGCGGGTCCGGCCGCGTGCCAGCCGCGCCTGTTCGGCAAGATAGCGGTGCTCGATATTGTGTGAGCGGTAGAGCAGCGGCACGCCCAGCGCCCGCGCCAGCCAGCGGCCGAGCGCCCCGGCGTGGATGCCGTCGACCCAGACACAGTCGGGTGCCGGCACCCGCGCCCGCAACCGGTCGAGCAGCGCGTGGCGATCCCCTGCGGTCGGCCAGCGCCCGGCGACTTGCGAGGGGAAGCGGGCAAGGTTGGCGACCCGCCGCCAGCCCCGGTCGATCGGCAGCACGTCCAGCGAGGCGGTAAGCCGCGCCGCCGCCGTCACGTCCGCGTCGCGCAACACCGGATCGAGCCGGCCGCCGGTCCATGCGATGGCGTGGACCTCATGCCCCAAAGCGTGGAGCGTCGCGAGCCGGCGCGAAATGTCCGATCGCATGCCGTTGTTCGCGGGGAACGGAAATTCCTGAAACAGCGCGACGATCCGCATCAGCGCGGCACCCGCACCCGGCCGGTCAGCGCCCGCACGGCACCGATCGCCCGCCCGGTCCGGCCGCGCAGCAGCGCGCGACCGGCTTCGCTCAGGATGCAGGCGGCGACCCATGGCAGCCGCCGGGGCGCGAACCGGCGCGCGCAGGCGAGGCGGCTGCGATAGAGGAAGCCGACCGACCGCGCCGACAGCCCCTGCGGCGTCGATCCGGCGGATGCGCCGACCTTGTGATACACGATACTGTCGTCGGCGATGGCGACGCGGTAGCGCGGATGGCCGCGGAGCGCCCAGTCGGCTTCTTCATAATAGAGGAAGTAGCGCTCTTCCATCAGCCCGACATCGCGCAGGAAAGTGGCGGTGACGAGCATCGACGCGCCGATCGGGTAGCAGCGTTCGTGTGGCCGCACCGGATCGACCAGCATCGCCGCCGCCGGGTCCGACGCGGCGACACCGATGCCGAGATGCCGCCCCTTGAAGCTGCGCAGGTCGAGCACGCCAGCATAGCCCTGTAGCCGGCCGGGGCGGTGATATTCGGCCAGCACCGACCCGACGAGGCCGATCGCGGGATCGCTGTCGGCGAGGCGGACCAGCGCGCCCAGCGCGTTTGCGGCCACGACGGTGTCGTTGTTGAGCAGCCACGCATGGGTGCAGCCGCGCGCGAGTGCCCAGCGCAGGCCGACATTGTTGCCGCCGGCGAAGCCGAGGTTGCCGCCGGTGCGGATCAGCAGCAGCTCGGCATCGCCGCCCTCGCCCCGCTCGGCCGCCGCCCGGTCGAGAATCACGACTCCGCTTGGGCGACGCCCGCTGAGCGGCACCGGGCTGTCGGGCACGTCGGGGGCGGGGGTTTCGCCGCGTGCCCATGCGGCGATGCGCTCGACCGATCCGTCGTGCGAGCCGTTGTCGCACACCAGAATGCGCGCGGGATGATCGAGCGCGAGGCAGGCGCGGATGCAGGCGATGCTGTCGCGCCAGCCGTTCCAGTTGACGAGGATGACCGGGACCATCGTCAGCCCGGCCGCCCGCGTCGCGCCCGGCGGAACGTGCCGACAAGGTTGCGCAGCAGCTCGACGGGCGACGTCGAGACCGTCAGCCGGAGCAGCGACAGGCGGGCAAAGCGCGGCCCCCGGCCCCGTACCGCCCAGAGCGCCACGCTGCGCACCAGCGCATTGCGTTTGCGCGTCGCCTGATAGGGCTGCATTCGCGCGATCTCGCTCACATCGAGCGCTTCGGTCGCCACCGTGCCCGCGGCCACCGCCTGCGCCAGCAGCGCCACACCGGTGGCGGTGCGCGCGACGATCAGGCTGCGGCCGTCGCGTTCCGAAAAATCGGGATAGCCGGACTCGCCGACCCACGCATCGGCACAAGCGATGTCGGCGAACTCGCCGGTGCCGTCGGGGCAGATCTTGCAACGGAATTGGAGATGCCGGTTGAGGATGCGGCCCCAGCTTTCGGCATAGGTCATGCTCGCCTCGCTACCGTCGCGGCGGCTGGCACGGGTGCGGCCGGGCCAGCCGTCACCGCGATACTGGAAGCGCGCCACCTCGTCCTCCGCGACGTCCAGCGCCGTAAGGACCGCCTGCGTACCGCGCCGGCTGGGCACGCCGGCGCAGAAAAAGGCGAGCATCACCGGGATCAGCCGGTCGATGCGCGGGTCGCGGGCGGCCATGCGGCGCAAGGTTGCGACGTCGCACGGCTTGCCGATGAACGCGAAGCGACGCCCGGCGGCCAGATGCCGTTCGAGATCGGCGAGCGGCGCGGACGGGGCATAGCGCGACCCGGCGGCGGCGAGGATCGCGTCGCGGTCGGCGCGCGGCGCGGTGCGGTTGCCGATCGGATCGTCGGGGTCGGCGGCAGTGGCGAGAACGAAATCGACCGTGCCGCTTGTCACCAGATGGATCGCCAGTGCCGACAGCACCCCGCCCGACGATCCGCGAAAGCGCACCTCGGGATCGGTCGCATGGCCGGTCGCCAGTTCGCGGATCGGTCCCCATAGCGGGTGATAATCGGCCGGGCGCGGGTCGTGCGACAGCGCGCGTCCGGTACAGACCTGATCGAGCGTGGCGCGCTGCGCCGATGTGAGCGGCACGACGGTCGGGTGAAGAAAGCCGGCGGGATCGAACGCCATCGTCAGCCCCGGCGTATCGATCGCCGCGACGCAGCCGCCGCAACCGGTACACAGCCCGCTGCCGACGATCGCCTCGATGCCGCTCATGGCAACTCGCCAAGGATCGCCGTCAGCCGCGCCGCATAGGCGTCGAGCCGCTCGGCGGCCAGCGCAAGCCCGGGCCGGATCGTGGCGGCCAGCGCGTCGCGCCCGGCAAAGCCGGCGAGGATCGTGGTAAAGGCGTGGTCGGTATCGTCCACGCGACCGTCGACGAAATGCGGATAGCCGAGCGTGCCGAACAGCCCGTTGAACTTGCGGCTATAGGCGATCGGCACCACCGGCACCCCGGCCGAAAATGCACCGATGCAGGCGTGCATTCGCCCGCCGACCACGAAATCCAGCCCTGCCATCCACGACTTGGCGGCGCTGGCATCGGCGAAGCGCGGCGGCACGATGATCGCCGGATAGCGTGCTTTCAGCAGCGCGATGAGGCTGAAATCATCGTCGTTGCCGGCCGGCGCGGCGACATGCGGGATCAGGTGAACTTCCAGCCCCGCCGCCAGCCAATGCTCGATCAGCCGGTGGGTGAGCGCGGCATAGTCGAGCGTCAGCGCGAAATCATTGCCGCCGCGATACCCGCCCCGATAGAGCAGGCCCGAGACGTTCAGCCCGACGCGCACCGGGCGATCACTTCGGGCCGGGCGGGTGAAGGGCAGGCGGAACGCGACGTCGATGAACGTATCCGTCTCGCATTGCAGCCGGCGGCTGGCGAGATACCCGGCCGAGAGCGTATCGCGCGCATAGACCGCGCGGGCGCGCTGCATGATCGTATCGGCCAGCCGCCGCCGCCATGGCGAGGCGAACGGGCCGATCGTCTGGGGAGCGAGCACTAGCGGCTTGCCCAGCGCCAGCGCGGCGAGCTTGGTCCCGGCGTGGAAGGCAAAGCGGCGGCCGCCGTACAGGTCGGTCCAACTATCGCCCTCGCCGATGTCGACCACCAGATCGGCATCGCGCAGCACTTTGAGGAACGGCGAACGCCCGGTCAGCGCCGCGCGCGGGCTGGGCATCGGCCCGATCGTCACGTCGTCGGGCAATACCACGTCCGCGCCCGGCGCGGCGCACAGCGTGGTGAAGCGGACGTCGCGCCCGATCCGTGCGGCGGCGGCGCGCAGGATGGCGATGTTCGACCGGGTCAGTGCATCGATGCCGAGGTTGCCATGGCCGATCGCATGCCATGGCAGCGCGATGTGGAGCGGACGGGCCATCATGCCCCTCCCGCAAAATAACGGGCGGGATCGAACGCAAGACCGGGCTGCTCGCGTACTAGCCGGCGCAGGTCGTCGGGCGTGCCCTCCCACCACCGCGTCGCCTCGACCGCGGCGATAGTGGCGGCGTCGAAGCGCATCCGCAGCAGCCGCGCCGGATTGCCGGCGACGATGGCATAGGCCGGGACCGGGCGGGTGACGACCGCGCCGGCGCCGATCACCGCGCCGCGCCCGACGCTGCCCACGCCGGGCAGCAGGATCGCGTCATGGCCGATCCAGACATCGTCGCCGATGATCAGGGTTGCGGGCGCAAGGGTGCTGCCGTCGACGACGCCCAACGCCTCGTTGTAGAAGTACGGGGTGAGCCCGAGGAAGCCGAGCCCATGGTTGCGCAGGAACATCCGCGCGCCCGCCGCGACCGAGCAATAGCGGCCGATGGTGACGCCCGGCGGCACCCGCGCGAGATCGAAACAGCCGTAGCTGTAGAGCCCGACCGTGACGCCGCGTGCCGCGAACCGCTTACGCAGCGCGCTGCCGGTCAGTTGCTCGGCCAGCGTCGGCTGGCCACGCCAGCGGCGGCGCAGATCGTCGATCCATCGTGCGATGCTCATCCCCCGATCCACGCCCCCCATGCCAGCCCCCCGGCGACGGGCGGCACCATCAGCAGCACCGCCGCCACGGCGCGATCCGCCCGGCCGCTCCGCCACAGGACCGCCCCCAGCCCAATGAAGGTCCCGCCGCCGATCGCCGCCAGCGCCCATGCCGTTACGCCAAGTCCGTGCCCCGGCACCAGCAGGATGATGGCGATCGTATATCCCAACAGCGTCGCGATCTGGACGAGGATGCGCGGACCGATCCGGCCGAGTGCTGCAAGCTGGATACCGAAGCCCGCCGCCGCGAACCGCAGCATCGCATAGGCGGCGAGCCCCGGCCACAGCGGCAGCAGCGGATCGAATGCCGGTCCATAGAGGTGGCGCGTGACGAACGGCCCGAGCAGCGCGAAGCCGATCCCGCCGATCAGCCCGAGGCCCGCGAACTCGGTAGTGATCCGGCGTGACTGGCGACGAAAGGCGTCGTCGTCGCCGCGCAGCGCGTTCGCCGAGAGCGCGGGCAGGTGGACGCTCGACAGCACGACCGCGAACGGCACGATCACCTGCACCAGCCGCCCGCCCGCCTGATAGATGCCGAGGTCGTGCGCCGACAGCAGCAGCGCGAGCAGCAGCACGTCGACCTGCCCGGTCAGGACGGTCAGGATATTGTCGACGGCATAGGGCGCAGCCTGGCGCAGCGTGGCACGGATAGCGTGCTGGCCGGGGCGATGGTCACGGTGGAGCAGCGCGCGCAGCCGCAACCGGGTAGCGACCAGATACGCAAGGCGGGTCAGCGCGAAGGCAGCGGCAGTGGCGAGCGTGTCGTGCGTCACCATCGCGACCGTCGCGGTGATGGCGAGGATGCCGATGCTGGTGGTGACGACCAGCCCCGCTTCGGTGGCGAAGCGGCGGTGCGCCCGCGCGGCGACCAACGTCAGATCGGCGAAGGAATAGGCAAGCGTGCCGATGAAGACGAGGAGATAGACGCCGGTATCCCCCGCCGGCACCGTCCACAACGTCAGCGCCGCGCCGGCGGGAAAGGCAAGCGCGACCAGTATCGCCTTGGTCCTGAGCGCATCGCCGACGATCTCGCCCGACCGCGCCGGATCGGCCGCCGCCAGCCGCAATGCCGAGGTGGCGAGGCCATAGTCGGTCGCAAGCGCCACCAGCGTCGCATAGGCGGCTGCAGCGGCGAACATGCCGAACCCGGCGGGGCCGAGCGCGCGGGCCAGCACCATGAAGGTCAGCAGGCCGACGCCCATCCGCGCCAGCGTGGCGGCGAGCATCAGCGCCCGGTCGCGCCGGTCCGGTTCAGCCTGGCGCATGTGGCGGCCGCCCGGCATGGGCGACGAACACCCCCGCCGCGAGATAGGTGAAGGTCAGCATGTCGTCGATCGCGACGATCGAGAGGCCGGCGGCATTGCCGCAGACCAGCGCGGTCCAGAAGCCGAGGATGCTGCGCCGTCCGGGATCGCGCGCGCCGATCGCCAGCCGCGCGCCGGTAAGCACGATCGCCAGCGTCATCAGCGCGTAGAGCGCGAGGCCGACCAGTCCGTGATCGACGGCCAGCACGAGATACTGGCTGTCGACCGTCAGCACGTCGTTGCGGCCGACGACGCCGGCATGATATTTGGCCTGCCCCCCGCCATATCCGGCGAGCGCACGCTGGTCGAGCGCGGTACGGGCACGCTGGAACTGGAGCGCGCGAACCTGCGTACTGCCGATCTCGCGGGCGTCGGTGCCGGTGACGAGGTTCTGGGTCGCGTCCACCACGACCGGCAGCGCGATCAGCGCGCCGACGCCCGCCACGTTCAGCACCAGCAACCGGGCGGGACGCCGCACGTCGAACTGGCGCAGGACGCCATAGACGATCAGCGCCACGCCGAACACGATCAGCGGCGAGCGCGATCCGCACAGGACCAGCGCCACCACGATCGCCACCGCCAGCAGCGTACCGCCCAGCCGCCGCGCGATGCCACGGCTCAGCAGGCAGTGCAGCGACAGCGGGGCGAGCACCGCCATCGCCTGGCCATAGACGATCGGATGGGCGAAGCTGGCCTTGATGCGAAACCCCGACGCGGCGTCGGACGAGGCGGAGGCGATCGCGCGGAGCTGGTTGGCGTCGCCCGCCGCGATGCGGTTCAGTCCAAGCGCGGCAAGCAACGGCTGGCCGCTGGCATATTCGATCAGACCGAAGCCGGTGGCGGCGATGCCGGCGATCAGCAGCACGGCGGGCAACCGCGCCATCGCCACCGGATCGGCGAGGAACACCATCCCGATCCACAGCCAGCCGGTGGTGAAGACGAGGTCCTGCATCGTCTCCATCAGCGATGCCGCAGGGGTGAGGCCGGTCAGGTCGGTCAGGATGCGCCATGCCGACCACGCAACGATCGCGAGCAGCATCGGCAGGGTATGCGCCATGCCGCGTGCGACGATCGCACGGGTCGCCCCCGAACCGAGCAGCGCGACGATGGCGCCGACCAGCATCGGCAGGGTGATCGCGGTATAGCCGCTCACGCCCTTGCCCGCGACGTTCACGAAGAAATAGCGCGGCCACAGCAACGCGACCGCGGTCGCGAGCAGAAAGCCGTTCCTGCCGATGTCCCCCACGGCCGCGATCCTATGCCGGGTCGCGGCGCATGTCGCGGGCGCTTTGTGGCGGCAGCCATGATGCGATCGTCGTGCGCAGCGCGGTATCCATGATTGCGGTCGCGAAGTGGGTGCCGAACCGGTCGAGCGCCTCCGCACCGCGCCGGGCGATCTCGGCCGGATCGTCCTGCGCTGCGGCGATCGCCCGGGCCAGTGCCGCCGGATCGTTCGGGGCGACCAGCCAGCCCGAATCGCCATCGGTGACGATTTCGGTCAGGCCGCCGTGCGCGGCGGCGATGACCGGGCGGCCATGCGCCATCGCCTCGATCGCGACCCGGCCGAACGGTTCGGGCAGGCGCGAGGGCACGATGCACAGGTCGGCCCAGCCATAAACCCCGCCGGGATCGTCGCGGAACGGCTCCAGCGTGACGCTGTTCTCCAGCCCGTGCGCGGCGATGGCGGCGGTCAGCGCGGCGACGGGTTGGGGGGTGTCGCGGTAGCTGCCGCCGACGATGCGCAGGCGGATCGCCGCCGTCCGCCCGGCGGGCAGACGGCCAAGCGCCTCGATCAACAGGTCCTGCCCCTTCCAGTCGCTGATCCGGCCGAGCATCGCGAGCCGCAGCGGGCGTTCTGGGGTGAAACGGGGCGGCAGGTCTGGTGCCGTTGCCCCCTCCATCGGATCGACGCCGTTATGGATGACGGCGTGACGCTGGTCGGCAAGGGTCGCGAAGATGGCGCGGGTCGCCGCCGAATTGAAGATCAGCCCGGCGCGGCTCCAGCGCAGCAGGGCGCGGAGGATCGGAAGCGCGCGCGGCTTGGGAATTTCGCGGACATGGATCACGCTGCGCCCCGGCATCATTCGGGCGGCGGCGGTGAAATCGGCAATGACGATGGTATTGATATAGACCAGATCGGCGCGCGCCATGTCATAGGCGGCGGCGGCCAGATACCATGGCGCGGCGACAGTCGCCTTGCCCAGCGTGCGGACGGGCGTGGCGAGGCGCAGGACGCACAGGTCGCGCACGCGAACCCGGTCGGCGACATCGGCGAGCGCGGTGCCAAGCGGCCCGTCGACCGCGAGCAGTACGTCGATGCGCGCATCGGGCCAGCCGTCGCGCAGGCTCCGTACCGCCTGCAGGAAGCTCCGGTCCGATCCGTAGAGTTCGGCGCCCTGATGGACGCAGAGAAACCGCTTCGCCATCCATGCCCCCCAGCTTGCGATGCGATACCGTATCCTATCGCGCCGCAAGCCCCCGGGATTAAGCGGCGCGATAGCCCGGACGGCAATCGGCCATGCGGTCAAGCGCGGCGCGCAGCAGGTTGGCGAGGATGGCATTGCCCGCATCGCCGGGGTGGATGCCATCGGGCATCAGATTTGCCGGCGGTACGCTCTGCCCCTGCGCGTCGGGCGGGCCGGACAGCGCCTCGGCGAAGTCGCACACCATGCCGCCGCCCCGCGCCATCGCCGCCGCATCGGCGCCATAGGCGCGGCGCAGCGCGTCGCTGGCGCCATAGGCGCGAATGCGCGGGTCGGTCGGCGCCCATGTGAATGGCAGGACGGGCACGCCGGCGCGTTCCAGCGCGGCGGTCGCCTCCGCCACCTGCAACCGCATCGCGCCGACCTGCGCCGGGGTGATCGCCCCGCCAGAGGCATTGTTCGGCGATCCGAGGGGCACGACCGCCAGCGACGGGCGCAGGCCGAAGGCGATCGCCGCCTGCACCTGCTCGGTGGTCTGCGCCATGGCATGCCCCGACCAGCCGAGGTTCGACCATTCGAACGCGATCCCGCCCGGATTGCGCGACGCGGCGACACAGGCGGGCAGGCCGAACCCCTCGTTCAGATAGGTGCCGCGCCCCTCGGCGATGCTGTCGCCGAAGCCCATCACGCTCACCACCTTGCCGCGCGCCAGATATTCGAGGCCGACGACCGGCGATCCGGTGGCAGCGATGCTGTTCGCATCGGTCATCCCCGCCCAGTTAGTCGCCGACACGCCGATCTTGGAGCGCATCCGGAACAGCCGGCCCGAGGGGTGCGCGTCCCAATTGTCGAACCGGTCGGTGCCGTTGCCGAGCAGCACGACGTTCCCGCCGCCATCGGCCAGCGACAGCGAGGTGCGCACCGCATAGAGCGCGCCGCCATGGCCGTCACCGCGCGGCATCGAGGGCAGCGACACCCACGCGCTGCGATAGAACACCCGCCGGCCCGCCGCCCCTGCGGGCGCGAACTGCGGGATGGTGCCGCCGGACGGCACGCAGTCGGGCACCGGCACCAGCACCGTCTCACCCGCCTGGATCTGCCCGATGGAGGCGACGCTGGCGGCGGTGACAGTGGCGCGCGGCGTCACCGCATCGCCCGCCACCGTCTGGCCGAACGCAAACAGCACGCGGATCGCCTCGGCCGGCGCGGCGAGCGCGATCAGCGTTTCATAGGTGACGACGTCGGTCGTGACCGGCCGGACGTTGTAGATGCGGCCACCGAAGATGCGGGTGGCGACCCGCTGCGGCCGGACGAGGGCCGGCATGGCGGCCCGGACGGCGAGCGCGCGGGCAAGGCTGTCGATGCTCATTGGCGCACCTCATAGCCCAGCGTGCCGCCGGTCCGCTCGAAGCGCAGCCACCATCCCGCGCCCGCCACGCTTTCCTCGCCGACCGGTTCCTGCGCATTGGCGGTGAACAGGCCCCAGTCGCTGCCGCCGATCGTCAGTGGCAGCGGGGTAGCGGCGGCGTCGCTCGCCCGCAGTACGCGCACGGTGCCGCGCCAGTCACCAGTCAGCGCGATCCAGATCGTCCGGCCGGGCTCGGGCAGGAACGGGCCGATCAGCCCGGTATCGCTCGCTTGCCCGACCAGTGCGACGGTATCCGCCGGGGGCAGGGTCGCGCGCACCGGCAGCGGCGTCGCGCGCGTCACCGCCGCCGCCGCACCGCCGCGATTGCCGAAACTGAGCGCCAGTTGAGGGACGAACCCCCCGGGGGCTTCGATCGTCGTCATGCCTTCCTCCTCGATGTTCGCTGTATGTTCCAGCGAACGTCGCGTGTAGGAAAGTGGTTTTTGGGGAGCGGCACGTTCTTTCCGCTCCCACGATGAGTCCGATCAATACACGTCGCGGCGGTAGCGGTCTTCCTGCGCCATCGTCTCCAGCACCTCGTCGCCGAGGATCGCCCGCAGCGCGGCGTCGACCGCGCCGGCCATGCCGGTCAGGCTGCCGCAGACGTAGATCGCCGCCCCCCACGCCGCCCAGTCGGCGATCCCGTCGGCCGCCTCGGCGACGAGATGCTGGACGTAGCGGCCGCACTCCGCATCGCGCGAGAAGGCGAGATCGAGGCGGGTAAGCGTGCCTTGCGCCTGCAACGAATCGAGTTCGGCGGCATAGGGCCGGTCGTGGGCGCGGGTCCGTTCGCCATAGAGCAGCCATGCCGGCGCACCCCCAATCCGCGCACGGGCACGCAGATGTGCCATCAGCCCGGCGATGCCGGTGCCGTTGCCGATCAGCACGATCGGCACATCGTCCGCCGCCGGCGCGAAGCCGGGGTTGTCGCGGACGCGCAGCGCGATCGTCCCGCCGAGCGGGGCGACCCGCGTCAGCCAGCCCGATCCGAGGCCGAGGCCGCCGTCGGGGGCAGGGCAGGCGCGCACCAGCAGTTCGGCCGCGCCCGATTCGGCGATCGAGGCGACCGAATAGTCGCGGTGCGCCAGCGGGCGGAGCGGGGCGGCCGGATCGTCGGGCAGGACCTTGTCGACAAGCGATGCGCGCAACGTGGCATCGTCGTCCCGTCCGGCCGTGGCGAGCCAGCGGTCGACCCGTGCCGGATCGTGTCGCGGCATCACTTCGGCGATCGCGCCGGGTTGCCAGGCGACCGGCACCTCCGGGGTCAGGATGACGCGGAACACCGGCGCGCCGGGGCTGCCGGGATTGACCTGCTCGCGCGCGGTGAGCGTCCAGCGGCCATAGTCGGCGCGCTGCCAGTCGGGCTGGATCGCATGGCCGGCGATCGCGGCCAGTTGCTGCTGCCAATGGCGTTCGGCGTCATTGTCGGCGCCGTCCACCTCGACCCGGTCGAACAGGCGTCGCCCGCCACTTCGGTGCAGCCACGCATCAACCCGCTGACCGAACGCGCAAAACTCGGGATATTGCCGGTCGCCCAATGCCAGCACCGCATAGTCGAGCTGCGCGAGATCGGCGGGCGCTGCCATTACGCGCCCCTCGAAGCGGCGGGCGCGGTCGGGGGCATGGCCCTCGCCATAGGTCGCGACGACGAACAGCGCGCGGCGCGCCCGGGCCAGCGTGGCGGGATCGAGATCGCCCAGCGCGGCGACTTGCGCGCCGGGAAAGGCGGCGGCGGACAGGCGGGCAAGCCGTTCGGCATTGCCGGTCTGCGAGGCGTGGACCACCAGCAGGTCGTGCCCGTCGTTTCCGGTCGCGGCGGGCAGGCTCGCCGCGACCGCCGCCAGCGCGCGCTTGCTCCGCCGCCGCGCCAGATAGAGCAGCAGCCCGGTGATCGTGAACAACGGCATCGTCAGGCTGGTCAACAGCATCATGATCCGGCCGGGCAGACCGAAGAACGCTCCGGTGTGCAGCGCATAGAAGTTCGCGGCGATCGTCTCGCCTACCCCACGCGCTGCATAGCGTTCGGCCTTCACCAGCGCGCCGGTCGCCGCGTCGAAGCGCAGTTCGTCGGTCATCCGGTCGAAGCGGGCACCGCGCGGCAGCATCCGCATCGTAACCGGCGCATTGCCGCCCGGGATCGTGATCGTGACGCGGTCATAGCGCGCGCCGTCGCTCCCGACGAACGCCGCCCATGCCGGGGCAAGCGCGGGGGCGGGGCCGTCCGTCTCCGCCCCGCGCCGGTCGCGCTCGTTGCCGGCCTTGCCGGTCAGGACATAGCGTGCGCCCTGCTTGTACCAGTCGTACGACCAGGTCAGCCCGGTCAGCGCGCTCAACAGATAGAAGACCAGCATCCAGCCGCCGACCACGGCATGCAGCGCGCGGTACAGGTTGCGCCCGGTCTTGCGCAGGTCGAGCACCAGCCACGCCCGCCAGTCGAGCGCGCGGCGCGGCCAGCGCAGATACAGGCCGGAGAGCGCGAAGAAGATCAGCGCGATCGCCGAAAAGCCGGTGATCTGCCGCCCGATCCCGTTCGCCCCGCCGGGCAGCGCCAGCCAGCGGTGGAGGTCCTCGACGAAGCGGAAGAAGCCCTCGCCTGCGGGATGGGGCAGCAGCGCGCCGCTGCGTGGATCGATATAGCGCGTCTCGCCGCGCCGCTGTCCCTTGGGCGGGGCGAAGGTGACTTTTGCCGCCAGCGTCGGATCGCGCTGGAGCGTCAGGCGCGTCACCTTCCCGCCATGCGCACGCAGCGCTGCGGCGACCAGTGCGTCGGGCGCAAGCGGTGGGGCGGCGGCGGGCGCGAGGGTGACGATGCCGGGATTGAGCGCGGCGACGATCTCGTCCTCGAACGCGATCGTCGCGCCGGTGACACCCATCACCGCCAGCACGAAGCCGGCGGTGATGCCGAGGAACCAGTGGATCTGGAACAGTACGCGGCGGGTCATCGGGTACGGTCTCCGGTCACAGGCGGAAGCGCAGCGTGCCGATCGCCCGGCGCGGGTCGCCGATCGCGACGCCATATTGGTTGATGGCGGAAGTGTAATAGGTCGTATCGAAGAGGTTGCGCAGGTTGAACTGGAGCGTTACCGCGCGTCCGCCGAGCCGCAGGTCGTAGCTGACGAACGCATCGGCGATCTGATAGGCCGGCAGGAAGAAGCTGTTGGCGCTGTCGCCCGCGCGCCGCCCGACATGGCGGCCACCGCCGCCGATGCGCAGGCCATCGCCGCCGGCAACCGGCCCGACGTCATAGACCAGCGACAGTGACGCGGTGTCGGGCGCGACATTGGCGAGCATATTGCCGGCGAACAACGGGTCTTCAGTCGTGCGGGCGCGGGTATGGGCATAGCTGCCGATCAGGCTGAGCGCGTTCGTCACCTGTCCGGCGACGTCCAGTTCCACCCCGCGCGAGGCGGCGCGGCCGGCGGTGCGGAATTCGGTAAGCGTGGTCGCCGGGTTGAGCTGCGACACCAGCACGTTGCGCTTGTCGATGTCGTACAGCGCCAGCGTGGCGGTGATCCGCCCCGGCAGGTCGAGCTTCGCGCCCGCCTCCAGCGAACGGCCGCGTTCGGGGGCGAAGGCGGCGGTGATCGTCGTGCCCCCGGCCAGCGGCGCGATGGTCGAGGTCGGGCGGACCGACCGGGTATAGCCGGCATAGAGCGAGAACACCGGCGTCGCGCGCCACACCAGTCCCGCCTGCGGCACCACGTCCCACCCCGACAGGTCGGTATTGGCGGTGAACGGCCGCCCGCGCCCGGCGCGCTGGTCATACCCCAGCAGCCGCCCACCGGCGATGACGATCAAGTCGCCGATCGTCACCGAATCCTGCGCGAACAGCGAGTAGTTAAAGAGGGTGTCGGTCTGGTCGCTGTCGCTGGCCGATACCGTCGTCGGAAACGGCTCGCGGCCATAGACCGGGCTCACATAGCTGAACGCGCCGCCGCGCACCGCCTGGCGGATCAGGTCGCTGCGATAATAGCGGCGATACTCGCCCTCCGCGCCGATCAGGACCTTGTGGTCGACGCCCAGCGCGGTGAACCCGCCGTCGACATAGGCCTGCGCATAGGCGTCGGTGCTGACCGATCCGATCGTCGCGTCGTTGCTGCGCGTTAGCGTGCCGCGCGCGAGATTGACCCCGGTGACGCGAAGCTGGCCCGCGTCATAGCGTTCGCTGTTGAAGCTGGTCGCGAGATGCGCGCTCCACCCGCCGCCCAGCCGATGGTCGACCGCGAGCTGCACCAACTGGCTGTCGCCGGTCATCCGGTTGTTCGGTTCGTCCAGCCGTCGCCGCCGGGGCACCGCCAGCGGGGTCAGCGTCACCGGATTGAGCGAGGTGCCGCGATCGAACGGCGTGTCGAATGTCCGCAGCTCGACCCACAGGATCGCCTGCGTGGCCCCGCCATACCAGCCGAGCGACGGCGCGATCAGCGTGTCGCGCCGCTCGCCGAAATTGCGCCAGTAATCCTCTTCCTGATGGTCGACCACCAGCCGTCCGGCCAGATTGCCGGCGATCCGCCCCGTCACATCGCCCATCGCCTCCAGCCCGACGCGCCCGGCGGCATAGGCCGATCCGGTCAGCGCGGCGCTGCCCTGCGCGTCGAGCAGCGGCTTGCGGCTGACGAGGTTGATGACCCCGCCGGGGTCCATGATGCCATAGAGCAGCGAGGCGGGGCCCTTGAGCACCTCCACGCTCTGCGTCGCGGCGTTGAACGCGCGGCCCTGCACCACCGGCATCCCGTTGTGCATCACCGATCCGTCACGATTCGCCCCGAATCCGCGCTTGAGCACCGTATCCTGCGTCGCTGCCAGCGTATTGCCCTGGGTGATGCCGCTGACGTTGGCGAGCACGTCGTCGAGGAAGCGCGGGCGTTGGTCGACGATCACCTGTGCAGGAACGATATTGACCGCCTGCGGCACGGTGAGCGGCGAGGCGGCCGAGCGCAACGTCGAGGCATCGGGCACCGGCTGGTAGCGATCGTCCGCCGCCGCCGGGGCGGGGGAGGCGCGGCCGGTGACGACGATGTCGCGCTGCGCATCGGGCAGGTCGACCGGTCCGGCATGGCCGGGCGTCGCCACCGCCGTCAGCGCCAGCGCGAGCAACTGCTGCAAAGGAATATCGTACACCAAGTTCAAACCCCCCCGAGCGCTGCCGCCTAGCGGACATGCGAAAGCTTCGCAATAGCAGGATTGTCGTGCGTTCGGGATCGATACGGATCGATAACGATTGGTCCGTATCGGGAGGGAAAGGGAGCGATAGCGGCGATATTCGCCCAGCGATCAATGTCTTGCGTGAAACGGTTCCCGCTTTGTCCGTCACCGGACCGTCCTGCGCGATTTACCCCGAATTTTCGCAAAGCGGCTGAACGGCCGGCGATTAATCCGGTCTCCAAAGTTCCCGTGCAGGGCAAGCCCCTCGCGTAAATACTGGAATTCGCGTATTTTTTCTGAAAAGCGAACGTTCGCCAACCGGGGAGCAGCATCCGTCCGACGAGATAGAAATCTCGGCACACAGGAGGATGTATGCACCCGGCCATTGCCCCAACCCGTCCCGCCGTCTCGCGCCTGTTCCTGCGCACGTTGATGGGAACCACAATGCTGATCGGCACCGGTATCGCCGGTCAGGCCGCCGCCCAGAACCGCGTCGTCAGCGCGTGCAGCGGCGTCCAGCTCCCGCGTTCGGTCGTCACCGATATTCTCTCGCCGGTCGTCACCGGCATCACCGGTCCGCTGGAAGGACGGGTCAACAGCATCCTCGGCATTCCGCTGCTCAGCACCCTGCTGCCGCTGCCGCCGCTCAACACCAATGTCACCGGGCTGCTCAATCAGGCCGCGTCGGGCCAGCCGATCACGCTGCAGGTGCTCGATACCGGCGGCAACGTCGTCGGCCCGACCGACCAGTGCCAGCTCACGACCGATTCGATCAGCCTCGACACGCCGGCCGGCATCTCGATCGGCGGCAATCGCATCAGCGGGCTGGGCGCGGAGGGTGTCGCCTCGTTCGCCTCCGACATCAACGCCATCGCTTTCGGCAACAACGCCCGTGCCGAAGCCGGCGCGACTGGCAGCATCGCCTTTGGCACCAATGCGCAAGTGACCGCCGCCAACAGCGTGGCGCTGGGCGCCGGATCGCTCGCCACACGCGGTGCGCTCGGCGGCTATACCGCGGTCGGCCTCACCGGCACGCAGACCTCGGCCGGCGAAGTCTCGGTCGGTGCCGCCGGTGGCCTGCGTCAGATCACCAACGTCGCCGCCGGATCGGCCGCGACCGATGCCGCGACGGTCGGACAGGTTGCGGGCGTCGCGGGGCAGGTCGACGCGCTCTCGGCGGTCGCGCTGCGCTACGACGACGCGACCCGCGCCCGCGCGACGCTGGCCGGGGCGGCGGGCACCGTGCTCGGCAATGTCGGCGCGGGTGCCGTGACCGCGACCTCGACCGAGGCGGTCAACGGATCGCAACTGTTCGCGACCAATACGCAGGTCGCCGCCAACACCGGCGCGATCACGACCGTGCAGGGCGATGTCACGGTGTTGCAGGGGCAGAGCGCCAATGCGGTCCGCTACGACACCGATGCCGCCGGGGTGCGGACCGGCGGCGTGACGCTCGCCGGGGCGACGCCGGGCGCCACCGTGACGCTCGGCAACGTCGCACCGGCGGCCCTGAGCGCGACCTCGACCGAGGCGGTCAACGGATCGCAGTTGTTCGCGACCAACACGCAGGTGGCGGGCCTCGACACCCGCGTTACCACCAATAGCCAGAACATCGCGACCAACGCGCAGAATATCACAACATTGCAGGGGCAGACCGCCAATGCGGTACGGTATGACACCGACGCGGCGGGTGCGCGGACCGGCGGCGTGACCTTCATCGGCACCACGCCGGGCGCGGCGGTGACGCTCGGCAATGTCGGCGCGGGTGCGCTGACCGCGACCTCGACGGACGCGGTCAACGGGTCGCAACTGTTCGCGACCAACACGCAGGTCGCGACGAATACCGCCGGGATCGGCGCGCTTGATACGCGCGTCACGACCAACACCACCGCGATCGGCGGCCTCGACACCCGCGTGACCGACAACACGACCGCGATCGGCGGCCTCGATACCCGGACAACCGGCAACACGACCGCCATTGCCGGACTAGACACCCGCGTCACGACCAACACGCAGGATATTGTCACGCTTCAAGGCGGCGTTGCCAACTCCGTACGCTATGATACCGATGCGGCTGGTGCCCGGACCGGCGGCGTGACGCTGGTCGGCACCACCCGCGGCGCGACGGTGACGCTCGGCAACGTCGGCGCAGGCGCGTTGAGCGCAACCTCGTCCGAGGCGGTCAACGGATCGCAACTGTTCGCAACCAATACGCAGGTCGCGACGAACACCGCCGGGATCGGCGCGCTTGATACGCGCGTCACGACCAACACCACCGCGATCGGCGGCCTCGACACCCGCGTGACCGACAACACCACGGCGATCGTCGGCAATACCACCGCCATCGCCGGCCTCGACACCCGCGTCACGACCAATATGCAGGACATTGCGGCGCTTCAGGGCGGGGCGGTCAATGCGGTGCGCTACGACACCGACGCCAGTGGTGCCCGGACCGGCGGCGTGACCTTCATCGGCACCACCCCCGGCGCGACCGTGACCCTGGCCAACGTCGGCGCCGGAGCGCTCACCGCCACCTCGACCGAGGCGGTCAACGGCGCGCAGCTCTTCGCGACCAACACGCAGGTCGCCGGGCTCGACACCCGCGTGACGACCAACACCCAGCAGATCGCTTCGCTGCAAGGCGGGGTCGCCAACGCCGTGCGCTACGACGTCGATGCGGCGGGCAATCGCACCGGCGGGGTCACGCTGGTCGGCACGACGCCCGGTCAGGTGGTGACGATCGGCAATGTCGGTGCGGGTGCGCTCAGCGCAACCTCGACCGAGGCGGTCAACGGGTCGCAACTCTATGCCACCAACCAGCGGCTCGACGGCGCGCTGACCTCGATCGGCGGGCTCGATACGCGCGTCACCGCCAACACCGCCGGCCTCGCCGCGCTGAGCGCCAGCGCCGCGCAATATGACAATGTCGCGCGCGACCGGCTGACCTTCGGTGGTGCGAACGGCACGGTGCTCGGCAATGTCGCGGCGGGGGCGCTCTCCGCCACCTCGACCGAAGCGGTCAACGGCGCGCAGCTCTTCGCCACCAATACGCAGGTGGCGGCCAACACCGCGCTGATCGCGCAGATCGGCAGCGGATCGGCCGGCCCGGTGCGCTATTCGACCGCCGCCGCGCCGACGACGCCGAACGGCGGCACCGTGACCGACGAACTGACGCTGGTCGGCGCGAGCGGCGGCGCGGTGGCGCTCCACAACGTTCGCGGCGGCACCGTGGGAGCCGGGTCGACCGATGCGGTCAACGGCGATCAGCTCAACACCACCAACCAGGCGGTGGCCGCGCTCGACACCCGTGTGACCGGCACCGAAGGGCGGCTGACCACGGTCGAGGGCAATGTCGCCAACCTCGACACCCGCGTCACGAACAACACTACGCAGATCGCGAACAACACCACCGCGATCACCAACCTGCAAAGCAATATCGCGGGCACCGGCACCGCCGTCACCAACCTGACGACGCGGGTCGATGCGAACAGCACCGCGATCACCAACCTCCAGACGCAGGTCGGCAATTCGCCGATCAAATATGCCGATGCCGCCACGCCGACGACGCCCAACGGCGGCACCCCGACCGACGATACGACGCTGGTCGGCGCCAGTGGCGGTCCGGTGGGCCTGCGCAACGTCCGCGACGGCGTGCTGGTCGCCGGATCGACCGATGCGGTTAACGGCGGACAATTGGCGACGACCAACGCGCAGGTCGCATCCAACACCTCGGCGATCACCACGATCCAGAACACGATCACCGGCAGCACCGTGGCGGCGATCCAGTACAGCAACCCCGGCAGCCCGACGACGCCCAACGGCGGCACGCGCACCAACGACGTGACATTGGTCGGCGCCAACACCGCCGCGCCGGTCGGGCTGCACAATGTCGCCAGCGGCACCGTTGCCGCCGGATCGACCGACGCGGTCAACGGCGGGCAGTTGTTCGCCGTCGCCCAGCAATCGTCGAACAGCCTGCAATATGATCGCAACGCCGCGGGGCAACGCACCAATCAGGTGACGCTCGCAGGGGGCAATGCGGCCGCGCCGGTCACGCTCGCCAATGTCGCGGCCGGCACGGTGTCGGCCACCTCGACTCAGGCGGTCAACGGGTCGCAGCTTTATGCCACCAACCAGACGGCACAGGCGGCGCTCGCGCTCGGCAGCAACTCGGTGCAATATGATCCGAGCGGCAACGTCAGCCTCGGTAACGGCAACACGCCCGTCGCTCTGCGCAACGTCGCGGCGGGCACGGCGGCGACCGACGCGGTCAATCTCGGGCAGCTCCAGTCGGGGATGCGCGACACGCTGTCGCAGGCGACCAGCTACATCGATGCCCGGCTGACCGATGTCGGCTTCGACCTCGGCACGATCCGCCGCGACATGAGCGCGGGATCGTCGGCGGCGATGGCGGTGGCGGCGCTGCCGCAGGCGATGGAGCCGGGTGCGACGATGGTCGCGGTCGGCGGCGGCACCTATCGCGGACAGTCGGCGATCGCCTTCGGAGCGTCGCGTGTCTTCAACGACGGACGCGCGGTCGTGAAGGTCGGCGGCACTTATGACAGCCGGGGCTATGCCGGAGCGAATGCCGGTGTCGGCTTCCAGTTCTGAAACCTCGTGGCCGGGGTGCAACGACGCCCCGGCCATTCGCACGGGAGAAGATGCGATGTGGGGGTTGCGCAACTGGTGGCGGCCGACCGACCGGCCGACGGAGGACGACGAGGCCCGCGCCTATCACACCCGCCGGTTCGTGCAGGAACAGGCACTGGCCCGCGAAGCGCAATCGGGTGCTGCCCGTGATGCCCACCGCCGGCTGGCGGCGGCACACCGGGTGGCGATGGAACAAGGCGACGATGCGTTCGATCATGGCAGCGGCACGACGCAGGTCGACGCCCCAATCGTGCCATGATCGCGCCATCCGGTCATGGCTGACTTCGCACTTGCGAAGCCATCGGCCAGCCAAAAAAAAGGGGCATCCCGTCGCCGGGGTGCCCCTTTTTTCGCATCCGGTTTCCGGCCGGGCGAACCCGGCCGGAAAGGGGATTACATGCCGTTCAGCTCGGCGGTGTTCTCGATCGCGTCCGAAGCGTCTTCGGCGTTCTCCGAAGCGTTCATCAGGTCGGCCGCAACGGCCTCGTTCGAGGTGTTCTCAGCCTGTGCTTCGAGGTTGTCGGCCATCATTTCCAGGTTGTCCGAAGCGGCATCCGCGGCGTTGTCGGCCGGGGTGTTCTTGCAAGCGGCGACCGAGAGGAGGCCGGCAGCAGCGGCGACGAGCAGGATCTTCTTCATGTGGGTGGCTCCCGAAAATTGACTTCGCGTTGGTCCGGCGAAACCGCCGCCGCGACACCAGCCGCAATAACGTATGCTGCGCCGCCGTCAATCTCCAATTGTGGCAGCAATGCGGCTTTGCGACCAATGGAGGACCGGTTCGGCAACAGTTCGGACACAAGTCGCCGCGTTTCAGCGTGGCCGGACGACCCGCCCGATCGGTTCGGGCGCATGGGCGACGACCGCCAGCATCGCGGTCCATGCCGCTACGTTCTGCTGGAGTTGCGCGGGGTCGATCTTGTCGAGCGTGTCGTCGGCGGTGTGGTGCAGATCGAAATAGCGCAGGCCCGATTGGGACAGATCGACCCCCGCGACGCCCAGTGCCAGCGTCGGACCAATATCGGTGCCGTCGCCCGCGAACTTGTTGCCGCGCGTGATGCCGAGCGGGGCGAGCGCGGTGGCGAGTCGGTCGCCTACCGCCGCCGCTTCCGCCGGCAGGCCGACGTCGAACTGCCACACCCGGTCGGCCCCGAAGTCGCTTTCCGACGCGGTGGCATGGATGTCGCCCTTGTGTGCCTCGGCATAGGCACGGCCGCCGACGCCGCCGACCTCTTCCGCGCCGAACCAGACCAGCCGGATCGTGCGGCGCGGCTGGCCCGCCGCCATGATCCGCCTGGCCGCCGCCGTGGTGATGCCAAGCCCCGCCGCATCGTCGATCGCGCCGGTGCCCAGATCCCAGCTATCGAGATGCCCGCCGATCAGCACGATGCCGGCGGAGGGATCGCTGCCCGGCACCTCGGCGATGACGTTGCCCGATTCGCGCGTGCCGGTCTGGCTCGGGGTCAGCAGCAGCTTCAGCCGCACCGGCTGGCCGCGCTTCAGGACCCGTTCGAGCTGTTCGGCATCGGGCACCGACAGCGCGCCCGCCGGAATCGCCGTCGTTCCTGCCGGAAAGACGGTGCTGCCGGTATGCGGCACCCGGTGCCGGTCGGTCCCGATCGAGCGGATGACGATCGCCGCCGCGCCCTTCTGCGCTGCGATCGCCGGGCCCGCGCGGCGCACCTGTCCGGCGGGGCCGTACGCCGATCCGTCCTGCGTCGCCGCCATCGCATGGCTGACGAACGCGATCCTGCCCTTGAGACTCCCGTCGGGCGCGGCCTTCAGATCGTCGAGCGTCGGGAAGAACGCGACCTCGCCGATCAGCCCGTCGTTACCGGTCGATCCCGAATTGCCGAGCGCGGTGATCGCCAGTGGCTGCGGGAAGGGGGCGAGGATCGCCGCCTTCTCCTCGCCGCGCACCCACACCGGCATCGGGAATGGTTCGATCCGTACATTGCTGAACCCCAGCGCCTTCAACCGCGCCACCGCCCAGACGCGGGCGCGTGCCTCGTCGGGGGTGCCGGCAAGGCGCGGCCCGATCTCGGTCGTCAGCCCTTCGGTAATGTCCCACGCCAGCGTATCGCCAAGCGCCGCATCGCGCAGGGCGGCGACTTGCGCGGTGGTCGGCTGGGCCAGTGCCGGCAAGGGCAGGAACAGGGCGGCAAGAAGCAGACGGCGCATGGAAATCCCCCGTGGAACTCGGTTCGCCTGCGTTCCATACGTTCGACAGCGATGCAAGGCGCGTGTGCGCGGGCACGCAAGCGTGCCGTCGCCCGCGTTGCCAACCCATCGCCCCGACGCTACATCGCGGAACAACACGTCTGACCATCCCCGACAATATGAAACGGAGCCTTCGGCAATGGCCGTGCAGTACAGCTATGTGATGAAGGGCCTGACCAAGACCTTCCCCGGCGCCAACAAGCCGGTGCTCAACAACATCCACCTGCAATTCCTGCCCGACGCGAAGATCGCGATCATCGGGCCGAACGGCGCGGGCAAGTCCACGCTGATGAAGATCATGGCGGGGATGGACACCGAATTCACCGGCGAGGCATGGGCCGCGGAGGGGATCAAGGTCGGCTATCTGGCGCAGGAGCCCAAGCTCGACAACACCAAGACGGTGATCGAAAACGTCAAGGACGGCGTGCGTCCGGTCGCTGACCTGGTCGATCGCTTCAACGCCATCTCGGCCGAAATGGGCGATCCGCAGGACGACACCGATTTCGACAAGCTGCTCGAGGAAATGGGCGACCTTCAGGCCAAGATCGACGCGGTCGACGGCTGGAGCCTCGACAACCAGCTCGAAATCGCCATGGAGGCGCTGCGCTGCCCGCCGGGCGACGCCTCGGTCGAAAACCTGTCGGGCGGCGAGAAGCGCCGCGTCGCGCTGTGCAAGCTGCTGCTCGAAAAGCCGCAAATCCTGCTGCTCGACGAACCGACCAACCACCTCGACGCCGAAAGCGTCGGCTGGCTGGAGAATTATCTCAAGGAATATACCGGCAACGTCATCCTCGTGACGCACGACCGCTATTTCCTCGACAATGTCGTCAACTGGGTGCTCGAGCTCGATCGCGGGCGCTACTACACCTATGAATCGAACTATTCGGGCTATCTGGAAAAGAAGGCCAAGCGGCTCGAACAGGAAGAGCGCGACGAGGCCGGCAAGGCCAAGGCGATCCAGGACGAGCTGGCATGGATGCGCCAGACCCCCAAGGCGCGCCAGACCAAGTCGAAGGCCCGCATCCGCGCGTTCGACGAACTGGTCAAGAATCAGGAGAACCGCGTCGTCGGCAAGGCGCAGATCCTGATCCAGATTCCCGACCGTCTGGGCGGCAAGGTGATCGAGGCCGAAGGGCTGACCAAGGCCTATGGCGACAAGCTGCTGTTCGAGAATCTCGATTTCAGCCTGCCGCCGGGCGGCATCGTCGGCGTGATCGGCCCGAACGGGGCGGGCAAGTCGACGCTGTTCAAGCTCATCACCGGTCAGGAACAGCCCGACGGCGGCACCATCGACGTCGGGCAGACGGTGAAGCTCGGCTATGTCGACCAGTCGCGCGACGACCTCGATCCCAACAAGAACGTGTGGGAAGAAGTGTCGGACGGCCTCGACGTGTTCCGCTTCGGCAAGCAGGAACTGGGCACGCGCGCCTATGTCGGCGCGTTCAACTTCAAGGGGCAGGACCAGCAGAAGAAGGTCGGCCAATTGTCGGGCGGTGAGCGCAACCGCGTCCACATCGCCAAGATGCTCAAGGAGGGCGGCAACGTCCTGCTGCTCGACGAACCGACCAACGATCTCGACGTCGAGACGCTGCGCGCCTTGGAAGAGGCGCTCGAATCTTTCGCCGGTTGCGCCGTGGTCATCAGCCACGACCGCTTCTTCCTCGATCGTCTCTGCACCCACATCCTCGCGTTCGAGGGCGACAGCCACGTCGAATGGTTCGAGGGCAATTTCGAGGCATATGAAGCCGACAAGCGCCGCCGCATGGGCGACGCCGCCGACCGGCCGACGCGTCTCGCCTACAAGAAGCTGACCCGCTGATGTCGACGCCCCCGGACCATGGCGGTCCGGGGGCGATCGCCGACGTCGCGCGGGTCCGCGCGCTGTTGATCGACGCCGCGCGCGAGGGGCAGGCGCTGACTTATTCCGGGCTGCTGCTGGCGCTCGGCCATGGCTTTACCCGGCCGAAGATGCGCGCGCTGTGACGCACGCTCGACGTGATCGATGCGGCGGGCGCCGGGATGGGGGAACCGGGCCTCGCCGTCCTTGTCGTGCGCCAGTCGGATGGGCTGCCGGGGCAGGGCTGGTGGATCGATACCGCCACCCCGGCGGGCTATGCCGACGCATGGACCGGCCCAAAAGCCGCCGCCTACGTCCGCAGGCACCAGCAGGCGGCCTTCAGCTACTGGCAGGGGCCGGGTGTTTGATTCGGTCCAGTCCGGGCCGGTTCGACATCCAGGAAAATGCCTTTCCAACCTGCTCCCCTCTCTGGAAGGGAGGGGTTGGGGGTGGGTTGGCCGGTTGTGGAGCGCTTACGTTTCCTCTCGGGCCGACCCACCCCCGGCCCCTCCCTTGTCAGGGAGAGGAGGTGTCCACGAAGCGCCGTCTTATGACCGCCGATCGATCCTGTCGGCAGGGTATGGCCGGTGCCGCCCAACCGCCCCAGCCTCCGCTGGGGCGACGTTAAATGCCAAAAGGCTTAAATGCCAAAAGGCCGAACGTTTCCTCTCACACCCGCTTGACGAAGATCCCGGTGTCGCGCCGCTCGACCTCGAACTCGCGGACCTTCTCGATCAGGTCGGACAATCGCTTGAACCCATAGTTGCGCGTGTCGAAGCTCGACCGGTTGGCGGCGCGCTGGCCAACTTCGGACAGGCTGGCGAAGCCGCGCTTGTCGACCTTCGACGCATCATAAGCATCCGACAGCAATTTGACGAAGGCAACGTCGACCTTCTGGCTGGTGCGCGCCGGGGCGGGGGTGGGCTTGGCCGCCGGGGTCGCAGCGGTCGCGCCGACGCCGCCGATCGCGGGGGGCAGCGGCATGTTGGCGACATCCTCGACATCCAGCGACGCGACGTCGATGAAGCGGGTGCAGCTCTCGCGGAACCCCTGCGGCGTGCGTTCGGTGCCGAAGCCGTACACCGGCACGCCTTCCTGGCGGATGCGCTGCGCCAGCGGCATGAAATCACTGTCCGACGACATGATGCCAAAACCGGTGATCCGCCCGCGCAGCAGCAGGTCCATCGCATCGATGGTCATCCGCATGTCGGTGGCGTTCTTGCCCTTGGTGATGTCGAACTGCTGGAACGGTTCGATCCCGTGGCGCATTAACAGCTTTTCCCAGCTCTTGAGGCCCGGCTTCTGCCAGTTGCCATAGGCGCGGCGGACGTTGACCGTGCCGAATTCGGCCAGCACCGTCAGCACCGAATCGAGATAGGCGGCGCCGGCATTGTCGGCATCGATCAGCAACGCGACGTTGCCGGTGGGGTGGGGAAGCTGGACCATGACGCCCGGCCTACCGCATGGACGGCGGCGGCGCGACCGAAACCGTCAGCGTTTCGCGCAGGACGGGTCGATCGCCGCCGGATCAATGGCCAGTTCGATCCGTACCGCCGTGCCGCCGGGACGGTCGATCGCCATCGCGGCGTCGCCGCCGCACCCGACCAGTAGCACCGGCCGGCTGACCGTCGTCCAGCGTCCCGCCTGTTGCCGCGCTACCTCGACCGCGACCTGTGCCGCCGGCTTGCCGGCGATGGTGGCGCGCTCCGACCGGACGCTGATGGCATAGCCGCCGGGCCGGTCGAGCCGGATCGTCGTTGCCTGGCCGTAGGGGGTATAGACGATCGGCGTCGCGATCAGCCGGTCGCCTTCATAGAGCCGGATCGCGATCGGTACGTGGACGGCATCGCCCGCCTCCGCGCCACTCGCCACCGTCATCGCGATCAGCGCCAGCATCATCCGCACGATCGACCAGAATATCGCCACCGAATCCACCCCCGTTGCTTCGATCGTGCGATGCTACGTCGGCGCGAACCGTGGGGCAACCGGGTGTCGGGTCATCCCGTTGCCGCCCGCTGCTCGCCCGCCCGGCGCAGCATCGTGCGCGCCAACTCCTCCTCGCCCAGCACGACCTCGTCGACGCCGTGGCGCTTGAGATAGGCGACCTCGTCCACCGAATGCGCGCGCGACAGGACATAGAGATCGGGGTTCAGCGCCCGTGCCCGCGCGGCGATCGCCCCGGCCTCGAACCCGCCGGGGATCGCGATCAGCAGCTTGGTGGCGCGCGGCACCCCTGCGTCGCGCAGCACCCGGTCGTCGAGTGCATTGCCGACGACCACGCTCCACCCCTCGCTTGCCGCCGTGTGCGCGGTATCGCGCTGGTCCTCGACGATCACGAAGGCGCGGCCGGCGTCACGGCATCCCTTGGCGATGATCCGCCCGACCCGGCCGGCACCGATGACGACGACATGGTCCTCGCGCGCTTCCTCGCGCGCTTCCTCGCGTTCGGTTTCCTGTCGGCTGGGGTCCTGCGGCGCGGTGCCGCGTCCGGCGACCATCGCGAACAGCACCGGATTGACCAGGATCGACAGGATCGCCCCGCCCAATATCAGGTCGCGCGCCTCTGCCGGCAGGATGCCGAGCTTGGTGCCCAGCCCGGCGAGGATGAACGAGAATTCGCCGATCTGCGCAAGGCTGGCGGCGACCGTCGCGGCGGTGCGATTCGGATGGCCGAATGCGCGGACGATCACCCATGCCGCCGCCGACTTGCCGATCACGATGATGCCGACCGTGGCGAGCAGCGGCAACGGCTGTTCGATCAGCACCTTGGGGTCGGCCAGCATGCCGACCGACACGAAGAACAGCACCGCGAACGCATCGCGGAGCGGCAGCGTTTCCTGCGCCGCGCGGCGGCTGAGTTCGGTTTCGCCAAGGATCATGCCGGCGAAGAAGGCGCCCAGCGCGAACGACACGTCGAACGCCAGCGCCGATCCGAACGCGACGCCCAGCGCAATGGCCAGCACGGCGAGGCGGAACAGCTCGCGCGACCCGGTATGCACCACCCAGTGCAACGCCCATGGGATCGCCCGCCGCCCGACGATCAGCATCAGCGCGACGAACCCGCCGACCTTCACCAATGTCGTCGCGATCGACCACAGGATCGCCGGCATCGCCACCGCCTTGTCGGGGTCGAGCGCGGCGGCGACGACCGGCAGCAGCACGAGCGCCACGACCATCGCCAGATCCTCGACGATCAGCCAGCCGACCGCGATCCGCCCCCGCTCGGTCTGGACCAGCGAGCGCCCCTCCAGCGCGCGCAGCAACACCACGGTACTCGCCACCGACAGCGCGAGGCCGAAGCAGAGGCCCGCGACCAGCGGCCAGCCGAGCCATGTCGCAAGGCCCAGCCCCATCAGCGTCGCGGCGGCGATCTGCACGATCGCGCCGGGCACCGCGATCCGCCACACCGACATCAGGTCCTTCAGGCTGAAGTGCAGCCCGACGCCGAACATCAGCAGGATGACGCCGATCTCGGCCAGTTCGGTGGCGATCCCCGAATCGGCGACCACTCCGGGCGTGAACGGCCCGATCAGCACCCCGGCCATCAGATAGCCCGCGATCGGCGACACCCGCAGCCGATGCGCCAGCGCCCCCATGAAGAACGCGACGACCAGGGCGAGGACGATAGTACCGATCAGGGGCGTGTAATGCGGCATCGGCGCTCCGTTTTAGGAATATGTACGGAACGAACTGTCAGGACGCGACCGGGTTTCGCCGGACCGGCTATTCCTGCTGGTGCCGCCGCTTCCACTTGGCGGCGATCCACCACCGCCAGCCCAGTGCGGCGATGGCATAGCCCAGCACCGCGCCGATCACCGAACACACCACCATGCCGAGCGCGGTGGCCGGACCCACCTCGGCGATCAGCCAGTCGAGCCAGCCCGGCGGGGCCGCCACCGCATCGCCGATCGGCTGGCCCGGCACCACCCGGTCGAGGTGCAGCAGCCACGCCCCGACCTTGTAGTATAGGATGAACAGCAGCGGTGTGGTGATCGGATTGGTGAAGAAGGTCGTCAGCGCCGCCGCCGGCACATTGGCGCGCAAGGGCAGCGCCAGCACCGCCGACGCCGGGATCTGCCCCAGCGGGATCAGGATGCCTGTGAACATGCCCAATGCCACGCCGCGCGGCACCGACCGGCGGGTGAAGCGCCACAATTCGGGGGCGAGGACGCGGTGCGCGACCGGGCGCAGGAAGCGGTTCGCCTCCATCGATTCGCGGGTCGGCAGATTGTCACGGATCCAGCGCAGCGCGCGGACCCCCAGCGTCTTGTCAGCCACGGTCGCGCAGCAACCTTCCCGCTTCGCGCTTCCACTCGCGCTCCTTGATATGCTCGCGCTTGTCGTGGTTTTTGCGCCCCTTGGCCAACGCCAGTTCGACCTTCGCGCGGCCCTTGGAATTGAAATAGACCGACAGCGCGATCAGCGTCATGCCGTCGCGGGCAACCGCGCCGTGCATCTTGTTGATCTCGCGTTCGTGGAGCAGCAGTTTGCGCGGGCGGCGCGGTTCGTGATTGAACCGGTTGCCGTGGCTGAATTCGGGCACGTTGGAATTGATGAGCCACACCTGCCCCTCACGGACGTCGGCATAGCTTTCCATGATCGATCCCTCGCCGAAGCGCAGCGACTTCACCTCGGTCCCGGTCAGCGCGATGCCGGCTTCATAAACGGTGTCGATCTCGTAATCGAAGCGCGCGCGGCGGTTTTCGGCGACGATCTTCTTCTTGTCGAACAACTGGGGACGCGGACGGCTCATGCGCGGGACATAGGGGGTCGGGGGGCATAGGGGAAGCGGGCAGGCGTGATAGTCTGATCCGCGCACTCGCAGGGTCCGGTGCGACCGGCAGGGGAGGGGTGCTTCCTCCCCTCCCTGACAGGGAGGGGGAGGGGGCGGGGGTGGGTCGGCCCGCGAGGGACCGGAAGCGCACCTCGCAAGCCGACCCACCCCCAGCCCCTCCCTTGTCAGGGAGGGGAGCCACGAACCGTCCGAACCCCGATCCGCTCCGAACCCTATCCGTCCAGCGCTTCCCGCACCTTGCGCGCCAGCTCGTCCACCCCGAACGGCTTGGACAGCAACCGCGTCCCCGGATCGAGCACGCCGTTATGCACCACCGCGTTGCGGGTATAGCCGGTGGTATACAGCACCCGCAGCCCCGGCCGCAGCACGCCCGCCCGGTCGGCGAGTTCGCGGCCGGTCATCCCCGGCATCACCACGTCGGTGAACAGCAGCGACACCGGCTGCCCGCCCTCGATCAGCGCCAGCGCTTCCGGCCCGCTCGCCGCCTGCACCACGCGGTAGCCAAGGTCGCGCAACACCTCGACCGAGAAGCTGCGCACGCGCGCCTCGTCCTCGACCACCAGCACCACTTCGCCGGGGCTCCCGCCGCGAACGTCGGGCACCGCGGTGCGCGGCCCCGGCGTCGGTGCCTCGCCATAGAAGCGCGGCAGATAGAGGCGGACGGTGGTGCCGACGCCTGCTTCCGAATACAGGCGGACATGGCCGCGCGACTGGCGGACGAAGCCGAACACCTGGCTCAGCCCCAGTCCCGTTCCGCGCCCGACCGGCTTGGTGGTGAAGAACGGGTCGAACGCCTTGGCCAGCACCTCGGGCGCCATGCCGCTGCCGGTGTCGCTGACCGCGATCAGCACATATTGCCCCGCCGCCATCTCCGCCTCGCGCGCATAGTCGTCGCCGACATGGGCGTTGGCGGTTTCGATGGTCAGCTTGCCGCCGTCCTCCATCGCGTCGCGCGCGTTGACCGCGAGGTTCACGAGCGCGTTCTCCAACTGCCCCCGGTCGGCCTCGGCGCGCCACAGCCCGGCGCCCAGCACCGTCTCCACCGCGATCCGTTCGCCCAGCGTGCGGACGAGCAGGTCGGTCAGGTCGGCGATCAGGCGGTTGCCCTCGACCGGTTCGGGCGACAGCGGCGACTGGCGCGAAAAGGCGAGCAGGCGCTGCGTCAGCGCCGCCGCGCGGTCGGCCCCCTCGCGCGCCGCCTCGACATAGCGAGTGACGTCGATCCGGCCCTGCGCCAGCCGGCGGTCGATCATGTCGAGGCTGCCGATGACGATTGCCAGCATGTTGTTGAAATCATGCGCGATGCCGCCGGTCAACTGGCCGACCGCCTCCATCTTCTGCAACTGGCGCACCTGCGTCTCGGCGGCGGCGCGGGCGGACGCCGCGTCGTGCAATTCGGTCGCCACCCGTTCGAGCTGCGCGTCCTGCCGCCCGACCTTGGCCTCCAGTTGGCGCAGCGCATCGGCGCGCTGGATCGCGATCCAGCCGGTTTCGGCGATCTCGTTGGCCAGCGCCACCTCGCCAGGTGTCCAGCGCCGCGCGGTGGCGTGGTTGAGGATCAGTATCGCCTCGGCCCGACCGTCGTGGCGCAACGGAATCACGATGCCCGACCGCGCCGAATAGGTCGCGACGATCGCCGGATCGAACGCCGGATCGGTCGTGAAATCGTCCGACACGATCGGCTGGCCACTGCGCAACAGCGCGGTGCCCGCCCGTCCGAACCGGTCGAGCGAGTGATCGCCGGTGAGCGGCGGCAGCGCGCCGTCGTTCCAGCCCGCGCCATAGCGGACACGGTGGCCGATGATCCGCGCGAAGCCGACGCGGTTGATGCCCAGCCGCTCGCCCAGCGCCTGCGCGGTGAAGCGCATGATCGCCGCCGGATCGGTCGCGGACCGCTGGCGCGCGGATAGCGACAGGACGAAATCGCGTTCGGCCTTGGCTGCCAGCGCCGCCAGCTCGGCCCGCTTGCGATCGTCGATGTCGTAGCTGACGCCGGGGAAGCGGACCGGGCGGCCGGCATCGTCGAACACGCAGCGCCCCTGCGCCGATACCCAGCGGCTGTGGCCATCGGCCCCGAGCAGGCGATATTCGGCGAGGAACGTGCCGTCGCCGTCCGGGTCCATCGCCTCGGCGATCGCGCGCTGCGCCGCCTGAAGATCGTCGGGGTGCAGGCCGCCGAAGAACACGTCGATCGACGCGCCCTGCGCCGCCTGCTTGGGATCGACGCCATAGAGCAGCGCGAAGCGCGAATCGGCGCGCACCACGTCGTTCTGCACGTCCCAGTCCCATGCGCCGATGTTGCGCCCGGCGGACAAGGCCTGTTGCAGCCGTTCGTCGGCGGCGGCGCGCTCGCGCTCGGCCATCACCCGCCCGGTCGTCTCACCGGTGATGCACAGTAATCCGGCGACTTGGCCGTGATCGTCGAAGGCGGGCGAGTAGGTGAAACTCCACCAGCTTTCCTCGCTCTCGCCAGTGCGTTGCAGGTCGAGCTGCATGTCGGTCGCGACCACGTTGCCACCGGCCAGGGTGCGTTCGACCAGCGGCAGCAATTCGTCCCAGATGTTCGCCCAGACCACGTCGAACCGCTCGCCCAGCGCCATGTCGACCCGGTGGCCGAGCAGCGGGCGATAGGCGTCGTTGTAGAAGCAGCGCAGGTCCGGCCCCCACGCGAGGAACATCGGCGTGGGACACGACAACATCATCGCCAGCAGCGCGCGCAGCGACACCGGCCAGCTATCGACAGCGCCCATCGGCGTCGTGGACCAGTCGCGCGCCGCAAGCTCGCGCCCGGTAAGCGTTTGAATCGAAAACTGTCCGTTTGGCATACGCCCCGCGTGTTAGCCGATGAGTCCGCCATGCGCGAGCGCCGCGTCGACCGCCGCGCACGATGCCGCCGACGGCGGAGTCATCGGCAGGCGCAGATCGGTCGGGAAACCGGGCCGGACGCGCCCGAGCGCATATTTGACGGGTCCGGGCGACGCATCGCTGAACAGCGCCGAATGCAGCGGATACAGCCGGTCCTGGATCGTCAGCGCGCGGGCATAGTCCCCGGCAAGGCAGGCGTCCTGAAACTCGGCGCACATCGCCGGCGCGACATTGGCCGTGACCGAGATCGCGCCGGCGCCGCCCATCGCCATGAAGGCCAGCGTCATGTCGTCGTTGCCCGACAATTGCACGAAATCCGGCCCGCAGCGCGCGCGGTGTTCGGCGACGCGCGCCATCTGGCCCGTAGCGTCCTTGATGCCGACGACCGTGTCGGGGAACGCCTTGACGATCCGCTCGACCGTTTCGACCGCGATGTCGGTGACGGTACGTCCCGGCACGTTGTAGAGCATGATCGGCAGGCCGCCGCGCGATGCCAGCACCTCGAAATGGCGGAACACGCCTTCCTGGTTCGGGCGGTTGTAATAGGGCGGGACCAGCAGCGCGGCGGCCGCGCCCGCCGCCTTGGCCGCATGGATGTGATGCAGCGCGACGGCGGTGTCGTTCGATCCGCAGCCCGCGATCACCGGCACGCGCCCGCCCGCCTGGTCGACGCAGACCCGCACGACATGATCGTGTTCCTCGATGGTCATCGTCGCCGCCTCGCCGGTGGTGCCGCAGGGCACCAGCGCCGACGATCCGCTCTCGATCTGCCAGTCGACGAGCGCGCGGAACGAGGCTTCGTCGAATCGGCCGTTGGCGAACGGCGTGACGAGCGCCGGGATCGAACCGGAAAACATGGGGATAATCGCTCCGTCGAAAGGAAATTGGGCCGAAAAGGTGGCGACAGATAGGGCGGGCTTCCATATCATGTCCAGTATGCTGACCACCGTGTTCAAGAGCGCGTTCCTGCTCGCCGGCGTCGCGAGCGCCGCCGTGGCCACCGGGGTGTTGCAGACGCCCTTCCCGCAATCCGCCCCCGTGCCCGCTACGGTCACGCGCCAGCCGCTGCCGGCGGGCTATGTCCCCTCGGTCCCGGCCCCGGCCGTCCAGAGCGCACCGGTGCCCTATGATCCGGTCCAGCCGGTGCTGGCCGACTGGAAGCGGTTGCAGCAGTCGGACAATTATCCGTTCGCCGATTATGCACGGTTCCTGCTGGCCCACCCCGGCTTCCCCGGCGAGACCAGCCGCCGCGCGGCGGCGGAGACGGTGCTGGCCAACGGCGCGCAGGACCCCGCGACCGTGCTGCGCTTCTTCGATCGCTATCCCCCGCTCACCGCCGCCGGGCAGCTCCGCCGCGCCGAGGCGCTCGCCGCGACCGGCCGTCCGGGCGAGGCGAACGAGGCGGCCCGCGCGGCATGGCGCAGGGGAAGCCTGCGCACCGCCGACGAGACGGCGCTGTTCGCCCGCTTCGCCGCCGCGCTGACCCCGGCCGATCACGACGCGCGGATGGACCGGCTGTTGTGGCAGGGCGCGACCAGCAGCGCGCAGCGTCAGATCGGTTTCGTCTCGGCGGCGATGCGCCCGACCTTCGATGCCCGCCTGGCGTTCAAGGGCGGCGGCGCCGACGCCACGGTGCGCGGCGAGCAGGGCGGCGTAGACCGTGCCGATCCGGGCTATGTCGCCGACCGGGCGATGTGGCTGCGCGCCACCGGCCAGTCGCCCGCCGCCTGCGCGTACCTCGCCCAGCCGCGCCGCCTGTCGCGCAGCCCCGGCGATGCCGAGAAATGGCTGGAGGTGCTGCTGACCAACGCCCGCGCCGCGCAGGCCGACGGGCAATATGGCGTAGCTTACCAGATCGCGTCGCAGATCGATGACGCCTTTCCGGCGGGCACGGTCATCGCCGATGAATCCTATGGCGAGCGTGACGACTATACCAGCCTCGCATGGCTGGCGGGGACGGTCGCGTTCCAGAATCTGAACCGGCCGGGCGACGCGGCGGGCATGTTCGCGCGCTACGCCAGCGGGTCGCGCACCCCGACCGTCCGCACCAAGGGCTATTACTGGGCGGGCCGCGCCGCCGAGCGCGCGGGCGACCGGCCGACCGCCGACCGCTGGTATGCGCAGGCCGCCGACCTGTCCGACCTGTTCTACGGCCAGTTGGCGAGCGAGCGGATCGGCCGCCCGCTGCGTGCCCCCGCCGCCACCGCCAGTCCGGCGATGGTGCCCGCCGCCGTCCGTACCGCCTACATGAACGGCGAGGTCGCCCGAGCGGTCCGCTATCTCGGGCGCACCGGCCAATATGCCGACCAGACGCTGTTCGTCCGCAAGATCGCCGAGGATGCGAGGAGCGATACCGACCATGCGCTGGCGGTCGAGCTGTCGCGCGCGATCGACCGCCCCGACCTCGGCGTCATGGTCGGGCGCAGCGCGTTGCTGAACGGGCACAGCGACTATACGCTGGCGGGCTATCCGTCGGTCGCGGTGCCGGGGTCGCAATCGGGCCAGTTCACGCTGATCCACGCCATCGCGCGGCAAGAAAGCCAGTTCGACCGCACCGCCGTCAGCCGCGCTGGCGCGCGCGGGCTGATGCAGTTGATGCCCGGCACCGCGCGCGAGACGGCGGGCAAGCTCGGCCTGTCGTACAATGCGTCGTCGCTGAACGATCCCGGCTACAACATGGCGCTGGGCTCGTCCTACATCCAGCGGATGCTCGACTATTACGGCGGCAGCTATCCGCTGGCAATCGCCGCCTATAATGCGGGGCCGGGCAATGTGAACAAGTTCATCCGCGCCAACGGCGATCCGCGCACCCCCGGCGTCGACATGATCGAATGGATCGAGAAGATTCCGCTCTCCGAAACGCGCGGTTATGTGCAGCGGGTGCTGGAAAACGCGGTCGTCTACGACCTGATCCATGCCGACAAGGCGCGCTCGCGGGGCCCTAACAACCTGAGCTGGTATCTTGGCAAGAACCGGCCGGGATGAGCGAGCCGCGTCCGAACTACATCACGCCCGCCGGCTATGGCGTGCTCAAGGCAGAATATGACCAGTTGCTGGGTGACGAACGCCCCAAGCTGCTGGACGTCATCGCGTGGGCGGCGGGCAACGGCGACCGCTCGGAAAACGGCGACTATATCTATGGCCGCAAGCGCCTGCGCGAGATCGACCGGCGGCTGGGCTTTCTCGCCAAACGGATGAAGGCGGCGCGCGTGGTCGACCCTGCGCAACAGGCCGACCGGACCCGCGCATGGTTCGGCGCGACCGTCACCATCGCCGATGAGGACGACCGCCACCGCACGCTGATCCTCGTCGGCGATGACGAAACCGATGCCGGCGCGGGCCGGATCGGCTGGAACTCGCCGATGGCGCGCGCACTGCGCGGCAGCGCGGTGGGCGACGTGCGCACGGTGCAACTGCCCGGCGGGGTCAAGGAATATGAGGTGATGGCGATCGCCTATCCGTGAGCGGACGGCGGATCGTGTTCACGGTCGGGGATGGATCGACATTCAATTTCTCCCCTCCCTGACAAGGGAGGGGCCGGGGGTGGGTTGGCCCGAGAGGAAACGCAAGCGCTCCACAACCGGCCAACCCACCCCCCAACCCCTCCCTTGTCAGGGAGGGGAGGAAACTGGAACAGCCCCGGGACGACTGTAAGAGCATGAATGTCAGTCCACCCCGGTCCAAAATCACGCCAATCATATTGACGATCGATATGCCCCGGGTGCAGCATCGCCGTATCACCTGATACGAAAAGGCATTTCCCATGCGGCGTAGTTTCGTCCTGACCATCCTGCTCGCGGCGTCCGCGCTGTCGGCTTGTGCAAACAAACCGCCAGTCATTCGTGCCAACGACGTGCCATCCACGCCGATGGACATGACGGGAATTGCGCCCCCTCTGGTGGAGAAGCCCGAGATCGGCAGCTTCGGCTTCGACACCGCCGGCATGGACACGGCGGTCAAGCCCGGCGACAATTTCTACAAATACGCCAACGGCACGTGGGAAAAGATCACCCCGATCCCCGCCGACAAGTCGAACTACGGCATGTTCACCGCGCTGGACGACCTGTCCAAGACGCGCACCCGCCAGTTGCTCGACGCGGTGAAGGGCGATCCCAATTCGAAGATCGGCACCGCCTATGCCACGTTCCTCGACCAGAGCGCGATCGAGGCGAAGGGCTTGGCCACGATCCAGCCGTGGCTGACCGAGATCAAGGGTCTCACGTCGAAGGCCGGCTATGCCGCGCTGGTCGCCAAGGCGGCGCAGGCGGGCGTCGGTGCGCCGTTCGGTGCCTATGTCGGCCCCGACGACAAGCAGCCCGACGTCTATGCGCTGTCGGCGGGGCAGGCGGGCCTCGGCCTGCCCGACCGCGACTATTATCTCTCGACCGATGCCAAGCTGGCGCAGACCCGCGCTGCCTATGAGCAGCATCTGGCCAAGATGCTGACGCTGGCGGGTGAACCGAACGCGGCGGCGCGGGCCAAGGCGGTCGTGGCGTTGGAAACGCGCTTCGCGCAGGCGCACTGGACGCGGATCGAAAGCCGCGACGCCAACAAGACCTACAACAAGATGACCGTCGCCGCGCTTCAGGCCAAAGCGCCGGGCTTCGACTTCGCGACCTATTTCCGGGGCCTTGGTGCCGATACCCAGAGCGTGATCGTCGCGCAGCCAAGCGCCTTCACCGGCATGGCGAAGGTGATCGGCGCAGCCCCGCTGGCGGTGCTGAAGGACCAGTTGCTGCTGCGCTTGCTCGACGGCTTCTCCAGCGTCCTGCCGCGCAGCTTCGATGCCGAGAATTTCGCCTTCTTCGGCACCGTCCTGTCGGGCACGCCCGAGCAGGAGGAACGCTGGAAGCGCGCGGTCGACTTCACTTCGGACGCGGTCGCCGACGATGTCAGCAAGGCCTATGTCGCGCAATATTTCCCGCCCGCGACCAAGGCGGCGGCCGACGAACTGGTGCGCAACGTCACGACGGCGATGGGCCGCCGCATCGATCAGCTCGACTGGATGGCCCCCGAAACCAAGGCGAAGGCGCGCGCCAAGCTCGCCGCCTTCACCCCCAAGATCGGCTATCCCGACCGCTGGCGCGACATGAGCGACCTGCAAATCGTCGCGGGCGATGCGTTCGGCAACATGCTGCGCGCGAACCAGTGGCAGCAGCGCTACAACGTGCAGCATCTGGGCAAGCCGATCCAGAAGTGGGAATGGTTCATGACCCCGATGACCGTGAACGCCTATGCGAACCCTGTGATGAACGAGATCGTGTTCCCCGCCGCGATCCTCCAGCCGCCGTTCTTCGATCCGGCGGCCGACCCGGCAGTCAACTACGGCGCGATCGGCGCGGTGATCGGTCACGAGATCAGCCACCATTTCGACGATCAGGGCCGCAAGTACGACGTGAACGGCAGCCTCACCGACTGGTGGACGCCGCAGGACGTGAAGCGCTTCGACGAACGCACCGCCGCGCTGGTCCGGCAGTATGACGCCTATGAACCGCTGCCCGGCATGAAGGTGAAGGGCGAACTGACGCTGGGCGAGAACATCGCCGATCTGGCCGGGCTGACCGTGGCGTGGGACGCCTATACCCACGCCTATCCCGGCAGCCAGCCGGCGATCGAGGGCTATACCCCCGAACAGCGCTTCTACCTCGGCTGGGCGCAGGTCTGGCGGCGCAGCTACCGCGAGGCGAATTTGCGCCAGCGGCTGCTGACCGACCCGCACAGCCCGTCCGAACAGCGCGCATGGGTCGTGCGCAACCTCGACCCATGGTACGCCGGCTACAAGCCCGGCGCGACGGACAAGCTGTTCCTGACCCCCGAACAGCGCGTCCGCATCTGGTAAGGGCAGGGGGCGCGGCGCGGATGCGTTCCCGCTCCCCCCGTGCCGTCATTCCCGCGCAGGCGGGAATCCATACACGCTACCGTTCCGGCTCCAGCATGTTCGTCAGCGCCTATGGATTCCCGCCTGCGCGGGAATGACGAACATTGGACCGGCCAACCTCATCCCCCCGGCGAACGAGGGAAGGACGAACACCGGACCAATCCACATCGTCACCCCGGACCTGTTCCGGGGTCCACCATACCGCAAACGCTGCCGATCGAACCTCAAATCGCACCGATCGCCGCGCCGTGGACCCCGGAACCAGTCCGGGGTGACGGTAGGGACAGGGCGATTGATTCCGCTCTGCACGGCCGGCCGCTCCACCCTCCACCACCACGAGTCCAGGACGATTCACCCCGACCCCGACCACCCCGCTTGACGCCATCGCCCAAGCGCCGCAACAGCCTGTCATGGTGTCGCTTTCCCCCCGCTCTCCCTCGCCACTGGTGCCGATCGCCATCGCGGTGGCCAGCGGTATCGCGGCGGCGGCGGTGATCCTGTGGTTGCTCGGCGATTCGACCATCGCCGGCGGCTTTCTCGCCACCGCGCTGGTGCTGGCCGGCGCGCTGTTCGGCTGGACCCGGATGCGTGGGGTCGCGCAGCCCGACGAACCGCGCATCGACTGGTCGGTGGCGCAGGCGCTCGCCGCCGTCTCGCCGCACGCCACCGCCGTCACCGACCGCGCCGGGCGGCTGATGTGCGCCAACGACCGCTATGCCGCGCTGTTCGACGGCTATCCGACCCCACCGGGCGTGGTGGGCGAGGGCGGCGACGCCACGTTGCTCGCCGGTGCCGCCCGCGCGGCATGGCGCGACGGCCATGCGCAGGTGACGCTCCGGCAGGGCGAGGCCCCGCTGATGGCGACGCTCACCCGCGCCGGCGACACGATGCTCGTCTGGCGGTTCGAGGGCGGACAGGCGATCGCCGAGGCCGCCGGCATCGGCATGATCCTGTCGGGTGAGATCGGCGAGCGGCTGGGATCGGCCGGGATCATGGTCGCGCTGCTCAGCCCCGACGGCCGCATCCGCAGCGCCAACCGCGTGTTTCAGGCGCGCGCGATGGGGCAGGAGGATGCGACCTTGATCGACGGCCGCGACTTCGCCCGCTTCCTCGTCACCGACACGCGCGGTCGCGTCCGCTTCGAGCGCGAGGGGCTGGGCGGCGACCCCCTGCGCATCCTGCAGGTCCCGCTGGCCGAGGAAAGCGGCGGTCCGATGCTGGTCGCCCTGCTCGACGAGGAGGAAGCCCCCGCCGGCCTGCTCCCCATCGCCACGCCGGGGGCGGCGGGGCAGGTGCGCGCGCTCGTCTCGCTGCTGCCGGTCGGCATGGCGCTGGTCGATCGCGACGGGCGCTTCCTGCACATGAACGACGCCTTCGTCCGCGCGACCGGCGTGAACCCGGTCGCCCCGCCGCTCTATCCGGGCGATCTGGTGGTGCGCGAGGACAAGGCGGCGCTGGCCGATGCCGTCCGCCGTTTCGCCGGCGGCGCGCAGCACAGCGCCGACATGGCCGTCCGCCTGACCGATCGCCCCGACGAGCCGATCGCGCTGTCGATCGCCGGCGCGCGGGGGCTGGGCGAGGCGGCGGTCGTCGTCTCGCTGCGCGATACCGGCGAGGAGGGCAAATTGAAGCGTCAGGTGGCGCAGGCGACCAAGATGCAGGCGGTCGGGCAACTGGCCGGCGGCGTCGCGCACGACTTCAACAACATCCTCACCGCGATCATCGGCCACTGCGACCTCATGCTGATGCGCCATTCGCCCGGCGACAGCGATTACGACGACATCCAGCAGATCCGCGCCAACTCCAACCGCGCCGCCAGCCTGACGCGCCAGCTCCTCGCCTTCTCGCGCCAGCAGACGTTGCGCCCGCAGGTCCTGCAACTGCCCGACGTCATCTCCGAAGTGTCGAACCTGCTCAAGCGGCTGCTCGGCGAAACGGTGCAACTGGTCGTCAACCACGGTCGCGGCCTCGGCTCGGTCCGCGCCGATCCGGGGCAGTTGGAGCAGGTCGTCGTCAACCTCGCGGTCAATGCCCGCGACGCGATGCTCGCGCGCGGCGGCAACGGCGGCACGCTGACCATCGAAACGCTGTCGACCAGCGCGCAACAGGTCCGCGCGATGGACGACGACGTGCTGCCGGTCGGCGATTACGTGACGCTCACCGTCTCCGACACCGGCACCGGCATCCCGCCCGACATCCTGCCCAAGATTTTCGAGCCGTTCTTCACGACCAAGGAAGTGGGCAAGGGCACCGGGCTTGGCCTCTCGACCGTCTATGGCATCATCAAACAGTCGGGCGGCTACATCTTCGCCGAATCGCGGCCGGCCAAGGGATCGACCTTTACCATCCACCTGCCGGTCCACGCCGCCGAACCTCCGCGCCAGTCGACCCGCCCGGTCCGGCGCGAGGCGGAGGGCGCGCCGGCATGGGGATCGGGCACGATCCTGCTGGTCGAGGACGAGGACATGGTGCGCGCCATCGCCGAACGCGCGCTGACGCGACAGGGCTATACCGTGATGACCGCCGAACATGGCGAGGCCGCGCTGGAGCTGCTCGCCGACCGGCCGCACATCGACCTGCTGATCTCCGATGTCGTCATGCCGACGATGGACGGACCGACGATGGTCCGCCACGTACGCAAGGCATATCCGACGCTGCCGATCCTGTTCATGTCGGGCTATGCCGAAGAACAGTTGCGCCGCTCGATTGATCTGGATCAAGTTTCGTTCCTGCCGAAACCCTTTTCGGTGCAGCAACTTGCCATGGCGGCGCGCGATGCGCTGGCCAAGCCGCCGGGTTAACCGCGAATTGAGTTGCGGCGTTCGCGCTTTGACCGCTAAGGACCGCGCGTTATGATCTCGCCAGTGCGTATCCTTGTCGTCGAAGACGAACCCCTCATCGCGATGATGCTGGAGGATTTTCTCGACATCCTCGGCAAGTCGGTCGCCGGCACCGCCGACACCGTGGCCACCGCGCTCGCCGCGATCGATGCGGGGGGCATCGATGCTGCCATCCTCGACGTGAACCTGCGCGCAGGTGAGAAGAGCTGGCCGATCGCCGACCGGCTGGCGGCGGCCGGCATCCCCTTCGTCCTCGCCACCGGCGGCTCGGGCGACACGATCGAACCGGCGCACCGCGACCGCCCGGTCCTGTCCAAGCCGTTCACGATGGACGGCATCGAACAGGCGCTGAACGAACTGGGCTGAGGGCTCGGCGGGAAGTTCGCAGACGAGCAGGCCGGCACCCCGGAACGCATAGGCAGGTGTTTTGAAATAGCGCCATATTCGGGAACGTTCCCATGCTTGACAGCGCATGGGGAGCGGATGACCATCCGTATATGATCGTCTCCGCGCTGCTCCTGCTGGCCCAGGCCGCTACCCCGCAACCCGCCCAGCCGGCGGACATCATCGTCGTCGGCCAACGCGCCGAACAGGCGCTGGCCGATTGCCTCGCCCGCGCCTGTCCGCCGGCGGAGGACGTCGAGGCCTCGCTCCAGGCATCGGTCGAACAATTCACCGGCGGCCGCTACGTCGATGCCCGCCGCACCCTGCAGGCATCGATCCGTCGCAACCGCGATCATGCCGCGCAACTCCCGGGGCCGGTGTCCAGCCTGTACGCGACGCTCGCGACCGTCGCCGAACATGAAGGCGATGCGGACCTGTGGCGCACGTCGGCGCGCAACAACGTGCTGGTGCTGCGCGAACATGTCGGCGAGGGCAATCCCGCGACGCTGACCGAAGAACTGAGCTTCGCCGACAATATCCTCGGAATGGGCCAGACCGCGACGGCCGACGAGATGTACGGCACCGCGCAACGCCACGCGATCGAGGCGGGGCACGCCAATATCGCCGCCGGTGCCGCGTTCCGTCGCGCATGGCTGGCGATGCTGCGCGAGCAATATGACCGCGCCGAACGCTTCGCCACGCAGGCCGTGACCCTCGCCGGCCCCGGCGACCGCACCATCGTCGAACTGCGTGACATCCTGCGCGCGCGCATCGCCATCCGCAAGGGCGACAAGGGCGCGGTCGACGCGCTGGCCGCCCGCCTGCGCCAGTCGGCCGACGCGCAGCCCAGGCTGCTGTTCTCGCGCCCGATCGAGAATATCGATCCGGCGCAATTTATCGACCTGTCCTTCCCCATCGGCGGCTGGAACGACTCGCGCATCCGTTTCGCCGATGTCGGCTATTGGGTCCGCCCCGATGGCCGGACCGCCGATGCAGAGGTGCTGCAAACCTCGGGTCTCGGCCAATGGCGGCAGGTGATTCTCGATCAGGTCGCCGACCGGCGCTACGTCCCGCTCGACGTCCCGGCGGGCAGCCCCGGCACTTACCGCATCGACCGCTTCACCATACGTGGCACGATCGGCATCGCGACCGGCACCCGCATCCGGCAGCGGGTCGGACAGTTGACCGTCCACATCGTCGACCTGACCGAAACCGAGGCGATGAGCGCGGCGGCCAAGCGCCAGATGGCCGAGGTTCGCAGCCGGCAGGGTAGCTAAAGGTTGATTCGCCCATCCCTAAACAAGCGTCATCCCAGCGAAGGCTGGGATCTCCCGGGGCTGATGCGCGACAAATGCCGCCTGAGGCCCCAGCCTTCGCTGGGGCGACGTTCCTATCCACATGAATAAGACTCTGCGACCACGCGCAAGCCGGATGGAACGCCGTTCCACCGGACTTGCGGAACGGGAACAAAACGAATACATGAGTGTCAACGGATTGCGTTGAACCCTCGACGCGGTTGCTCTACGCGAAAGGCTGGACATGGCGGCAAATCTTAAGGCGGTCGATAGCAAGATGGCGGCAGCAAACGACAAGGCGGCAAGCGAGCGGCAGAAGGCGCTCGACGCCGCGCTGGCACAGATCGACCGTGCCTTCGGCAAGGGGTCGGCGATGAAGCTGGGCCAGAAGGAGACGATGCAGGTCGAGGTGATCTCGACCGGGTCGCTCGGCCTCGACATCGCACTCGGCGTCGGTGGCCTGCCGCGCGGCCGCGTGATCGAGATCTACGGCCCCGAATCGTCGGGCAAGACCACCTTGTCGCTGCACGTTCTGGCCGAAGCGCAGAAGGGTGGCGGCACCGTCGCCTTCGTCGACGCCGAACACGCGCTCGATCCGGTCTATGCCAAGAAGCTCGGCGTCAATATCGACGAGCTGATCGTGTCGCAGCCCGATACCGGCGAACAGGCGCTGGAAATCGTCGACACGCTGGTCCGCTCGAACGCGATCGACGTGCTGGTGGTCGATTCGGTCGCGGCGCTCGTGCCGCGTGCCGAGATCGAGGGCGAGATGGGCGACAGCCACGTCGGCCTTCAGGCCCGCCTCATGTCGCAATCCCTGCGCAAGCTGACCGGTTCGATCAGCCGCTCGCGCTGCATGGTGATCTTCATCAACCAGCTCCGCATGAAGATCGGCGTGATGTACGGCAACCCGGAGACGACGACCGGCGGCAACGCGCTCAAATTCTACGCCTCGGTCCGTCTCGACATCCGCCGCACCGGCCAGATCAAGGACCGCGACGAGATCATCGGCAACGCAACCCGCGTGAAGGTGGTCAAGAACAAGGTCGCCCCGCCGTTCAAGCAGGTCGAATTCGACATCATGTACGGCCAGGGCATCTCGAAGATCGGCGAAATCCTCGACTTGGGTGTCAAGGCGGGTCTCGTCGAGAAGTCGGGCGCGTGGTTTAGCTACGACAGCGTGCGCATCGGGCAGGGGCGTGAGAACGCCAAGACCTTCCTGAACGAACACCCCGAACTGCGCGACAAGCTCGAAGCCTCGATCCGCCAGCGCACCGAAAAGGTCGCCGAGGAAATGATGGCCGGCCCCGATGCCGAGGACGATCTGTAAGGATCGCGTCGATCGATTGGTGATCCTTGCCGCCGCCGTATCCCAACCGGATACGGCGGCGGTTCCGTTTCAGGCATCCCCTCCCTCGAAGGGAGGGGCCGGGGGTGCGTAGGATCCTGCAAGTACGACCGGTCGGTAAGCCAAGGCCCTGTCCTACACACGACGTTTCAAGCCATGCTCGCCCAATGCCACGCCGTGACCCAACCCGACCCTCTCCCCTGGATAGGGGAGAGGGATACCGAAGCTTGCCAGCTTTGCTGGCTAGGGCAGGTTGGGAGAGGGGTGAAGCGAGCCAAAGGCTCGCACGATCGCGCCAGCGATCGTAGCTGCGACACGTTCGCAACAAACACGTCGTTAGTGTAAACTTTGTCAACTTTGGGGGGAATTGCATGCCGAGCGTCGTCCGCGCGAACCTTCTCCACCCCCCTCGTCATTCCGGCGAAGGCCGGAATCCATACACGCCAACGCTGCGGCCCTCGGCGGACAGCAGTTCCACCCGCAGCCAACACCTGCCACGGGCAAAGCCCGTGCCGTCGGACGGCGCTGCCAGCGCCGCCGGCGTGGCGCGGCGCTGCTTCGCTGCGCCTCGCCCGGCGCGCCGTGCAACGCTTTCCGCTTTGCCGCATTGCCCTGTCGAATCCTATGCCCCGGGGAGGCCCGCCGATGATTACCGTCCACCACCTCGAAAACTCCCGCTCGCAGCGCGTGCTTTGGCTGCTCGAGGAACTGGCCATGCCCTACGCCGTACGCCACTATCAGCGGAACAAGGCGACGATGCTCGCCCCGCCCGAACTGCGTCGCATCCATCCGCTCGGCAAGTCGCCGGTGATCGAGGACGGCGACGCCGGCGTCCCCGGCGACCCGCTGGTGGTGGCGGAAACGGGGGCGATCGTCGAATATCTGGTCGAGAAGGCCGACGGCCGGCTCGGCATCCCGCGCCATCGCCGCGCGGCGCTGCACTATCGCCACTTCCTCCATTATGCCGAAGGCTCGCTGATGCCGCCGCTGCTCCTCAAGCTGGTCCTCGGCCGCGTGCCGCTGCTCGGCAAGGCCGCGCAAAGGAAGGTGCAGCCGATGATCGATGTCCATCTCGACTATGTCGAGGCGCATCTGGCGGCGAACGACTGGTTCGCCGGCGACGCGATGACCGCCGCCGACATCATGATGAGCTTCCCGCTCGAAGCCGCGCGCAGCCGCGCCGGCCTCGACGCCACCCGCCCGCGCACCATCGCGTGGCTCGATCGCATCCACGCTCGCCCGGCCTATCAGGCGGCGCTCGCGAAGGGGGGGACCTATGCCTATGCATGATCCGGTGCCGGTTGCAGGAATCGAACCCGCGACCTTCGGTTTACAAAACCGCTGCTCTACCATCTGAGCTAAACCGGCTAACCGGACCCTTGCGTTAGATTTGCCGCGCGCCGTGGTCAATCCCGAACCGGAAGGTCAGCCGATGCCGAACGTCCACCCCTCGGTCCGCGCGACCGCCGGCGTCATCCCCGCTGGCGCCCACAACGCCGGGGCATCGGCCGCCCGCCGCAACCATGCCGCGCTGAGCAACGCATCGGTCGCATGATCGTCATAGCGGACGAGCGGCGCATGCCCCGCGCTGCCCAGCACCGCCAGCGCGGCGTCGAGCGCCGGGGCATCGCGCAGCTTGCTCCGCCCGGGCCGCACCCCCGCCGCCCGCGCGGCGATGGTGGTATAGATTTCGACGATCACCGGCCCCCGCTCAGGCACCGGATCGAACGGCCACACCGGTACTTGTCCACCCAGCCGGTGCAGCACGCGCATCCCGGTCAGGCTAGACTTGCCGACCTGCGCCGCGCCGATCAGGTTGAAGCAACTGGTCGGCGACAGCCCCGCCGCGCGCTGCGCCACCTCGCACACCCGCAACCGCCCGCGTCCCGCCTCGAATCGATCGCCACACGCGAAGCGTTGGCGGAAATGCCGGGCGATCTCGCCATGCGCCACGACCGACGATACTCCCAGATGCGGATCGTCGCCCGCCAGCGCGTCGACCATCGCCCACAGCGCCTTCGCGTCGCCGGGCGAGGCATCCCACCCCGGGAAATAGCCGCCATGGTCGCAGAACGGCAGCGCGGGCGACAGGTCGAGCCCGATCAGCACGTCGTCGCGTGTCGCCAGCAGCCAGTCGCACACGTCATCCCGCGACCACCCGCCCGGCCGCTCGACCAGCACCGGGGCATCGTCTCCCACCCCGGCCACCGCCACCGCCAGCCCCCTGGGCCGCGCCACCGCCTGTCCCGACCAGTCGATCCCGGCGAAGCGGGTGAAGCGTGACCTCACTCCCCCGTCCGGCGGCGCTTGTCCCACCATGTCATCCGCTCGGCGATCCGCTGCTCGAACCCGCGTCCGCTGGGTTCATAGAAGCGCTGCGCCGCCATTGCTTCGGGCCAGTAATCCGCGCCGGAAAACCCGTCCGCATGGTCATGGTCGTAGGCATAGTCCTTGCCATAGCCGATGTCCTTCATCAGCCGGGTCGGGGCGTTCAGGATCGATGGCGGCGGCATCAGCGATCCCGTCTCGCGTGCCGATTTCCACGCCGCCTTCTGCGCCGTGTACGCCGCGTTCGATTTGGGCGCGGTGGCGCAGTAGAGGCACGCCTGCACGATCGCCAGTTCGCCCTCGGGACTGCCGAGAAAGTCATAGGCGTCCTTGGCGGCAAGGCATTGCACCAGCGCCTGCGGGTCGGCGAGTCCGATGTCCTCCGACGCGAACCGCGTCAGCCGCCGCAGCACGTAGAGCGGTTCCTCGCCCGCGCTCAGCATCCGCGCCATATAATAGAGCGCCGCCTGCGGGTCCGATCCGCGCAGCGATTTGTGCAGCGCGGAGATGAGGTTGTAATGCCCCTCGCGGTCCTTGTCGTACACTGCCACCCGCCGCTGGAGCAGTGCCGACAGCCCCGCCGGGTCGAGCGGTGCGTCCAGCCGGATCGCGAACAACGTCTCGGCCTGGTTCAGCAGGAACCGCCCGTCGCCATCAGCGCTCGCGATCAGCGCGGCGCGCGCCGCTTCGTCGAGCGGCAGGGCGCGTCCCTCGACAGCTTCCGCCCGCGCCAGCAACTCGGCGAGCGCGCCCGCGTCCAGCCGGTGGAGGATCAGCACCTGCGCCCGGCTGAGCAGCGCGGCGTTCAGCTCGAACGACGGATTCTCGGTCGTCGCCCCGACCAGCGTGACGGTGCCATCCTCGACGTACGGCAGGAACCCGTCCTGCTGCGCGCGATTGAACCGGTGGATCTCGTCGACGAACAGCAACGTCCGCTTGCCCAGCCGGCCGTGGTCGCGCGCCTCGGCAAACACCTTTTTGAGATCGGCGACGCCCGAAAAGACCGCCGAAATCTGGGCATAGCGCAGCTCCACCGCCGCCGCGAGCAGCCGTGCGATCGTGGTCTTGCCGGTGCCGGGCGGCCCCCACAACACCATCGACGACAGCCGCCCCGCCGCGACCATCCGCCCGATCGCGCCATCGGGACCGGTCAGATGCGTCTGCCCCACCACCTCGCCGAGCGAGGTCGGTCGCAACCGGTCGGCCAGCGGCCCGTCGGAGACCGGTTCGGGGGCAGGGGGCGCGAAGTCGGCGAAAAGGTCGGCCATGTCCACCATGTAGGCGCGGCGCGTCCGGCGGCCAAGCAGATGCGGTACGCCGCACGAACGATGCAGCGAAAATATATCTTGGACCTACTTGCCGCGAAGCGATCAAGATATATCTTGGCGCTATGACAATCGACAGGAACCTCATGTTTTCACATCATCACCATCACGCCGCCGGTCGCGGCGATCCTTCACGCGGCGGACCATTTGGTCGCGACTGGCCGATGGGCCGGGGCGGTCGTCCCGGCGGCGGCGGCGGGCGGCGCATCTTCGATGGCAGCGAACTGCGGCTGCTCCTGCTGCGCCTCGTCGCCGACGAACCCCGCCACGGCTATGAACTCATCAAGGCGGTCGAGGCGTTGAGCGGCGGGGCCTATGCGCCGAGTCCCGGCGTCGTCTATCCCACGCTCACGCTGCTGACCGACATGGGGCTGACCGAGGAACAGGCCGCCGAGGGCACGCGCAAGCGCTTCGCCGCGACCGAAGCGGGACACACGCATCTCGCCGAAGCGTCGGCGCAGGTCGCCGAGTTGTTCGCCCGGTTGCAGGCGCTGGGCGAACGCCACGCCCGCACCGACGGTGGCCCGATCCACCGCGCCAAGGCCAATCTTCGCGCCGCGATCCACCACCGGCTGAGCGGCAGCGAGATCGATCCTGACACGCTCCATGCGGTCGCCGCGATCCTCGACGACGCGGCGCAGAAGGTCGAACGGCTATGAGCACGCATACCGGCACCGCAACCGTCCAGACCCCGAATGCCAGCCGCTATCTCCAGCAGCTCTGCAAGCACTGGCAGCACAACCTGACCGTCGAGTTCACCCCTGACCATGGCACCGTAGTGTTTCCCAAGGATGCGCGTGGTGCCGACTATCCGGGCGACGCGCTGGTGACGTTCGACGCCGGCGCCGACGCGCTGACCGTCCGCATCGACGCGACCTCCGGCGAACAGCTCGCCGCGCTGGAGGGCGCCGTTGCCCGCCACCTCGACCGATTCGCCTTTCGCGAAGGTGCGCTGACCTTCGACTGGCGCTGATCCGTTCGTCCCGGTCGTGCGTTTGCCTCGCATGACCGAGACGATCGAATCCCTGCGCGCCGAGATGGAAGCCGCCGCCGCCGCGCTCGATTTCGAGCGGGCGCGGCAGTTGCGTGACCGGATCGCGCTGCTGCGCGGCGGTGCGGAGGCCGATGCCGCGCGTGCCGCCGAAACCGCCGGGCTGACCCGCCAGCAGCCGGGGGCGATGGGGCTTGGCACCAGCCGCCAACGGGTCGAGCCGCCTGCCGGCTGGAAGCCGCCGCCCAAACCCGACCCGATGGTCATGCGCAAGCGATAGCCATCGCCGCTTTCCCGATCGTCCGGTCTGTGCCAGCCTCCCGCCATTCCCTGGGAGAGACGGCCATGACCGACCTGCGCGACCGTGCCATCGCACTCTACGATGCCTTTACCCACGATCACCGCGACCGCCGCGCGTTCATGAAGGAGATGGTCGCGCTGGCCGGATCGGTCGCGGCGGCCGAGGCGCTGGTCGCCAGCATCGCTGCTTCTCCGGCAGCAGCGCAGCAGGTGAAGACCGACGATCCTCGGATCGAGGCGGCGCGGGCCAGCGGCACCGAAGCCGGGGCACCAGCGACCGCCTATTTCGCCGCGCCCAAGGCATCGGGCGGACGGCGACCGACGATATTGGTGATCCACGAAAATCGCGGGCTGAACGCGCATATCGAGGATGTCGCCCGCCGCCTGGCGCTCGCCGGCTTCCGCGTGATCGCGCCCGATTTCCTCGCCCCCCAAGGCGGGACCCCGGCCGACGAGGATCGCGCCCGCACGCTGATCGGCAGCATCGACTATGATCTGGCGCTGTCACAGGCCAAGGCGTTTCTGGCGAAGGCGCGGAAACAGGCGAGCGGCAACGGCCGGACCGGCGCGGTCGGCTTCTGCTGGGGCGGGGCGTTCGTCAACCGGCTGGCGGTCGCCGATCCGGCGCTGACCGCCGGCGTTTCCTATTATGGCCCCGCGCCCGATCCGGCCGAGGCGGGCAAGGTCCGCGCCGCGCTGCTGCTGCAACTGGCGGGCAAGGACACGCGGGTCAACACGACGGCCATCCCATGGGGCGACGCCCTGCGCGCGGCGGCCAAGCGGGCGACGACCCATGTCTATCCGGGCGTCGACCATGCCTTCAACAACGATACGTCGGCGGCGCGCTACGATGCCGCGGCCGCCACGCTGGCATGGGAGCGGACCGTCGCCTTCCTGCGTCACGAACTTGACGCGCGATAGCATTATGTTCCACTTCCGTTCCAACCGAATTGTTTGAGAAGGGAGCCGACCATGACCGGACTGACGCTATACACCAACCCGATGTCGCGCGGACGGATCGCGCGCTGGATGCTGGAGGAAGTCGGCGCCGACTACGGGGTCGAAATGCTCGGCTATGGCGGCACGATGAAGGACGACGCCTTTCTGGCGGTCAATCCGATGGGCAAGGTGCCGGCGATCGTTCACGACGGACGGGTCGTCACCGAATGCGCCGCGATCTGCGCCTATCTCGCCGATGCCTTTCCACAGGCGGGCCTCGCCCCGCGCGCCGACGAGCGTGCCGACTATTACCGCTGGATGTTCTTCGCCGCCGGCCCGGTCGAGGCGGCGATCACCAACCGGTCGCTGGGGGTGGTCCCGACGAGCGACCAGCAGCGCATGGTCGGTTATGGCGAATACGACCGGGTCGTCGCGGTGCTCGAAGCGGCGGTATCCGCGCATCCCTATATCGCCGGCGACCGCTTCACCGCCGCCGACGTCTATGTCGGCTCGCATGTGATGTGGGGAACGCAATTCGGCTCGCTGCCGAAGCTCGATGCGTTCATGGCCTATCTCGGCCGGCTGGTCGACCGGCCGGCGCATGTCCGCGCGAGCGCGCTGGACGATGCGGCAATGGCCGACATGCAGGCAGCGTAACAGGGGAGTGGCGGGCGCGGCCGGTGCCGCGCCTGCCTCACCGCTTGATGTTGATGAGCCAGACCTTGGGAAGTCCGGTCGGGCGCGGGGTGCCGTCCAGCCGCCGGGCGCGCAGGATGCGGACGGGATCGAGGATCATCTGCCCCTTCATCGCGTCGAGGCCGCCGCCGGTCGGCACCGCGAGGATCTTTTTGACGGTCGCCATGCCACCGACCACCCGCCCGAACGCGGCATAGCCGTCGAAATCGCCCTTGGCGTCCATGCTCGTCATTGCGCCGACCAGCAGCACGAAATTGCCCCCCGCCGAATTGGCCTCGGGCCGCCTTGCCATCGAGATCGCACCGTCGACGTGACGCACTCCGGTCTTGTCGGTGCGTTCGTGGGGGAAGGGCGGCAGGATGCGCCGCGCGTCGGTGCGGATGCCGCCCTGGACGAAGCCCAGCTTCGGGTCGCTCTTGCGTCGGGCCGAGCGGTAGAACACCGTATCGTCGAACCGCCCGTCGTCGACATAGGCGAGGAAGTTCTTCGTCGTCGCCGGCGTCCGCTTCGCATCGAGCGCGACGATGATCGGCCCGGCCGAGGTGTCGAACCGGACACGGATATAGCCCGGCGTCGCCCGGGTGGCGGACTGGGCGGCGGCGGGGACAGGTGCCAGCAGGGCCAGCGACAGGGCGGCGAACAGGATACGCATCGGCGCTCTCTAACGCCTGCCGCCCGCAGGGGAAAGGATCGCGGGTCGCCGCACGGGGAACGACGGCGCGGGACGCGACGTTCTGAACCCCGACTTTCAGGAGAGCCACGCCCATGACCCGAATCCTCGCCGCCGCCGCCCTTCCGGCTTTCGCGCTGCTCGCCGCCTGCGGTGGGCAGGAGATCACCGTGACGAACGACAGCAACGTCGTGCTGAACGATACCTATGCCAACGCCGCCTTCCGCAACGACGGCGAGGTCGGCAACGAGATGATCGCGATCAATCCGATGGATACCGGCGAAAATTCGGTGACGGCTGCTGGCGACGCGATGATGGGCAACACGCCTGACGCGGTGAACGCGCAGATGGGCAACACTGCCAACTGACCACGGCCTGCCGCGCCGGTTCGGCCGCGCAACGAAAATTGATTGACCTCCATGCCCCTGCTGCGCGACGACGCGCGCGGGGGAATGGGGTTGATGGACATGCTGAGCGCGATCATCCTGACGGCGGCACTGGCGAGCGCGCCGGTAACGGCAGCGCCGGTCCCGGCTGATCCGCCGGTCGCCGACACCGGTGCCGATCTCGAAACCGTTCCCTATCCCTTTCCGCTGATGCGAATGGAAACCAGCGTCGGCGGTGTGCCGGCGGGCATGGCCTATATGGACATCCGCCCGACCGCCGCCGCCAACGGCCGCACCGCCGTACTGCTCCACGGCAAGAATTTCTGCGGCAATAGCTGGGAACGCACCGCCCGGACGCTTGCCGCCGCCGGCTGGCGGGTGCTGGTGCCCGACCAGATCGGCTTCTGCAAATCGTCGAAGCCGCGCACCGCGCAATACAGCCTGCACCAGATGGCGCGCCTCACCACCCGGCTGATGACCGAGCGCGGCATCGCCAAGGCGGTGATCGTCGGCCATTCGATGGGCGGCATGCTGGCGTTGCGCCTCGCGCTCGCCCATCCCGACCGGGTCGAACGGCTGGTGCTGGTCAACCCGATCGGGCTGAAGAACCGCGCCGACGACGGCATTCCCTATACCCCGATCGACCGGTTGTTGCAGGATCAGCGCGCGACGACGCTGGCCAGCATCCGCGCCTATCAGCGCGACACCTATTATCACGGCACCTGGACCCCGGCGTATGAACGCTGGGCGCGGATGCAGGCGGGGATGTATGTCGGGCAGGGGCGCGATACGGTGGCGATGGCACAGGCCAAGACCAGCGAGATGATCTATACTCAGCCGGTCGCCTATGAACTGGGCCGGATCAAGCTGCCGATGACGTTGATCGTCGGCACGCTAGACCGCACCGCCTTCGGTCGCGAACAGGCATCGCCGACGCTGGCGCAATATCTCGAAACCGCCCCGCAGCAGGCGGCACGGCTGGCGACGCAGTTGCCCAACGCGACGCTGGTGCGGCTGGCGGGCGTCGGCCATGTCCCCCAGATCGAGGTGCCCGAACGGTTCGAACGCGCGTTGCTGGGCGCGATGGGGACCGACGTCCGCTAGGACCGATCGACATTCAGCCATTCCGGAGCAGTTCGTAGTCGAAAACACCACCCTCTTTCGTCACCCCGGACTTGTTCCGGGGTCCACCTGGCCGCGAACGCTGTCGCAAGTGCTTCGAGCGGCATCGATCGCTGCACTGTGGACCCCGGAACAAGTCCGGGGTGACGGAAATGTTCTTCGCTGGCCTCACGGCCGACTGAATGTCGATCGGCCTTGGGCCGCTGCCGGACTACGCGCCGGCCCCGATCCGCACATTGTCGTTCGCACAGTCCGGCAGGCGCAGCGCGGCCGCCAGGTGCCACATCGCCATACCGATCGCCGCCGGGCCAAGGACGGGAACCGCGATCGCCACTATGAGGCAGGCAATGACCATCGCCCCGGATCGCGCATATAGTGCGAACGGAACGACGGCGACCAACAGCGCGATCGGCACCGGCAGCAACACGCCCATCGCCAGCATCGCCAGCGCCGCCGCCTCCGCCCATGGCCGCGCATGGCGGACATGCGCCAGCGGCTGGGTGAGCGCGACCGCGACCGATCCGGCGGCCAGCACCGGCAGCAGATGGGCGAACGGCGCCACCATCCCGAATCGATCGAGCAGCCACCACAGCCCCGGCGCGGGCACCGCCGCGAATCCGCTCGCCTGCGTCGCCTGCCACAGTGCCAGACTGCATGTGGCGGCGGCGGAAAGGGGCGGGGCGGGGCGCATCGTCTATCCCTAGCGCGGCAACCCTTGCCAATTCCTTGTGGGCGCGGCGTCATTGACGCTGGCGGGCGTCCGCGATATAGGCCCGCCCTGTCCCGCTGGGTCGGCTTCGTATCCGCGCCGCCAGCCTGCATGTGGGCAAGAGCTGAACATTGCTGGAGACATCGGCCTCGTGGAGAATCCCGCGCGGCCTTTGCGCATTTCTGATGAAGAAGGGCTCCGGCAAAGTAACCGCAAGATAAGGTGAAGGGCTTCATGCCGACGATCAACCAGTTGGTCCGCAAGGGCCGCGAACCGCAGAAGGCCAAGTCGAAGGTCCCTGCGATGGACCAGAACCCGCAGAAGCGCGGTGTCTGCACCCGCGTCTACACGACGACCCCGAAGAAGCCGAACTCGGCGCTGCGCAAGGTGGCCAAGGTCCGCCTGACCAACCAGCGCGAAGTCATCAGCTACATCCCGGGTGAAGGCCACAACCTGCAGGAGCACTCGGTCGTGCTCATCCGCGGCGGTCGTGTGCGCGATCTTCCCGGCGTGCGCTACCACGTCCTGCGCGGCGTGCTCGACACGCAGGGCGTCAAGGATCGCCGCCAGTCGCGTTCGAAGTACGGCGCCAAGCGTCCGAAGTGATTTCGCGCCGCATCGGCGGCGTGAAATCCACCTACCCCAGTAAGCCCCCGACAGGTTCGGGAACCGGCTGAAGATTAAAGGAATATCTGATGGCTCGTCGTCGTCGTCCCGAAAAGCGGGAAATCCTGCCTGATCCCGTATACGGGGATGAGGTTCTGTCGAAGTTCATGAACTCGGTCATGCTGGACGGCAAGAAGTCCGTCGCCGAGGGCATCGTCTATTCGGCGTTCGAAACCGTCGAATCGCGCGCCAAGCGTGATCCGCTGGGCGTGTTCCACGATGCGCTGAACAACGTGAAGCCGAACATCGAAGTGCGTTCGCGCCGCGTCGGCGGTGCGACCTATCAGGTGCCGGTCGAAGTCCGTTTCGAACGCGCCCAGGCGCTGGCGATTCGCTGGCTGATCTCGTCGGCGCGCAACCGCAGCGAGAACACCATGTCGGCGCGCCTGTCGGGCGAGTTGATGGATGCCGCCAACAACCGCGGCAACGCGGTCAAGAAGCGCGAAGACACGCACCGCATGGCGGAAGCGAACCGCGCTTTCTCGCACTACCGCTGGTAAGCTTCGGCGGTGGCTTTTCACCGCTGATCTAACCGCCTATATCGTGGGGAGCGGGCGTCATGCCTCGCTCCCCACATTGCTAAGGAAGCACGACCATGGCCCGCAGCCATCCGCTCGAACGGTATCGTAACATCGGCATCATGGCGCACATCGACGCCGGCAAGACGACCACGACCGAGCGCATTCTCTATTACACCGGCAAGTCCTACAAGATCGGCGAAGTGCACGAAGGCACCGCGACCATGGACTGGATGGAGCAGGAGCAGGAACGCGGCATCACCATCACCTCGGCGGCAACCACCTGTAAGTGGCGCGCGGAAGAGGGCAAGGGTGAAGAGCACCTCATCAACATCATCGACACGCCGGGCCACGTCGACTTCACGATCGAAGTCGAGCGTTCGCTGCGCGTGCTCGACGGTGCGGTCGCTTGTTTCGACGGCGTTGCCGGCGTGGAGCCGCAGTCGGAAACCGTGTGGCGTCAGGCCGACAAGTACGGCGTGCCGCGCATGTGCTTCGTCAACAAGCTCGACCGCACCGGTGCCAACTTCTACTTCTGCGTCGACTCGATCATCGAACGCCTCGGCGCGCGTCCGGCGGTCCTGTATCTCCCGATCGGTATCGAGGGTGGCTTCAAGGGTCTGGTCGACTTGGTAGAGAACCGCGCGATCATCTGGCTCGAAGAGTCGCTGGGCGCCAAGTTCGAATATCAGGACATTCCGGACGACATGGCCGAGAAGGCCGCGAAGTATCGCAGCGAGCTGATCGAGATGGCCGTCGAGCAGGACGACGACCTGATGGAAGCCTATCTCGAAGGCAACGAGCCGTCGGTTGCCGACCTCAAGGCGCTGATCCGCAAGGGCACGCTGGCGATGAACTTCGTGCCGATCGTGTGCGGTTCGGCGTTCAAGAACAAGGGCGTGCAGCCGCTGCTCGACGCCGTGGTCGACTATCTGCCGTCGCCGCTGGACATCCCGGACGTGCAGGGCGTGAAGCTCGACGGCGAAACCCCGGATTCGCGTCCGGCCACCGACGATGCGCCGATGTCGCTGCTGGCGTTCAAGATCATGAACGATCCGTTCGTGGGCACGCTCACCTTCGCCCGCATCTATTCGGGCACCCTCACCAAGGGCGGGTATCTGAACTCGGTGAAGGACAAGAAGGAAAAGATCGGCCGTATGCTCCTCATGCACGCGAACTCGCGTGAGGACATCGACGAGGCGCGCGCCGGTGACATCGTCGCCATCGCGGGTCTGAAGGAAACGACGACCGGCGACACGCTGTGCGACCAGTCGAACCCGATCATCCTCGAGCGGATGGAGTTCCCCGAACCCGTCATCGAGCTGTCGGTGGAGCCCAAGACCAAGGCCGACCAGGAAAAGATGGGCATCGCGCTCAATCGCCTCGCCGCCGAGGATCCCTCGTTCCGCGTGTCGACCGACCATGAATCGGGCCAGACGATCATCAAGGGCATGGGTGAGCTTCACCTGGAAATCCTCGTCGATCGCATGAAGCGCGAATTCAAGGTCGAGGCGAACGTCGGTGCGCCGCAGGTGGCGTATCGCGAATATCTCGCCAAGCCGGTCGAGCTGACCTACACCCACAAGAAGCAGTCGGGTGGTTCGGGCCAGTTCGGCGAAGTCAAGGTGAAGGTGATTCCGGGCGAGCGCGGCACCGGCTACCAGTTCTTCGACGAGATCAAGGGCGGCAACATCCCGCGCGAGTACATCCCGTCGGTGGAAAAGGGCATGCGCGAGACGGCACTGACCGGTTCGCTGATCGGCTTCCCGATCATCGACTTCGAAGTCCACCTGATCGACGGCAAGTACCATGACGTCGACTCTTCGGCGCTGGCGTTCGAAATCTGCGCGCGCGGCGCGATGCGTGAAGCGGCGCAGCGCGCCGGCATCAAGCTGCTCGAGCCGATCATGAAGGTCGAGGTCGTCACCCCCGAGGATTATCTCGGCGACGTCATCGGCGACATGAACAGCCGTCGTGGCCAGATCCAGGGCACCGACAGCCGCGGCAACGCGCAGACGGTCGAAGCGATGGTCCCGCTGGCCAACATGTTCGGCTATGTGAACCAGCTCCGCTCGTTCACGCAGGGTCGCGCGCAATACTCGATGCAGTTCTCGCACTATGACGAAGTGCCGCAGAATGTTGCTGATGAGGTGAAGGCGAAGATGGCCTGAAGCGCACGGGGCTAAGCAAGCTTAGCCCCGAGACGCTGAAGGCCGGCCGGCGGAGCGGCTTGCCGCTTCGACCGACGACCGGGGATTTACTCTCCGGTCGGCCCCCTCCCACGAGGGGCTGGCAATCCCCCCAAACAACCGCTAAAGGCGCGCCTTCGCGTTGCCCTGATGCGGCACCGAAATCGAATCAGAAGGTAGGAAAATGGCAAAGGCAAAATTCGAGCGGAACAAGCCGCATCTGAACATCGGCACCATCGGTCACGTCGACCATGGCAAGACCTCGCTGACCGCCGCGATCACCAAGGTGCTGGCCGAAACGTCGGGCGGCGTCGCCGTCGACTTCGCCAACATCGACAAGGCACCGGAAGAGCGCGAGCGCGGCATCACCATCTCGACCGCGCACGTCGAGTATGAGACGGCCGCCCGTCACTATGCGCACGTCGATTGCCCGGGCCACGCCGATTATGTGAAGAACATGATCACCGGCGCCGCGCAGATGGATGGCGCGATCCTGGTCGTGTCGGCCACCGACGGCCCGATGCCGCAGACCAAGGAGCACATCCTGCTCGCCAAGCAGGTCGGCGTTCCCACCATGGTCGTCTTCCTGAACAAGGTCGATCTGGTCGACGACGAGGAAATCCTCGAACTCGTCGAGATGGAAATCCGCGAAGAGCTCTCGAAGCGCGAATTCGACGGCGACAACATTCCGATCATCCGTGGTTCGGCCACCTGCGCACTGTCGGGTTCGAACGACGTGTTCGGCAAGGAAGCGGTTCTCGCGCTGATGGCAGCGGTCGACGAGTCGATCCCGCAGCCGGAGCGTCCGCTTGACAAGCCGTTCATGATGCCGATCGAAGACGTGTTCTCGATCTCGGGTCGCGGCACCGTCGTCACCGGCCGTGTTGAAACCGGCATCGTGAAGGTCGGTGAGGAAGTCGAGATCGTCGGCATCCACGAGTCGGTCCGCAAGACCGTCGTCACCGGCGTCGAAATGTTCCGCAAGCTGCTCGACCAGGGCCAGGCCGGCGACAACATCGGCGCGCTGATCCGCGGCGTCGCTCGCGACGAAGTGGAGCGTGGTCAGGTTCTGGCGAAGCCGGGTTCGATCACGCCGCACACCGACTTCCAGTCGTCGGTGTACGTGCTGTCGAAGGACGAGGGTGGCCGTCACACGCCGTTCTTCGCCAACTATCGCCCGCAGTTCTACTTCCGCACGACGGACGTGACCGGCACGATCGAGCTGCCCGAGGGCACCGAAATGGTCATGCCGGGCGACGAAGTCGCGCTGGGCGTGAAGCTGATCGCACCGATCGCCATGGACGTCGGTCAGCGTTTCACCATCCGTGAAGGCGGTCGTACCGTCGGCGCAGGGGTTGTCAGCGGCATCGACAAGTAATATAGCGACTCTACTGACGGCCGCTCCCGGCGACGGGGGCGGCCGTTTGCTATTTAATGAGGGCGACTCGCTTCGAGCTGGGTCATCCAACTAACCATTCGTTGTTAATCAAGAGCCGTCCCAACGGCCCGCTCTTTCGCATCGGTAGGACCATGGACAACAATATCCGTATTCGCCTTAAGGCGTTCGACCATCGCGTGCTCGACCAGGCGGCCGGCGATATTGCCGATACCGCGCGTCGCACCGGCGCCCTGATCCGTGGACCCATTCCGCTGCCCACGCACATCGACAAGTTCACGGTCAATCGCGGCCCGCACATCGACAAGAAGTCGCGTGAGCAGTTTGAAACCCGCACCTACAAGCGTCTGCTCGACATCGTGCAGCCGACCCCGCAGACCGTCGACGCGCTGATGAAGCTCGACCTCGCGGCAGGGGTGGACGTAGAGATCAAGCTGGCGTAATGCCGGCTTTCCGCGACGTAGGGTGATTCCGCCCTGCGTCGCGCTTTCGCTTCCCGCCGGTTCGCGTCAGAACCCGCTGCGGTCGAGGCAGGGAAAGCACCAACGGGATACCGAACGGCAGGTCGTCCGCAAGGACAAAAGCCGTTGACCGAGTCCCCGCTATCGCGCGTGACATTCCCCCGGGAACGATCCGCGATGTCTGGCCCTGGCGGGGGCATGGTTTTCGCAGGGGCTGGGGCTTCGGAGGCGGGCGACCGCGCACCGGAGCCTTTTTCGTTAGGCAAGCTCGTCGTCAAGACGAGCCTCTGTTGGAGGAGATGGTCATGCGTACTGGTGTGATCGCGAAGAAAATGGGTATGACCCGGTTGTTCAAGGATGATGGGCGCCACGTGCCCGTCACCGTGCTGCAACTGGAAGACGTGCAGGTCGTCGCCCGTCGTGAACTGGATCGGGACGGCTACGTCGCGGTGCAGCTCGGCGCCGGTGTCGCCAAGGCGAAGAATGTCGCCAAGCCGCAGCGTGGCCATTTCGGCAAGGCCGAAGTGACCCCGAAGGCGCGCGTGGTTGAATTCCGCGTGGCGGAAGACGCGCTGCTTGACGTGGGTGCCACCATCGGTGCCGATCACTATGTCGCGGGTCAGCTCGTTGACGTATCGGGCCGTACGCAGGGCAAGGGCTTTGCAGGCGCGATGAAGCGGTGGAACTTCGGCGGTCTGCGCGCGACGCACGGCGTGTCGGTGTCGCACCGTTCGCACGGTTCGACCGGTCAGCGTCAGGATCCGGGCAAGGTCTTCAAGAACAAGAAGATGGCCGGCCACATGGGCGACCGCAACCGCACGCAGCAGAATCTTGAAGTCGTGTCGACCGACGCCGAGCGTGGTCTGATCTTCATCAAGGGTTCGGTTCCGGGCCACAAGGGCACCTGGCTGACGGTCAAGGACGCGGTGAAGGTCGCGCGCCATGCCGACGCGCCGTATCCCGCAGGGCTCAAGACCGCGAACAGCAACGAGGCGCCGGCAGCGGCCGCCGACGGCCAGGAGGGCTGATCCATGAAGGTCAAGGTACAGACCCTCGACGCCGTCGAAAGCGGTGACATCGAGCTCAACGACGAGGTGTTCGGCCTCGATCCGCGTGCGGACATCCTGCACCGGGTCGTGACGTGGCAGCTCGAAAAGCGTCGTGGCACTGCCCGCGGCACCCGCGAGCGCGCCGACGTCGCGCGTTCGGGCAAGAAGCTGGGTCGCCAGAAGGGCGGCGGTGTCGCCCGTCACGGCGATCGTCGCGCTCCGGTGTTCATCGGTGGTGGTAAGGCACACGGCGCCCGCGTCCGTGACTTCAATCCCGGCCTGAACAAGAAAATCCGCGCACTGGGCCTCAAGATGGCGCTGTCGAGCCATGCCAAGGCGGGTTCGCTGGTCATCCTCGACGGCCTGACCGTCGAGAACGGCAAGACGCAGGTCCTGCTCGGCAATCTCGCCAAGCTGGGCTTCGGCAAGAAGTCGCTCGTCATCGATGGCGACGCGGTCGAGAACAGCTTCGCGCTGGCCGCCCGCAACCTGCAGCAGGTCAACGTCCTGCCCGCCGGTGGCGCCAACGTCTATGACATCCTGAAGCACGACACGCTGGTGCTCACCCGCGCCGCGATCGAAAAGCTGGAGGCCCGTTTCAATGGCTAAGCAGCAGCAGGCGATCGACATCCGTCATTACGACGTGGTCCTCGCGCCGCACATCACCGAAAAGTCGACGATGCTCTCCGAGCATAACGCCGTCGTCTTCAAGGTCGCGACCAAGGCGTCGAAGCCGGAGATCAAGGCAGCGGTCGAAGCGCTGTTCAACGTCACCGTCACCGGCGTCAACACGATCGTGACCAAGGGCAAGACCAAGAAGTGGAAGGGCGCGCCCTACACCCGGTCGGACTTCAAGAAGGCGATCGTGACGCTGGCCGACGGCCAGTCGATCGACATTACCGAGGGGGCCAAGTAACATGGCACTCAAGCAATATAATCCGACCACGCCGTCGCAGCGTGGCCTGGTCCTGATCGACCGTTCGGCCCTGTACAAGGGTCGTCCGGTCAAGGCGCTGACCGAAGGCAAGACCAAGTCGGGCGGCCGCAACAACAAGGGCCATGTGACCTCGCGCGGCATCGCGGGCGGTCACAAGCAGCGCTATCGCATCATCGACTTCAAGCGTCGCCTGTGGGACGTCGAAGGCACCGTGGAACGGATCGAATATGATCCCAACCGCACCGCATTCATCGCGCTCGTCAACTATGGCGAGATCGAGGGCAAGGCCAACGTCGCGTACATCCTCGCGCCGCAGCGTCTGAACGTCGGCGACAAGGTGATCGCCGGCAAGAAGACCGACGTGAAGCCGGGCAACGCGATGGAACTGGGCCAGGTGCCGGTCGGCACGATCGTCCACAACGTCGAGATGAAGCCGGGCAAGGGTGGCCAGATTTCCCGTTCGGCCGGCACCTATGTGCAGGTCGTCGGTCGTGACAAGGGCATGGTCATCGTCCGCCTGAACTCGGGCGAGCAGCGCTACATCCACGCCACCTGCATGGCAACGATCGGCGCGGTGTCGAACCCCGACAACCAGAACCAGAATCTGGGCAAGGCCGGCCGCAATCGCTGGAAGGGCATCCGCCCGCTAACGCGCGGCGTCGCCAAGAACCCGGTCGACCATCCGCACGGCGGTGGTGAAGGCCGGACCTCGGGCGGCCGTCATCCGGTCACGCCGTGGGGCAAGCCGACCAAGGGCGCGCGCACGCGGCATAACAAGGCGACGGACAAGATGATTATCCGTAGCCGTCACGCGAAGAAGAAGGGCTAAACGAATGGCTCGTTCCGTATGGAAGGGTCCGTTCGTGGACCTCAACCTGCTGAAGAAGGCGGAAGCCGCGCAGGACGCCGGCACCCGCGCCGGTCCGATCAAGACGTGGTCGCGTCGCTCGACCATCCTGCCGCAGTTCGTCGGACTGACGTTCAGCGTCTATAATGGCCGCAAGTTCGTGCCGGTTTCGGTCAACGAGGACATGGTGGGCATGAAGCTCGGCGAATTTGCGCCGACCCGCTTCTTCCCCGGCCATGCCGCCGACAAGAAGGGCAAGCGCTGATGAGCAAGCAGGCAGCACCGCGCCGCGTCGGTGACAAGGAAGCACTGGCCGTCGCGACGCAGGTTCGCGGTTCGGCGCAGAAGCTGAACCTCGTCGCCGCGCTGATCCGCAACAAGAACGTCGGCGATGCGATGAACATCCTGGCGTTCTCGAAGAAGGCGATGGCGGTCGATGTCCGCAAGTGCCTCGCTTCGGCGATCGCGAATGCGGAAAACAACCACAACCTCGACGTCGACGCACTCGTCGTCAAGGAAGCCTCGGTCGGCAAGTCGATCACGATGAAGCGTTTCGCGACCCGTGGTCGCGGCAAGTCGACGCGTATCCTGAAGCCGTTCAGCCGCGTGCGCATCGTCGTGTCCGAGGTGGAGGAAGCGTAATGGGTCACAAATCCAATCCCATCGGTCTGCGTCTGCAGATCAACCGCACCTGGGACAGCCGTTGGTACGCCGAAGGCGCCGACTATGGCCGTCTGCTGCTGGAGGATCTCAGGATCCGCCAGTTCATCATGAAGACGCTGCCGCAGGCAGCGATCTCCAAGGTGGTGATCGAGCGTCCGGCCAAGCTGTGCCGCATTTCGATCTTCGCGGCGCGTCCCGGCGTCATCATCGGCAAGAAGGGCACCGACATCGAAAAGCTTCGCAAGAAGCTCGGCTCGATGACCTCGTCCGACGTGTCGCTGAACATCGTCGAGATCCGCAAGCCCGAAATCGACGCCAAGCTCGTCGCCCAGGGCATCGCCGATCAGCTCGAGCGTCGTATCGCCTTCCGCCGCGCCATGAAGCGTGCGGTGCAGTCGGCGATGCGTCTGGGTGCCGACGGCATCCGCGTCGCTTGCGGCGGTCGTCTGGGCGGTGCGGAAATCGCCCGGTCGGAAGGCTATCGTGAGGGCCGCGTGCCGCTGCACACGCTGCGCGCCAACCTCGACTATGCCGAGGCCGAAGCGCACACCGCGTACGGCGTCTGCGGCGTCAAGGTCTGGATCTTCAAGGGTGAGATCCTCGGCCATGACCCGATGGCGCAGGACCGGCTGATGATGGAGGCCCAGACCTCCGGCGTGCGCCCCGCGCGCGACGATCACCGCCGCTAAGGATGATGTGAGATGCTGCAACCAAAGCGCACCAAGTTCCGCAAGGCCTTCAAGGGCCGCATCCATGGCGATGCCAAGGGCGGTACGTCGCTGAACTTCGGGTCGTATGGCCTGAAGGCGATGGAGCCCGAGCGGATCACCGCCCGTCAGATCGAAGCGGCTCGCCGCGCGATCACTCGTCACATCAAGCGCCAGGGTCGCCTCTGGATCCGGATCTTCCCGGATCTGCCGGTGTCGTCGAAGCCTGCCGAAGTCCGCATGGGCTCGGGCAAGGGTTCGCCCGAATTCTGGGTCGCCCGCGTCAAGCCGGGTCGCATCCTGTTCGAACTGGACGGCGTGCCCGGCCCGCTCGCCGCGGAGGCGTTCGAACGCGCCGCGATGAAGCTGCCGATCGCGGTCAAGGTCGTCGCCCGTCTGGGCGACACCTCGCACCTGGAGGGTTGAGAATGACGAAGGCAACCGATCTTCGCACGAAGAGCGACGACCAGTTGGTCGAGGAACTGTCGAGCCTGAAGCGTGAGGCATTCAACCTCCGTTTCCAGGCCGCGACCAGCCAACTGGAAAAGCCGACCCGCGTGAAGGAAGTCCGTCGCGACATCGCGCGGATCAAGACGCTGCAGGGCGAGCGTTCGCGCTCGTCCGACAAGTAAGGACGAGAGACATGCCGAAGCGCGTGCTGACCGGGATGATCGTCTCGGACAAGACCGACAAGACGGTGGTGGTCAAGGTAGAGCGGAAGGTGAAGCACCCGCTCTACGGCAAGATCATCCGCCGTTCCAAGAAGTACCATGCCCATGACGAGGGCAACGAGTATCGCGAAGGCGAGACCGTGCGCATCGAAGAGACCGCGCCGATCTCGAAGCTGAAGACCTGGAAGGTGATCGAGCGGGTGAACACCCACGCGACTCCTTCGGAAGTCGCGGCCGAGGCGTAAGCCTTCGCGTGAGCGGGGGCGGGGACTTTCGGGTTCCCGCCCCCCCCCCCACGCAATTCCGGGGTTAGACCCGGATCGCAGGAACGCCGACGGACGGGCCTTGCCTTTTCGTCACGGGGCGGTTATTGGGCCGCTCCCCCGGCGTGGACTTGAACAGTCCGCTGCCGGGGTTCATTTTTAGCAGGCGGGGACCGGTCGGAATCGGCCCCATGGACAAGGAATCGCATCGATGATCCAGATGCAATCCAACCTTGACGTCGCTGACAACAGCGGCGCCAAGCGGGTGCAGTGCATCAAGGTGCTGGGCGGCTCGAAGCGCCGCACGGCAGGCGTTGGCGACGTTATCGTCGTCAGCATCAAGGAAGCCGCTCCGCGCGGCCGCGTGAAGAAGGGCGACGTGCATCGTGCCGTCATCGTTCGGACCGCCAAGGACATCCGTCGCGCCGACGGCTCGGTGATCCGTTTCGACGGCAACGCCGCGGTGCTGGTCAACAAGAACGAGGAGCCGATCGGCACCCGTATCTTTGGCCCGGTGGTCCGCGAGCTGCGCTCGAAGGGCTTCATGAAGATCATCTCGCTCGCCCCTGAGGTGCTGTAATGGCTTCCGCAAAGATCAAGAAGGGCGACACCGTGATCGTCCTGTCGGGCAAGGACAAGGGCAAGACCGGTCAGGTCGTGCTGTCGATGCCCAAGGACGACAAGGTCGTCGTGTCGGGCGTCAACATCGCCGTCCGTCACAAGAAGCCGACGCAGGCGGAGCCGCAGGGCGGTCTCGTCCGCTCGGAAGCGCCGCTGCACGTCAGCAAGGTCGCGCACGTCGTCGACGGCAAGCCGACCCGCGTTCGCTTTGAAATCCGTGACGGCAAGAAGGTCCGGGTCGCCGTAAAGGGCGGGGAGGTCATCAATGGCTGATACGTATACGCCACGCATGAAGTCGATCTATAACGATCGCATCATCAAGGCGATGACCGAGAAGTTCGGTTACAAGAACGCGCTCGAAGTGCCCCGGATCGAAAAGATCGTCCTGAACATGGGTGTGGGCGAAGCGACGCAGGACAAGAAGAAGGTCGAGCAGGCCGCTTCCGAAATGGAGCTGATCGCCGGCCAGAAGCCTGTCGTGACGAAAGCCAAGAAGTCGATCGCACAGTTCAAGCTGCGCGAAGGCATGGCAATCGGTTGCAAGGTGACGCTGCGTCGCGAGCGGATGTACGAGTTTCTCGACCGCTTCCTGACGATCGCGCTGCCCCGTGTCCGCGATTTCCGTGGCCTGAGCCCCAAATCGTTCGACGGCCGCGGCAACTATGCCTGCGGCATCAAGGAACAGATCGTGTTCCCCGAAATCAACTATGACCGCATCGACAAGGTGCGCGGCATGGATGTGATCGTGACCACCTCCGCCAAGACCGACGACGAGGCTCGCGAGCTTCTGCGTCTCTTCGGTTTCCCCTTCCCCCAGGAAGCGGACGCTGAGGAAAAGAAGGCGGCATAACCAAAACCGCTCCCCTTCGCCGGGGAGCGGCCTATGCTTTACTAGAGAGAGCTTAAGTCCATGGCGAAACTGAGTTCCGTGAACAAGAACGAGCGTCGGCGCGCGCTCGTCAAGAAATTCGCGCCCAAATATGCGAAGCTGAAGGCGATCGCAGCCGACCAGTCGCTTGACGAAACCGAGCGTCTGATCGCGCGGCTGAAGATGGCCGAGATTCCCCGCAACGGGAATCCGACCCGTATCCGCAACCGTTGCGAGCTGACGGGTCGTCCCCGCGGCTATTATCGCAAGTTCCGTCTCGCCCGCGTCATGCTGCGGGAACTGGCCAACAAGGGCCTGATCCCCGGCGTCACGAAGTCGAGCTGGTAAGGAACCTACAGCATGGCATTGACCGATCCCCTGGGTGACATGCTCACCCGCATCCGCAACGGCCAGCGCGCGCGCAAGGACAGCGTCCTGACGCCCGCCAGCAAGTTGCGTGCCCGTGTCCTCGACGTGCTTCAGCGCGAGGGCTATATCCGTGGCTACAGCGAAGAGCAGATGGGCCCCGCGGCCGGCATCCGCATCGAGCTGAAGTATTTCGAGGGCCAGCCCGCGATCAAGCATGTCGCGCGCGTCTCGAAACCGGGTCGCCGCGTCTATTCGGGTTCGCAGGAACTGCCGAAGGTCCGCAACGGCCTTGGCATCACCATCGTCTCGACGCCGCGTGGCGTTCTGTCCGACGCCGAAGCGCGCGAACAGAATGTCGGTGGCGAAGTGCTCGCGGAGGTCTTCTGATGAGCCGCATCGGTAAGAAGGCAGTCCCGGTTCCGGCCGGCGTCACCGCCAACATCGCAGGGCGCGAGCTGAGCGTCAAAGGTCCCAAGGGCACGCTCACGCTGCCGCTGGCCGACGACATCGCCTATGCCGTTGAAGGCGACACCATCTCGGTGCAGCCGGCGAACGAAACCAAGCGCGCTCGCGCGTTCTGGGGCATGCAGCGCACGCTCGTGCAGAATCTGGTCACTGGTGTCACGACCGGCTTCACCAAGAAGCTGCTCATCACCGGCGTCGGCTATCGCGCCGCGGCACAGGGTCGTAACCTGAAGCTGCAGCTCGGCTACAGCCACGACGTCAACATCGACGTGCCGGAAGGCATCGAGATAAAGACGCCCGATCAGACCACGATCGAAATCAGCGGGATCGACAAGCAGAAGGTCGGTCAGATCGCTGCCGAGATCCGTCGTTGGCGTAAGCCCGAGCCGTACAAGGGCAAGGGCATCAAGTACGACGGCGAGTTCATCTTCCGCAAGGAAGGGAAGAAGAAGTAATGACCAAGGGTCTCTCTCTCTTCGCGAAGCGCCGTCGGCGCAATCGCACCGCGCTGAAGGCGCGTTCGGGCGGCCGTGCGCGGCTCTCGATCCATCGTTCGGGCAAGCACATCTATGCCCAGGTCATCGACGACGCGGCGGGTCGCACCGTCGCTTCGGCGTCGACGCTGGAAAAGGACGTGCGTGGCACCTCGGGCGCGAACGTCGATGCCGCCAAGGGCGTCGGCACCCGCGTTGCGGAAGCGGCGAAGGCCGCCGGCGTGACGCAGGTCGTGTTCGACCGTGGCGGCTTCCTGTTCCACGGCCGCGTCAAGGCGCTGGCCGAGGCCGCCCGTGAAGCCGGATTGGAGTTCTAAGATATGGCTGACGAAAACAATCAGGCCGAAACCCCCGCCGCCGACGTGTCGGCAGCGCCGGGTGGCGAGCAGCCGCAGGGCCGTGGTCCCCGCGGTGGCCGTGGTCGTGGCGGTCCGGGTGGCCCGGGCGGCGGCGGCGGTCGCGGTGGTCGCGACGGCAATCGTGGCGGTCGTCGCGACGATCGTCGCGGCGGACAGGACGATGGTGGCGAGGAGCTGATCGAAAAGCTCGTCCACATCAACCGCGTGTCCAAGACGGTGAAGGGCGGCAAGCGCTTCGGTTTCGCGGCGCTGGTCGTCGTGGGCGACGGCAAGGGTCGCGTCGGCTTCGGCCATGGCAAGGCACGCGAAGTGCCCGAAGCCATCTCGAAGGCGACCGCCGCTGCCAAGAAGGCGATGGTCCGCGTTCCGCTCAAGGACGGTCGCACGCTGCACCATGACGGCAACGGCCACTTCGGTGCCGGTCGCGTGACGCTGCGTTCGGCGCCTGCCGGGACCGGCATCATCGCGGGTGGCCCGATGCGCGCCATCTTCGAATCGCTCGGCGTCGCCGATGTCGTGACGAAGTCGGTGGGCACGTCGAACCCGTACAACATGATCCGCGCGACCTTCGAGGCGCTGAACGACCAGTCGTCGCCGAAGGCGGTGGCCCAGCGTCGCGGCAAGAAGATCGCTGACCTGCTGGGTCGCGGTGGATCGCAGACCGCCGAGGCTGATGCCGCGGCGATCGTGGAGTAACGAGCGATGGCAACCGTCAAGATCACCCAGACCGGGTCGCCGATCCGCCGGACCAAGGACCAGCGCGCGACGCTGATCGGTCTCGGCCTCAACAAGATGCACAAGACCGTGGAACTGACCGACACCCCCGAGGTGCGCGGCATGATCCGCAAGGTGCAGCACATGCTGTCGGTCGAGGGCTGAGGCTCTTACCTTCACCAGTGACAAATGCGGGGAAGGGGGCTAATCGGCCCCCTTCCTCATTTTTTCAGCGCGAACATAGCGAAAGCGAGTGCAACTCATGAAACTCAACGAACTCCGCGACAACAATGGTGCCCGCAAGAGCAAGATGCGCGTCGGACGCGGCATCGGCTCGGGCAAGGGCAAGACCGCCGGTCGCGGCCAGAAGGGCCAGAAGAGCCGTGAAGGCGTCTCGATCGCCGGGTTCGAGGGCGGCCAGATGCCGCTCCACATGCGGATCCCGAAGCGTGGCTTCAACAACATCTTCGCCAAGGACTATGCCGAGGTGAACCTCGGCGCGATCCAGAAGGCGGTCGACGCCGGCAAGATCGAAGCCGGCGCCACGCTCGACCATGCGGCGCTCAAGGCTGCCAACCTTGCCCGTGGCGGCAAGGACGGCGTGCGCCTGCTCGCCAAGGGTGAACTGACCGTGAAGCTCAGCTTCACCGTCGCCGGTGCGTCGAAGTCGGCGATCGAGGCGGTCGAGAAGGCCGGCGGTTCGGTGTCGGTGATCGACGTCGTGCCGGCCGCCGAAAAGGCCAAGGCCAAGAAGGGCCAGACGCTCGCCGCCAAGAAGGCCGCGCACGCCTGAATCCCGCTCCCGCCCGGTCCCGGTCAACGCGACGGTTCGCCGCGCGACGACCGGGCCGGGCGGTATCCTAGGGGGTGGGCAACCACCCCTTAGACATCCCGGCCGCAACCCCTATATGGTCGCCGGGGGGTGGGCTTGCGGCCCGCCAGCATCATTCGGGACAAATCCATGGCATCGGCCGCCGATGGTCTTGCGACCAACATCAATCTATCGAAGTTCGGCAAGGCGACCGAACTCAAGAAGCGCCTGTGGTTCACGCTCGGCGCGCTCATCATCTTCCGCCTGCTCAGCTATGTGCCGCTGCCGGGGATCGACCCGACGCAGCTCGGCCTGCTGGCCAATCAGACGCAGGGCGGCGTCCTCGATTTCTTCAACACCTTTTCGGGCGGCGCGCTGACGCGCATGTCGGTCGTGGCGCTGGGCGTCATGCCCTACATCACCGCCTCGATCGTCGTGCAGCTCGCGACCTCGCTCTCGCCGCAACTCGCCGCCATCAAGAAGGAAGGCGAATCGGGCCGCAAGAAGCTCAACCAGTATACCCGCTACGGTACGGTCGCGCTGACCGCGATCCAGGGCTATACCATCGCGGTCGGCCTAGAGGCGTTCGGCGCGTCGCAGGGCGTGGCTGCGGTGATCGAACCGGGCCTCGCCTTTCGCGTCGCGGCAGTCATCTCGCTGATCGGCGGCACGATGTTCCTGATGTGGCTGGGTGAACAGATCACCAGCCGGGGCATCGGCAACGGCATCAGCCTCATCATCATGGCCGGCATCGTCGCGCATCTGCCGACCACGCTGCTGCAACTGTTCGAAGGCAGCCGTTCGGGCACGATGAACCCGATCACGCTGCTCGGCATCATCGTTGCGGTCGCCGGCCTCGTCCTGTTCATCTGCTTCATGGAGCGCGCGCAGCGCCGCATCCTGATCCAGTATCCCAAGCGCCAGACCGCGCGCGGGGTGCAGGCCGATCGCAGCCACCTGCCGCTCAAGATCAACACCGCCGGCGTCATTCCGCCGATCTTCGCGTCCTCGCTGCTGCTGATGCCGGTGACGATCACCCAGTTCGCAGGGCAAGCGACGGCGGGCGAGAGCCGCTGGGGCGATTTCATCATCTCGCTCAACCAGTATCTGGCGCATGGTCAGCCGCTCTACATGGCGCTGTACGGCCTCGGCATCGTGTTCTTCTCGTTCTTCTACACCGCCATCGTCTTCAATCCCGAAGAGACGGCGGACAATCTGAAGCGCTACGGCGGCTTCATTCCCGGCATTCGTCCGGGCAAGAATACCGAGAATTATTTCGATTACGTGCTGACGCGCATCACCGTGCTCGGCGCGGCGTATCTGGTCATCATCTGCCTGCTGCCCGAATATCTGGTGTCGGCGCTGTCGATTCCCTTCTATCTCGGCGGCACCAGCCTGCTCATCGTCGTCAACGTGACGATGGACACGGTCACGCAGATCCAGTCGCACCTGCTGGCGCACCAGTATGGCGATCTCATCAAGAAGGCGAAGCTGAAGGGCGGCAACCGCGTCCGCGGTTGACCGGTCCATGGGCGCAAGGGGGCACACTATGGATATTATCCTTCTCGGACCGCCAGGTGCTGGCAAGGGCACGCAGGCCGCACGACTCGAGGCACGCGGCATGGTGCAACTGTCGACCGGTGACATGCTGCGCGCGGCGGTGAAGGCCGGCAGCCCGGTGGGGTTGCAGGCCAAGGCGGTGATGGACGCAGGCGAGCTGGTGTCCGACGCGATCGTTTCGGCACTGATCGGCGAGCGGCTCGACCAGTTGGGCGACGATGGCGCGATCTTCGACGGCTATCCGCGCACCGCTGCGCAGGCCGACGCGCTTGACCTGCTGCTCGAACATCGCGGTCGCAAGCTGACCCATGTCATCGAGCTGCTGGTCGACGAGGATGCGCTGGTCGAACGTATCGTCGGCCGCTTCACCTGTGGCAATTGCGGCGCGGGCTATCACGACACGTTCAAGCAGCCCGTCGTCGACGGCGTGTGCGATGTGTGCGGTGCGACCGAGTTCAAGCGCCGTCCCGACGACAACGAAGCGACCGTGCGTACCCGCATGGTCGAATATCGCGCCAAGACCGCGCCGATCCTGCCGCTCTACGAATCGCGCGGCCTCGTCCAGCGGGTCGACGGCATGGCGCCGATGGACGACGTGACCGCTCAGATCGCGGCGATCCTCGACAATTGACGGTTTCCCTCCCCGCATCGGGGAGGGAATACCCCCGGGGTTACGCCCCGGCGGCAAAGTGGTTGATGTCGCGTGGCAAATCACCCACGTCTCGTCCCGAAAATGGTTCCGTTCGGCGGTTGACACACGCCCGGCCCCTCTCTAGTAGCGCTCTACTCCGACACCGATGATTTGCGGCGGCGTGTTTGCGCGCGCTGCCATCGCGCGTATCGGAAGAAGCAACGCTACGAGATGGGGTGCCGCTGCCATGCAGTGCCCCGTGGAGCTGGGAGAACCTAATTCATGGCACGTATCGCGGGTGTTAATATCCCGACCAACAAGCGCGTCATCATCGCGCTGCAGTATATCCACGGCATCGGCCCGGCCAAGGCCAAGCAACTGACCGACCAGCTCGGCATCGCCGCCGAGCGTCGCGTGCAGGACCTGTCGGACCAGGAAGTGCTCCAGATCCGCGAAGCGATCGACGCCTCGCACACCGTGGAAGGCGATCTGCGTCGCCAGACCGCGATGAACATCAAGCGCCTGATGGATCTCGCCTGCTATCGTGGCCTGCGTCACCGCAAGGGCCTGCCGGTCCGCGGCCAGCGCACGCACACCAATGCGCGCACCCGCAAGGGCAAGGCGAAGCCGATCGCCGGGAAGAAGAAGTAAAACCGGTCCCCGGGATCGTTTTCACCTTCTTTTCCGCCGGAGGCCGGTCGCCGATCGATCGCCTCCCGGTCGCAGCATGATATTCAGGTCAGGATACACACCAAATGGCACGTGAACCGCAGCGCCTTCGCCGTCGCGAGCGCAAGAACATCACCGCCGGCGTCGCGCATGTGAACGCCAGCTTCAACAACACCATGATTACGATCACCGACGCGCAGGGCAATGCGATCTCGTGGTCGTCGGCCGGTGCGATGGGCTTCAAGGGCTCGCGCAAGTCGACCCCGTACGCAGCCCAGGTCGCTGCCGAGGACGCCGGCCGCAAGGCCGCCGATCACGGCGTGCGCACCCTCGAGGTCGAAGTGAAGGGTCCGGGTTCGGGCCGTGAATCGGCGCTCCGCGCGCTGCAGGCCGTCGGGTTCCAGATCACGTCGATTCGCGACGTGACCTCGATCCCGCACAACGGCGTGCGCCCGTCGAAGCGTCGCCGCGTCTGATCCGTGCCTGCCCCCCCGCCGGGTTCGTCCGGCGGGGTTGTTCTTTCATGGCGCGGAACCGTCCCTTCCGCGCCGCCAAGCTAGGGGAAGCCCGTGTCCGTCAACGCTAAGAACTGGCAGGAACTCAAGAAGCCCAGCGGCCTCGAAAAGAAGCCGGGTGGCGATCCCAAGCGTCGGTCGACTTTCGTCGCGGAGCCGCTGGAGCGTGGTTTCGGCCTGACGCTCGGCAACGCGCTGCGCCGCGTGCTGCTCTCGTCGCTTCAGGGTGCCGCCGTCACCTCGATCAAGATCGAGAATGTGCTGCACGAATTCTCGAGCCTTGCCGGCGTCCGCGAGGACGTGACCGACATCGTGCTCAACGTGAAGCAGGTCGCGCTCAGGATGCAGGGCGAAGGCCCCAAGCGCCTGCAACTCTCCGTCACCGGCCCGGCCGAAGTGAAGGCGGGCGACATCGCCGTCACTGGCGACATCGAGGTGATGAACCCCGAACTGGTGCTGTGCCATCTCGATGATGGCGCGACGCTGAACATGGAACTGACCGCGGATGTGGGCAAGGGCTATGTCCCCGCCGCCGGCAACCGCCCGGCCGATGCGCCGATCGGTCTGATCCCCGTCGATGCGCTGTATTCGCCGGTCCGTCAGGTCAGCTACAAGGTCGAGAACACCCGCGTTGGGCAGGAACTCGATTACGACAAGCTGACGCTGACGATTGAGACCGACGGCACCGTGACCCCGGAGGACGCGCTCGCCTATGCCGCGCGCATCCTGCAGGATCAGTTGGCGCTGTTCGTCCACTTCGACGATTCGTCGCTGCCGCGCGCGGCGACGACCGGCACGCAGGTCGCTGCACCGCAGAGCGAAGGTCAGGGTGACACCGCCCAGATCAACCGTTATCTGCTCAAGAAGGTCGACGAGCTCGAACTGTCGGTTCGCTCGGCCAACTGCCTGAAGAACGACAACATCATCTACATCGGCGATCTGGTTCAGAAGACCGAGGCCGAGATGCTGCGTACGCCGAACTTCGGCCGCAAGTCCTTGAACGAGATCAAGGAAGTGCTCTCCTCGATGGGTCTGCGCCTCGGCATGGACATCCCGGGTTGGCCGCCCGAGAACATCGAGGAAATGGCGAAGAAGCTGGAACAGGAGATTATGGGTTGATTTTGCACCGGGGCAGGCAAGCCTGCCCCGGAGACAAAACCAGCCCGGCCGGCGGGTGGCCTTCAGCCAACCCGACCGACGCCAGCGGCTTTGCCGCTGGCCGCCCGGCAGAACTACGGTGACGGCCCAAACCGCCACCTAGAAGACAGGCGACGGGTGGCGGCCTCCAACAGCCACCTGCTCTGGGGTTCCGTGACACGGCCCCTTAACGAACGAAGGACTTTCCCATGCGTCATCGCGTCGGCGGCCGTAAGCTGCAACGTACCTCGGCCCATCGTATTGCGCTGTTCCGCAACATGTCGGCTGCGCTCATCAAGCATGAGCAGATCACCACGACCGTCGCCAAGGCGAAGGAACTGCGCCCCTACGTCGAAAAGCTCATCACGCTGGCGAAGAAGGGTGGCCTGTCCAACCGTCGTCTGGCGCATGCGCGGCTGCTCGACGATGCGCAGCTCGTGAAGCTGTTCGACGTGCTGGCGACCCGTTATGCCGATCGCAACGGCGGCTACACCCGCATCATCAAGGCCGGCATCCGCGCGTCGGACGCCTCGCCAATGGCGATCATCGAGTTCGTCGACCGCGACGTGTCGGCCAAGGGTCAGGATTCGGGCCCGGTCCTGAACGATGAGGATTTCGACGAAGCCGCCTGATCGGGCAGCCTGATCGAACCGGACAAGGGCGGTCGCACGATGGTGCGGCCGCCCTTTTCCTTATGGTCGATCCGACGATGCCGCGAGCCATCCCGATCGTCACTCCGGAACAAGTCCGGGGTGACGATCGGGGCAGGACTCACCCCCCGAACAACCCGTCACGCCGCTCATGCGCCAGCAACCACCGCTTGCGCTCTACGCCGCCGGCATAGCCGGTCAGCGCGCCCGACCGGCCGATGATCCGGTGGCACGGCACGACGATCGCGACCGGGTTCGCGCCATTGGCCATGCCCACCGCGCGCACCGCACTCGGTCGGTCGATCATCGCCGCAATGTCGCCATAGCTGACCATGTCGCCCGCCGTTACCCGCCGCAACGCCGCCCATACCGCGCGCTGGAACGTGGTGCCGCCGGTCACGGTCGGCAGCGAATCGATCGCCGTCAGATCCCCCGCGAAATAGGCCGTCACCGCATCGACGGCAGCGCCGGTCGCCGCGGCCGGAGCGATCGACCAACCCGCCACCCCGTAATGCCGGTCGAGCAGTCGCCGCATCCGCGCATCATAATCGGCGAAGTCGAGCGCGCGCAGCGCTCCGCTGGCATCGGTCAGCAGGACGACCTCGCCGATCGGAGTCGACAAACGGTGTTCGGACAGTGGCAGGGGCTGGATCATGGCGCGCACCGTGCCGGGCACGCCGCGACCGTGCCAGCGGAATCCGGACATGGCACTACGGTCAGGTCCGTTTCCCGCTAGAGCATAATCCGAACGGCGTGAATCGTTGAGGGATTCCCAAGGGGACTGAAGTCTGATTCAAGCCTGTCACCGGCGACAGGAGGCCGGTCAGATGGGCAAGCCGTTATCGATGGACCTGCGG